>DASUFK010000064.1:0-4118 GCA_036274615.1 Gammaproteobacteria bacterium | reverse complement strand
CCCGGCGCGTAGCTGCCCACGTTGTGCGCCTTGGCGGTGATGTCGGCGAGCACCGCGTCGCCCGTGAAGGCCTCCGCGCGGCCCACGTCGTAACCGTCGGCGCGCAGCCGGTTCAAGATGTTCGCGAGCGACTCCGCCACGTTGAGATAGCTCGCGCCGATGTTCGCCTTGCCGGGCGGGTAGTTGTAGTACATCAGCGCGAGGTGCTTCGCCGCGTTCGGCTTCGACGCGAGCGCGGCGTAGCGCAACCCGCGCTGCACCGCCGCCGTCACGCGCGACGCGATCGGGCGGTTGCTGACCACGGCGATGCCGGTCTCGAGATCGAGCGTCTTCTCGTGGCTGCCCACGACGGTCGGCGCCACCAGGCCTCCGAGCTCGGGCACGGCCACCTGGAACGTGCCCTCGAACATCGACAGGCCGGTGGTCGACTCGCGCCAGTCTTGCTCGCTGCGTCCGTAGAGCGACACGAGGTTGATCACGGGGATGTCGAGCTTCGCGATCGACTCCGCGGCCTCGGGGCCCGTGAAGCGGAACAGGAACGCGAGGCCCACGTCGGCGCGCGGCTTGCCGCGCTCGTCGAGCAAGAGCTGCTCGAACGTGACACCGCCGGGATAGCCGAACACGGGGATCGCCTCGGCGCCCTGCCGCTCGACCTCCGCGATCAGGGCGTCGAGCGTGGCCGTGTCGCTCGTGTAGTAGCTCGACTTGTAGAAGCCGATCGCCACCCGCGGCGCGCCGGGCTTGGCTTTGCCGTGCGCGCGCCGCCAGGCGTCGAACGACGCCCAGTCGGCGAACAGCCGGCCGCCGTCCGGCTCGCCGGAGATCCCCTCGGTCGGATAGTAGTAGCCGAGCTCGAGCGCGGGCTCGGCCTCGGGCACGGCGAGCCCCTTCACGCCCGCCGCGCCGAGCGCGTACTTGAGCAAGCCGAGCTGGTTGGCGAGGCCCGAGCTCGCGAACAGATCGCGCGCTTGCTGGTCCCAGACCACGCCTTTGCGCTCGTATTCCTCCTGCGGCAGCAGTCCTTCGCCCACGCCGATGACCTTGCCGTGCGCGTCCACGTCCTTGATGAGGTCGGTGTTGTTGGCGGCGTCGAAGCGGTCGACCATTTGCTGGTTCATGACGTCGAGCACCACCACGTCCGCGCTCGTGGCGGACTTCGGGTCGACGTCGTCGAACACCGACTCGGTCAGGAACTTGAGATCGACGCGATTGCGGAGCTCCGGGTGCTCGGCCAGCAGCTTCTTGTACGCGTCGAGCGTCACCGGCATCTGGCCGTCGGAGAACACGTAGAGCACCCGGACGGGCCGCTCCTGCGGCGCCGCGGCCGGTGGCTGCGGCTGCGGCACCGGCTGCTGCGGTTGCGCGTGCACCCCCGCTGCAACGGCGAGCAACGCGAACAGCGCCGCGGATCGTCTCATCGGAGCGTCATTCGACCCGTCACTGCGGGGGCGGCGCCGGCGCGGCGCCCGGCGCATCGGGCACGTAGATGATCTGGCCGTTCGCGAGCCGGTACGCGGTGCCGAGCCGTTGCCCGTCGCCGGCCGCTTGCTGGCTCGTGACGCGATACGCGTCGATCTGCGTGCCCTTCTTGACGATCACCTCGCTCTCGCCTTGCGCGTTGGTCTTGACCATCGTGACTTCGCTCGACGGGTCGACCAGGTCGCGCATTCGATACACGGAAAACAGGCTGATCATGAGCCCGACGATGAACACCACCGACACGTCGAACAGGTTGGCGATGCCGGCGAGCGGATCCTCGTCTTGCTCGTCGGGCGGCGGCACGCGCAGGAACTTCGCCATCCTAGAGCTCCGGGCCGAGCTCGGCCGCCGCGCGCTCCGCGATGAAACGCTGCTCGCGCACGGTCTCGGTGACCCAGTGCTGGCGCACCGTGAGTAACACGTAGGCCGCGGTGCCGCAGGCGAGCCCCACGATCGTGGTGGTGAAGGCGACCACCATCTGGCCCGCCATCGCGTCCAAGTTGCCGGTGGCGAGCGCGGCCAGCGCGGTGCCCATCGGGATCAGCGTGCCGAGCAGGCCCAAGCTCGGGCCGACCTTCACGAGGAGGCGCGAGCCGGTGAGCGATGCGCGTACGCGCTCCTCGCTCGCGAGCACGAGATGCTCGAGCCCGCCGGCCTTGAGCCGTCCCTCGGTTTTGGCCTGCTCGATGTCGGCGAGCAGCCGCCCGAGCGAGCCCGGCAAGCGCGCGCGGCGCGCGGCGTCCGCGCCGAGCACCGCGCCGTGCTCGAGCCACCTCTCGATGTCGAAGCCGAGCCGCTCGCGGCGGCGCGTGAGAAAGTCGAGCAGAGCCTGCCCGGCCATGAACAGCACCGCGGCCACGCATACCCAGAGCAGCGTCATCACGGGAAAACGCAGCACCTGACCGAGGGCGAACAGACCGTTTTCCAGGACTCCGAGCACGCTCATCGACGCTTCCACAGCGAATACAGGCCCCCGAGCACCACGCAGCCGAGCACGAAGGCCACGAGCCAACCCTGGCTCGTGCTCGGCGCCGCGCCCAGCGGCTGCCCGGCGAGCACGCCCGCCGAGCGCCACCCGTCCGCGAGCGGGCCGCCGACAGCCACGAGGAGCCCGAGCCCGCCGACCACCAGCAGTGCTTCTTCACGCAACACGGAAGGAGCGAACTCCGGCCGCCGGGTCGTGAGCGCGGCGCCGGCGGCGGGCAGGGCCGCTGCGAGCAATAGCGCGGGCGTCAATGTTAAGCCCTGCACGCGGAGCACGGAAACCCAGAGCCCCGCGAACGCCCCGGCCGCGAGGGCCGCCACGGGCCACCAGCGCGGCCGTAGCAGCGTACCCACGGCGAGCAGCGCGGCGGCCGCGCCCACCGGCTCGGGCTCCGGGAAGCGGGCGGGTGTAACGGTGACTAGGGCTGCGGCGAAACCCGCCAGCAAGGCGGCCACGCCCGCCCGGTCGGCGGAGCGCAGCGCCGCGAAGCACGCCGCGCCAAGCGCGCACAATATCCCGACAACCTGCAGCTCCACGCCGCAATTATGGCGGAAGGACCACCGAACGGCATGGTCGCCGTCAGGTCCAGCTGAGCGCGCCGCCGGTGCGGTACTCGGTGACCCGCGTCTCGAAGAAGTTCTTCTCCTTCTTGAGGTCGATGATCTCGCTCATCCACGGCAACGGATTCCCGGACACCGGGAACGCGGCAGGCAAACCGATTTGCTGCAGCCGGCGATTCGCCACGAACTGGAGATAGGTTTCCACCGTCGAGGAGTTGAGCCCGAGGATGCCGCGCGGCAGCGTGTCGCGCGCGTAGTCGATCTCGAGCCGCACGCCCTCGAGCACGAGCCGGCGCGCGTCTTCCTTGACGTCCGCCGTCCAGAGGTCCGGGTTCTCGAGCTTGATCTGGTTGATCACGTCCACGCCGAAGTTCAGATGCATGGACTCGTCGCGCAGGATGTACTGGAACTGCTCCGCCGTGCCCGTCATCTTGTTGCGCCGCCCCATCGACAGCACCTGCGCGAACCCCGCGTAGAAGAAGATGCCTTCCACGACCAGGTAGAAGGCGATGAGGTCGCGCAGCAGCCGCCGGTCCGCCGCCGGCGTGCCGGTCTCGAAGCTCGGGTCGCTCAAGCTGTCGGTGTATGGCAGCGCCCACTCGGCCTTGCGGGCCACCGACGGCACCTCGCGGTACATGTTGAACACCTCGGCCTCGTCGAGGCCGAGCGACTCGATCACGTACTGATAGGCGTGCGTATGCAGCGCCTCCTCGAACGCCTGCCGCAGCAGATACTGCCGGCACTCGGGATTGGTGATGTGCCGATACACGGCGAGCACGAGGTTGTTCGCGACCAGCGAATCGGCCGTCGAGAAAAACCCGAGGCTGCGCTTGATGACCGTGCGCTCGTCGTCGCTGAGCGCGCCTTGTGTCTTCCACATCGTGACGTCGCGCGCCATGGGGATCTCTTGCGGCATCCAATGATTTGCGCTGCCGGCCAGATACTTTTCCCATGCCCAATGGTACTTGAGCGGCATAAGCTGATTGACATCGACGGTGCGGCAGTTGATGAGCCGCTTCTCGTCGGCGGCGGAACGCTGAGCAAAGTCGGGAAGCGGCTGGGCTTCAATCCATTGAATCATCGGGTGTCTCCTT
>DASUFK010000063.1:0-15701 GCA_036274615.1 Gammaproteobacteria bacterium | reverse complement strand
GACACCGGAGGTGCCAGGCACGTGCCTGGCACCCTAGCCGTCTGCTACTGGATCAGGCCCTCGGCCTTCATCGCCGCCTGCACCGCGGGACGCGCGAACACCCGCCCCTTGTACGCGGCGAGGTTCTTGAGCGCCGAGATGTCGATCTTCATGTGATCCGCCCAGCTCAGCATCACGAAGAGATACGCGTCGGCGACGGTGAACTTGTCGCCGAGCAGAAACTGCTTGCTGCCCAAGCCCTTGTCGATGAGCTCGAGGCGCCGGCGGATCGTGGCGAACTGATACTCCTTGGCCTCGGGCGTGATGTTCGGATTGAACAGCGGCCCGAACTGCTTGTGGACCTCGCTGTTGATGTACGTGAGCATCTCCTGCAAGCGATAGCGCTCGAGCGTGCCGTTCGCCGGCGCGAGCCCCGACGCCGGCTTCTGATCGGCGAGGTATTGCTGGATCACGGGACCTTCGGTGAGCAGCTGGCCGTCGTCGAGCTCGAGCGCCGGCACGTAGCCCTTCGGGTTCACCGAGACGAAGTCCTTGCCGCTCTCGGTCTTCTTGGTCTTCCAGTCCACCTTGTCGAGCTCGAGGTCGATGCCGGCCTCGCGCGCCACGATGTGCGGAGCGAGCGAGCACGCGCCGGGTGCGTAATAAAGCTTCATGCGTTGCCTCCTTGGGGAAAAAGAGGGACATGTTACTTTTTCGCCGCGAGAAAAGGTGACACGCCGCTCCGCATCGGTTGCTTGCACTCACGACGTCGCCGTCGGCGCACCCATATACCTTGAGCTGAAAGGCTTCGGTTGCTAGAGTCGGCTGGGGCGCGGCCAAGGGGGACGAACGATGCTCGGTCACCATCTCGGCGTCACGTGGCGGGTCTTGCGGCGGCGTCCGCTGCACGCGGCGCTATCGATTGCGGTGCTCACGCTCGGGCTCACCTGCTTCCTCGCTGCGGGCCTGTTCGCACGCTACCTTGACGGCTTCGATCGCGCGTTCCCGAGCGCCGACCGGATCTACGTGCTCCACCAGAGCTTCGACGCGCCGGCAAACGGGCTCAAGACTTCGCTCACGCCGCAAAGTGCATTCCCGGTGGCGGACCAGTTGCGGCTCGACGTGCCGGAGCTCGAGGCCGTCGCACGCACGTCGCTGATCATCTCGAGGGTCAACGCCGAAGGCGCCGAGGCGCAATCGCTGCCCGTTCTGTACGCCGAGTCCGACTGGACGCGCATCTTCGGGCTCGACGTCGTCGCCGGCGAGCTGGCCGGCGCGCTGGCACGGCCGGCGACGGCCGTTCTCACGTCGGAGACGGCAATCAAGCTGTTCGGAACGACGGCGGCCGTCGGCAGGAACCTCACCGTCGAGATCCCGCCTCGCCGCGTGGACGTGACGGTGGCCGCCATCGCCAACGTACCCGGCCCATCGCATCTTTCGGACAGTCAGTTCACGCGCGGGGTGGGGATCTTCTGCTCGTGGGACGTATATGAACCGGGTATCCCGGCCTTCACGCGCGGGAACTGGGCGTTTCCGTCGGTAACGACCTACTTGCTGCTGCCGAAAGACGAATCGCTGACGGCAAGCAGACTCGACGACCGCCTGCGCGCCCTGGCCGAACGGCCGTTGCCCGACCCGAAAGCGAAGATCGGCTTCGCGGCGCGGCCCGTCTCGGAGTCCGTGAAGAACCGGATCGCGATGTGGATTCAGGGATTCGGCCTCGGCGGTTTACCGCTCGACATCACCACGATCCTGGTCGGGCTCGGCAGCCTGATCCTAGGCATCGCCTGCCTCAACTTCATCAACCTCGCGACCGCCGGCTCCGCCGGTCGCGGGCGCGAGATCGGCGTGCGCAAGTCGCTGGGGGCGACCGCCCAAGCGATCATCGCTCAAGACTTGCTGCGCACGGCTGCCCTGGCTGCGATCTCGGCCGCGCTCGCGTGCGGCATCATCTACCTCACGGTTCTGCCATTCGGCGACCCGCTGCGTGCCATCGTCGCGATGCCGTGGTGGATGCCCAGCTTCTGGATCGAGATCGGCGTGCTGCTCATCGGAGTGACGGCGGCGGCTGGACTGTACCCGGCGTTGGTGCTCGCACGCGTGAACCCGGCGTCCGCGCTGCGGATCGGAAAGAGCCCGAGCGGACCGCCGCTGCTGCGCACGGTGCTCGTCGGCTTGCAGGTGGCCTCCGCGGCGTTTCTCTGCTTCGCCGTGACCGTCGCCTACATGCAAGCGACGGCGCTGCGCGAAACGGCAGTGGAGCGCTTTTCCGACCAGTACGTCGTGCTCGGAGCGGCTCTGCGAGCGACCTCGGGTAGGCCGTTCGACGTGGTGGCCGCCGAGCTCGCACGCGGACCCGGAATCAGGGGCGTGGCCGGCATGAGCGCCTCGCCATGGCAGGCCTTGGGCTCGCTCGCAGCCGTTCGCCGCACGCCCGACCCCGACGGCGCGCAAGTGCCGATCAACAACCGCTACGTCACGTCCGATTACTTCGCCCTCGTGGAGACGCCGCTGCTCGCCGGCCGTTGGTTCTCGCGTGACCGGGCCGACGACACGGCACCGTCGTCGCGCGAGGACTTGCAGCGGCGCACGAGCCCGCCGCCGGTGGTGATCGACCGGCAGGCGGTGGCCGACCTCGGTTGGCCGAACCCTGCCGACGCGGTCGGCAAGCTGCTCTACCCCGGGAATCTGCAGCAACCCATGGAGATCATCGGCGTGGTAGAGAACCAACCGTTCGCACTGCGCAGCCGCGAGAGCAACGCGTATATCTATGCGCTCGCGCCGCAACAGACGTTCGTGACACTCGTACGCATCGATAGCTCGCAGGCGCGCGCGGCGCTCGAACACATCGACGACGTGTGGCGGCGGCTCGCGCCCAATGCGCCGATCACGAGGACATTTCTCGACGAGGCGTTCGAGCGAGCGTATTCGGCCTTCAACACGCTGAGCCGCGTCGCGGCCGGCATCGCGTCATTCGCGATCGCGATCGCCGCCGTCGGGTTGCTCGGCATGGCCGGCTTCGTGACCGCGCGGCGCACACGCGAGATCGGATTGCGCAAGACGCAAGGCGCGAGCTCGCACTCGATCCTACTGCTGCTGCTGTGGGATTTCTCGAAGCCGGTGGTCGTCGCCAATCTCGCGATCTGGCCGATCGCCTACATCGCGGCGCGCTCTTATCTCGCGCTGTTCGTCGAGCGCATGTCGCTCACGCCCCTGCCGTTTGCGGCGACGCTGATCGCCACGTTGCTGCTCGCATGGGCCGTTGTCGGCGCCTACGTAGTCGCCGCCGCGCGGCTCAACCCGGCCGTCGCACTGAGGCATGAATAACTGCGGGTAAGGAGAACACTCGCGTCGGCCGCGGGCCGGACGCGCGCCGCGATCGTTCCAACCATCGTTCGGCGCTCGGCGCCGCCGAGGGCTCGCAAAACTGCGGCGTTCTATTTATTATTCGCCGGTCATATAACACTTGGGATACTAGTACCCAGGATACTCGCGCATAGCACCACTCTTTTCCGCAACTTACTTCTAATCCGGGGGGATTGATGAAAGTCACACCGCAGCGCCTCAGCGCGCTGGCCGCAGCTGTTTGCGCCGCGTTTGCTCAGAGCGCCTGGTCGCAGGGATCGCTCGAAGAGATCGTCGTCACGGCAACGCGCCGCGACACCAACGTTCAGGACCTGCCGATGGCGGTCACGGCCATCAGCGCCGAATCGCTCGACAAGCAGAACATCGAGAACGTGATGGACCTGACGGCCGTCGTGCCGAACATCCTGCTCTACGGCGGCGGCGGCGGCATCTCCGGCACCGTGGTGACGTTTCGCGGCATTCCGAACGTAGGCACCTACGTCGACGGCGTCTGGCAGGTGTCCAACGCCGGCCTGCTGCAGCGCCAATTCGTCGACCTCGAGCGCGTCGAAGTGCTGCGCGGCCCGCAGGGCACGCTCATCGGCCGCGACTCCACCGGCGGCTCCATCCAGATCTTCACCAAGGCGCCCGCCGAAGAATTCGGCGTGTCGGCCCAGCTCGGCGTCGGCAGCTTCGACCGCCGCGACGTCAACCTGTCCGTCGACATCCCGCTCGCGAAGAACTTCTACTCGAAGTGGACGCTCGCGGATTATCAGAAGGACGGCTACGTCACGAGCGTCGTCACCGGCGACAAGACCGGCGACCTCAAGAACGAAGTCGTGCGCGGCGACTTCCTCTGGACACCCACCGACCGGCTTCGCACGCGCCTGATCTTCTCGAGCAACGAGTCGGAAGCTCTCACGGCGCGCGTGCAGACCTTCATCAACCCGCAAGTCGCCTACGACATGGGCTGGCAAGTGGGTATCGCCGAGGCGCACGACATCGCGAGCCTCGCGGCCGGCGGCGTAGGCTTCAACTGCAAGAGCACGGTTGCGGGCTGCCCGGGCGGAGCGCTCGACAAGTACGAGTCGCGCATGCACAACGTGCCGCGCGACCTCCAGGATCTCGATCAAACCACGTTCCAGCTCGACTACGACATCACCGACAGCCTGGCGTTCAAGTACATCTACGGCGCCACCGAGATGAACACGCAGGCGCACACCGATTACGCCGGCGCGGAATACAACTTCTTCATGAACTACGACGTGAACCGGCTCGAGCTCGACAGTCACGAGCTGCAGCTCACGGGCGGCGGCAGCCGCATCAGCTGGCTCGCGGGCGCTTACACGTGGGACCAGTCGAACAGCAACCGCGGCCTCGAGTGGTCGCACTCCGACTGGACGCACGCGGCGCCCGCAGGTCCGCGGCAGATCCTCGACTTTGCGGACGTGATGGCTTCGCCGACGTGCAACACCACGGCGCAGCAACGGGGCCGCAATTTCGACGGCGTCCGGCGAGCCGACAACACGATCGTGGGTCCGTCGGACGGCGACAACGGCCTCGGCGCGGTGCAGGACAGCTGGGTGCTCCCGTGCTCGCAGGCCCATCCGCTCGTGCCGTTCGGCCTGTATGTGCCGGCCATCAATCTTTCGATCTTCAACAGCACGGACGGCTTCAACGGCTCGGACCGGAGCTCGCTCGCGGAGCAGAACGGCTTCGCCTACTTCGGCGAGGTGCGGTTCCAGATCACCGACAGCTGGGACATGACGGTGGGCTATCGCCACCACGATCAGGACAACGACAACTGGAATCGGGATCTCGCCGCGGGCAAGGCGTCGGGCCGCACGGAGCTTCGGCCGATCACGATCGGCACGCGCTTCGCGAGCGTCGATCGAGCCCTGAACGCGCCGATCATCCCGTCATCGCTCACGCACAACAGCTTCGACAAGGACACGTACCGTTTCGCCACGAGCTACAAGTTCAACGACGACGTGATGATCTACTTGAACTACAGCGAGGGCTTCAACTCGGGCGGCATTGCCACGCACGAAGACTCGCTCGGCCGCGTGGTCACGCAATACGACCCGGAGACCATCGAGAACCTCGAGATCGGGCTCCGCGCCGATTTCCTCGACGGGCGTCTGCGCAGCAACATCACGTTGTTCGACACCGATTGGCTCGACATTCAAGCCACCCGCTCGGTGATCGACCGAGGCACGCTCCAGCCGATCACCGAGGTCACCACCGACAACGCGGCCGACGGCAGCGCGCAAGGCATCGAGCTCGAGCTCACCTATCTCGCAACGCAGCGGCTGACGCTCGGGCTCAATCTCGGCACGGCGGACACGAAGTACTTCAACATCAAGCCCGGCGCGCAGATCACGGAGAACACCGAGTTCGGCGGCTCGCCCGACAGGACCGTGGACGCGTACGCAGAGTACGGTTGGAGCTTCGGCGGCGGCGCCATGTTGACCGCGCGCTTCGGCGCGAACTACTGGGGCCGCTACTGGCGGTCGAGCATCCCGAGCTTCCGCGAGGACGCGTACGGCGGCAACACGCAGTCGGGCGACTTCTGGACGACGACCGCCCGCCTGGACTTCCGTCCGTCGGCCGGCAACTACGAGTTGTCGTTGTGGGGTAACAACTTGAACAACGCCTACAACATCAACTCGGGCTTCATGGACAGCATCTGGCAGTTCGACTTCGCGGGCGTCGACGCGCCGCGCGAGGTGGGTGTGACTTTGAAGATGCGCTTCTAAACGACGCGCTTTGTCCGACGGGAAACGGGGGCATCTCATGCCCCCGTTTCTTTTGCAGAGCCGCGCGGTACGCCTGCTAGAATCGCGCGCACGATGAGTCCACGGCGCGTATTGTTCGCGAGCTTGATCGGCACCACGATCGAGTTCTTCGACTTCTACATCTACGGCACGGCCGCCGTGCTGGTGTTTCCGCAGCTGTTCTTCCCGAGCAGCGATCCCACGTCGTCGACGCTCCAGTCGTTCGCCACCTTCGCGCTCGCGTTCTTCGCGCGGCCGATCGGCTCGGCGGTGTTCGGCCACTTCGGCGACCGCATCGGACGCAAGGCGACGCTCGTGGCGGCGCTGTTGACGATGGGCCTCTCCACCGTCGCCATCGGCTTGTTGCCGACCTATGCGTCGATCGGCGTGGCGGCCCCGCTGCTGCTCGCGCTTTGCCGGTTCGGCCAGGGTGTCGGCCTCGGCGGCGAATGGGGCGGCGCGGTGCTGCTTGCGACGGAGAACGCACCGCCCGGCAAGCGCGCCTGGTACGGCATGTTCCCGCAGCTCGGCGCGCCGCTCGGCTTCGTTCTCTCCACGGGCATCTACATCGTCCTCGACGGCTGGCTCACCGACGAGCAGCTGTTCGCCGGCGGCTGGCGGATCCCGTTCATCGCGAGCGCGGCGCTCGTGTTCGTGGGTCTGTGGATACGCCTGAAAATCGCCGAGACGCCCGAGTTTCGACGGACGGTCGACCGCGACGAGCGCGTCCGCGTGCCGCTCGCGAGCGTCTTCCGCGAGCACACCCGCACGTTGGTGCTGGCGACGTTCGCGGCAGTGACCACGTTCGTGGTGTTCTATTTGATGACGGTGTTCACGCTGTCGTGGGGAACGTCGCAGCTCGGCTTCACGCGCCAGGAGTTCCTGCTGCTGCAGATCGTGGGCGTGCTGTTCTTCGCGGCCACGGTGCCGCTGTCCGCCGTGCTCGCGGAGCGGCACGGCCGCCGCGCGCTGCTGATCGCGTCGAGCGTCGCGGCCATCGTGTTCGGCTTCGTGTTCGGCGCACTGTTCGCCGGCGGCGCGCTGCAAGTGGGCGTATTCCTCGCGCTCGGGCTCGCGCTGATGGGCTTCACCTACGGGCCGCTCGGCACCGCGCTGTCGGAGCTGTTTCCCACCGCCGTGCGCTACACGGGCGCGTCGGTGGCGTTCAACCTCGCGGGCATCCTGGGCGGGTCGCTCGCGCCGTACGCTGCCACCTGGCTCGCGCGCGACTACGGCATCGCGTACGTCGGCTACTACTTGTCGGTCGCGGGCGCGATCACGCTCGCGGCGATGCTGCTGCTCACGTCCGATCGCGCCGCCGCCAACGACCTCGCCCTCGCCGCCGAAAAATAGGGACATGTTACTTTTTCGCTGGCGCGCCGGAACACAATCCGCGCCGCCGCCGCGGGCGAAAAAGTAACATGTCCCTATTTTTCGGCGCATCATCGACACGATGACGGCGGCGAATCCTACGATCCTGATTTCGACGTGGCGCGACGGGCTGTTCGTGCTCGACGATGCCGGCGAGCGCCGCGAGCTCCGCGGCGCCTCGATCCGCGCGCTCGCACCCGATGGCCGCGGCGGCGCGCTCGCCATCGTCGACGGCACGGCGCTGCGGCAGCGCGACCCCAGCGGCCGTTGGACCACGCTCGCGACGACGACTACCGAGGTCGCCTGCTGCGTCGCAGCCGGCGGCGCGATCTACCTTGGCACCGACGACGCGCAAGTGCTGCGCGTGGACGGCGACGGAGGCGTCACCGCGCTGCGCGGCTTCGAGGCCGTGGCCGGACGCGACCGCTGGTACGCGGGCCGCGCGCTGATCGACGGCAGGCTCGTCGGCCCGCCGCTCGGCGTGCGCTCGATCACCGCTACCTGCGACGGTGCGGTGCTGCTCGCGAACGTGCACGTGGGCGGCATCCCGCGCTCCACCGACGGTGGCGCAACCTGGGAGCCCAGCATCGACCTCGAAGCCGACGTGCATCAGGTGCTGGCGCACCCGCGGCGAGCGCACACCGTGGTCGCCGCCGCGGCCGTGGGTCTCTGCGCGAGCGAGGACGGCGGCGCAACCTGGCGAACCGACATCACCGGCATGCACGCGGCCTACTCCTCGGCGGTCGCGTTCACCAGCGACGACGTGCTGATCTGCGCCGCGGCCGATCACTTCGCTCCGCGAGCCGCGATCTATCGGCGACGAGTGGACGGCGAAGGCGCGCTCGAGCGCGTCGGCGGCGGCTTGCCGCAGTGGCTCGACAGGATCGCCGACACGCGGTGCATCGCCGCGAGCGGCGCCGCGGCCGCGCTCGCGGACGGCGCCGGCAACGTCTATCTCTCGCTCGACGACGGCCGCAGCTGGGTCGCGCGCGCCGCGGGCCCGCCGCACCCGAGCAGCGTTCTGCTCGTCTAACAACGAAGCGCTTCGGCGCCGCGCGGCTACCGCTGCGCCGTGCGCGCGATCAGAAGCCGAGCCGCACGATCCCCTGCTTGAGCCCTTCGACGGTTCCGCGATCGAGCCACTCGAGCGACGCGCGGAACAACAGCAGATGATTGCGCTCCCACATCGCGTTGTGCGACGAGCAAGCCAAGTCCACGAGCACTTTGTCCGCGGCGCCGAGGTCCTCGTACATCTCGTGCACGCGCTCCGGCGCCACTTGCTTGTCGTGCACGCCGGCGACCATGAGCGTGGGCGTGCGCATGCCCTTCACGGCTGCTTGCGTCCAGCCGAACACGGTGGTGTTCGGCGCGCGGCGCACGCCCTGGCCCCAGGTGGCGCCCACGGGATCGGACGCGAGCATCGCGCCCCACACCGCATCGCTCGTGGCCTGCTCGTACTGCGCGGGGCAACCGACCTGCCGGTCCCAGTTCGCAACGAACTCCGCGTGCGACTGCGTGTTGAACGCGGCGCCCGCCGCCGGGTTCGGCGATGGCGGCTGCGCTTGCGCGCCGCGGTTGTAGGCGGGCGCGAGGATCACGAGCTTGTCGACCTTGTCCGGATGCTGCGCCGCGTAGCCGCCCGAGCGCGGGCCGCCGAGCGACCAACCTACGAGGCTCACGCGCGCCACGCCGCGGAGCTTGCGCAGGTGCTCGACCACCGCGTCGATGTCGTCCCAGTCCGACGCCACGGTGGTGAGCTGCTGGCCGTAGCTCGCCTTGCACGGCGCGCCGCCGAGCTCGCGCTGCTCTTCTTCGTTGAGATTGCAGACGTCGTTCATTGCGGCGGGCCGCGTGGACCGGCCGTAGCCCGTCATGTCCATCGAGAACACGTCGTAGCCGGCGGCCGCCAGGTAGGCCATCCAGCTGTAGTCGGCGTACGGGACGTCGAAGGCGACTTCCGCCGGCGTGCCCGCACCGTGCACGAACAGCACCACGCGCGGCGTGCCGCCGCGGAGCACGGTGGCCGGCTTCACGCGCTCGCGCACGTACACCTGCGTCTTCTGCCCCGCGATCGCGGGCACCGCGGAGTCGTTGACGACGTAGTGATCGACCGTGACGATCGACTGCGCGTCCTCGCCGGCGTTCGGCTGCGCCGTCACGGACGTGTCGATCGCTGCGAGCGCGAGCGCGCAGCCGGCCGCGGCGAGCGCGCGACGGATTCCTGGATTCACGCGTTGTTCCCCCATGCCAAGAAAACGGTGTCAGACACCGTGAGTGCCAGACGTCGTGCGGCATCGTCTCAGGTTTGCGCAGCGCCGCCTAGCGGCGCCCGTTCACGGCGCGCTCTACGGAGGGGCCGTCAGCTCGATTTGCGTCCCGCGGCCTCGACGAGCCGCGCGAGCGCCGTGTCGTTGTCCGTGCCGCGCGCCTCGAGCGCCGCGACCACGCCGGCGCGATCGGCCGCGGAGCGGTTCTGGCTCAGCTTGAGCTTGCCCTCGATCGCGTTCACGCGAATCTCGAGGCCCACGATCCCGTGTAGCTGCTTCGGATCGAAGCTCGGCACCCACGGCTGCGGACTGCCGCGCTCGTAGCGCGCGGCCAGCTGCTTCACGTGCCGTTCCTTCGAGTCGAGGTCGTCGATGATGCGCACAGTGCCGTAGACGTGCACCGCGGTGTAGTTCCAGGTGGGCACGCCGCATTGCGTGTACCAGGTCGGCGAGATGTAGCCGTGCGGCCCCTGGAACATCACGAGCACCTCGGGGGCGGCGGCGATGTGAGTCGATGCCGGGTTCGCGCGCGCCACGTGCGCGTGGAGCAACCGTTCGCGCGGCTCGTAGAGAAAGGGAACGTGCGAGGCGAACGGCCGCCCGTCCGCCAGCGTGACGAGCGTGCCGAACGAGTGCTCGTCGATGAACGCCGCGAGCGCGTCGGCGTCGCTCTCGAGGAAATGCTTCGGTATGTACATGGCGGCGCCATCCAAAAGCCGCACAGCTTACTCTTTTCTGCCGGCACGGCGTTCGTTGCGCACGCCGTCGAAACAGCATGTCCCTAGTCATCGTAGGAAACAGCTTGCGGCGTATGCGCGGCGATCATACTCTGCGCGCCGGGGGTGCCCATGAAGAAGACAGCCGTCGCCGTTCTCGCGATCGTGGTGCTCGTGCTGCTGGCGCTCCCGCAAGGGTTCGGCCGCCTCACGGAGAACCAGGTGAAGGCGCGAGTTGCCGGCCTCGACCGCGGGGCCTGGTCGGTGGAGATCACGTCGTACGAGCGCGGCTGGTTCCGCAGCCACGCCGTGCTCGACGTCGCGCTGAACCAGAGCTACGCCGGCGGCCTCACGGGACCCGGCTCGGCGCTCGACGGCGCGCAGCTCGACGGTCATTTGCCCGTGTCGATCGACGTTGCGCACGGACCGATCGCGGTGCTGGACGGCGTGCATTTCGGCTGGTCGAAGGTGGTCGCGCGGGCCGATCGCTCGGCCCCGCAAGTCGCCGCGCTCGAGCAACGTCTCGGAGTGCCGCAGCTCTTCGAGTTTCGCGGCCGCACCGGGTTGCTCGGCGAGACGACGTTCGACGGCGAAGTCGCAAAATTCGAGCTGCCCCTCGACGAGGAGTCACTGCGCTTCTCGGGCGCGTCGTTCGCGGGCACCGTTCGAGGCAATCGGCTGACGTCCAAAGGGCATGTCGAAGCCGTCGAGCTGTCATCGCCGCTGGTGGCGCTCACGGTGCACGGACTGCGCGCGGCGGTCGATGCCGACATTTTGTCTCGCGCCATCCCGATCGGAACGTCGAGCGTCGAGATCGACGGCATCTCCATGACGAGCGAGCTGCCCGGAGGTTTCCCGTTCGACGCATCGGATCTGAAGCTCGGCTGGAACGCCGCGCTCGACGGCTCCGGCGCTCTAGTGGGCATCGACACGAGCTACGACGTCGCGTCGCTCACCGTGGAGAGCGTGAAGGTCACGGACGCGTCGATCGGCGTGGGCTTCCACAATGTCGACCTCGGGGCCTACGAGGCTTATCGCCAAGCGGCGGAGGACTTCCTGCAGTCGCAGGATCCCGAGGCGTTGCAGTCGGCGGTCGCGCGGCTGATCGCGTCCAAGCCCACGCTCACGCTCGAGCCGGTGCGCCTGCTCGCGGACGGAGAGCTGTTCGAGGCGCGGCTCGATCTCACTCCTAACGAGCGC
This sequence comes from Gammaproteobacteria bacterium, assembly GCA_036274615.1. Classification (GTDB taxonomy): domain Bacteria; phylum Pseudomonadota; class Gammaproteobacteria; order Steroidobacterales; family Rariloculaceae; genus FEN-1219. Next base: position 4,046 of record DASUFK010000063.1, on the reverse strand, counting down.
GCCGCGGCCGACTTTCCCGCGATCTTCGCCGACCCGCTCGGGTTGGCGAGCGCTTTCGACGGCAGCGCGCAGATCGACATCTCGCGACGGCTGGCCGAGCGCATCGCGCAGCAAGCGCTGCGGATGCAGCTCGCGGGCGACCCGTCGATGACGGCGGAGCAGCTCGATCAAATGGTCACCGCACAGTCGGGCATGGTGCTGCTGATGCTCGCGGGGCAAGGCATCGTCGAGACGAGCGGCACGGGTTATCGCGCGAAGATCGAGCTCGCCGACGGCGAGCTCACGCTCAACGGCCGGCCGATGCCGTTGCCGTAGAGCCGCTCGAACGACGGCAGCTCGTCTACTGCGGCGCTTGCTCGGCGGGCGGACTCGCGGGCGCGGGCGCGTCGTCGTTCTTGCTCGCCCCGCCGTCGGACGCAGCGGGTGCCGGCAGCTCCGCCGGTTTACTCTCGATCGCGTCGCGCGCCGCGTTGGACTTACCCAAGAGGTCGTCCACCTCTTCTTGCGTGATCGGCACGAAGGAGCCGAGCGAGCAGGTGAATCCCGGCTCGAGACGCGCGCCCCACTGCTCGAGCACGGTGATCGTATCGACGTCGCAGAGGCGGCTGCCGCGCGTCTTGTACATGATGCGATTCTGCCGCTGCAAACCGGGACACCGGCGCGGCAAGTAGTTGCGGTAGATCTTCTTGCCGTGCATGAAGAACAGGATGGTGCGGTCGTCGACGGCCTGAGTGCGATCGATGGTCGTGGTGACGACGCAATCGGCCGGTGTGCGATCGATATCTTCCGCGTCCTGGGCGCGGATCGCCGCCGCGTGGAGCAAGCCGGCCGATCCGAACGCTAGCGCAATGAGCGGCAGGCGCTTGGCACGAGCCATGACGGTGACCTCTACTCCTCGCCTCTTCCCTCCTTTTATATCGCAGCCGGGCACGCACCAGAAGAGGGCCGAGACGCGGACGGGGGCCGCGCGCACCGCTGCGGCCGAGCCCCAACTGTGAACGTGCTCACGGTTGCAGCGCCGGACGGCGCCTAGAGTGCAGCATTCAGATCGGGTTCAGGATTCGCAGCGGATGAAGCAAACGAAGCTCGCGGCCGTTTCGACGCCGCCCGCGCCCGCGCCGGCCGAGCACATTTTCATCGCTGGGGACGACACGAATCCCGACCCGAAGACGGCGGCGGTCACGGTCCGCACCCGTGCCGAATTGCGCAACGCACTGCGGCGCACGAGCACGGAGCTCACGATCTACGAGGAAGGATTCCTCAAGGTCGTGCCGACGGTGGGCGGCAAGCGCGGCCAGACTTTCCGGCTCGACCTCCACTTCCTCGACCCGGTGCCCGCTATCACGCGCGTGGTGGCGAAGCGCACGTTCTACGTGGCGTTCGCAGCCACGGCCGCGATGGGCTTGGCTGCGCTGCTCGCGCAGGTCGAGCTCCTGAAGGCGTTCGCCAGCGCGGCGTTCTTCGCGTCGGCGGCGCTCGCCACGGGGGCGGTGCTGCTCGGCGTGTACCGCAGCTACGAGAAGATCGAGTTCGTGACACTCCACGGGCGCGCGCAGGTGCTCAAGCTCGTGGCGAGCGTGAGCTCGATCAAGAGATTCCACGCGTTCGTACCGCAGATCTGCCGCGCGATCGACGAGGCGGCGGAGCGGAATCAGCGGGACCCGCAAGCGTATCTGCGCGCGGAGATGCGCGAGCACTATCGGCTGCGCCAGGACGGCGTGCTCGACAACGGCGAGTGCGCCGAGGGCACCGGCCGGATCTTGTCGCAGTTCGACATCCAGCTCTGACGGCGGCGCGCTGCGCTCTGGTCTCACTTTGGCAAGCGATACGCCCCATGGCGGCGGTTGCGCCTCGGGCACGCGCGTGATGCCTGTGCCGCGGCGATAGCGACCGCCGAGCCACAGCGCCGAGAGCCGCGGAGCCCGGCCGCGTAGCGGCCGGGGGCGAGCCGCAGGCGAGCATCCGGAAGCGCGGCGGCACGCGATCTCTACAAAGCACAACTAGTGAACGACCGCGTTCCGGACCCCGGCGAACGCGCCGTGGCGAGGGAACCGGCCGAAGGCCGGCGAAGTCGCGTGCCGCGGCACAGGCATCACGCGCGTGCCCGAGGCGCAACCGCCGCCGCACCGACCGCAACAGCCAAAGTGAGACAAGAGCGCGTCGTCCACGCCGCTGCGACGGCGCGGGTATCATGCTCCGCGTGAGCGGCGATGACTCTCTGCTGGTGCCGGATGGCGAGGTGCTCGAGGCGTTCGGGCTGGCGCGCGAGCCGGTGCGGCGGGCGACGTCGGGGCTGATCAATCCGACCTGGTTCGTGCGCTCGGCGGGCGGGGAGCCGCTCGTGCTGCAGCGCGTGAATCCGATCTTTTCGCCGGCCGTGAACGAGGATATCGCGGCGGTCACGGAGCACCTTGCGGCCAAGGGCGTGTTGACGCCGCGGCTCGTGGCGGCGCGGTCCGGTGCGCTGTGGGTCGAGCACGGCGGCGCGGTGTGGCGGGTGCTCACGTTCATCGACGGCGAGAACCGCGACGCGGTGGGCTCGCCGGCGCAGGCGCGCGCGGCGGGTGCGGTACTCGCCGAGTTCCATCGCGCGGTCGGCGACCTGAAGCACACGTTCCGCAACGCGCGGCTCGGCGTGCACGACACCGTGCGGCACTTGCAGGCCTTGCGAACGGCGCTCGACGAGCATCGCGAGCACCGCGAGATGAGTGCGGTGCAGCCGTTGGCGATGCGCGTGCTCGCGCTCGCGGCGCGGCTGCCGCCGCTGACCGTTGCGCCTGACCGCATCGTGCACGGCGATCCCAAGATCTCGAACGTGATGTTCGCGCACGGCGGCGAGCGCGCGCTCTGCCTCATCGACCTCGACACGCTCGCGCGGATGCCGGTGGCGCTCGAGCTCGGCGACGCGGTGCGCTCGTGGTGCAATCCGGCCCCCGAGGACGCGGCCAACGCACGCTTCGACGCCGCGCTGTTCGACGCCGCGGTCTCCGGCTACGCGAGCGCCGCGGGCGGCTTCCTCACGCGCGGGGAATGGAGCGCGATACCCGCGGCCACGCTCACGATCTCGGTGGAGCTCGCCGCGCGCTTCTGCACCGACGCGCTGCGCGAGCGCTACTTCCGCTGGAACCCGGCTCGCTACGCGAGCGCGAGCGCCCACAACCAAGCGCGCACGCGCGGCCAGCTCCAGGTCGCCGACCGCATCGCGGCCCAACGCGACGCGCTCGACGAGATCACCGCCCGCGCCTTCGAAAAATAGGGACATGTTACTTTTTCGGCCATGACCGGGGCCGCAGTCTGCGCCGATCTCGCGGCCGAAAAAGTAACATGTCCCTATTTTTCGAACGCCATCCGGGGGCCGTGACACTGCCGTGACATAGCACCGGGGCCCGCGGCGCAGGCTTTGCGCCATGTTGGAGCAGCTCGGCCTCATCGGCGTGTCGTGGCGGCAGGGCGGTAGCTCCGCGCTCGCCGAGTTCGCGCTCACGCCCGAGACCGCGGGCGAGCGCCTCCACGAGTTCGCGCGGCGGCTCGGGCTGCCCGAGCTCGCCTATCTCGCCACCTGCAATCGCGTGGAGCTGATCTTCGCGCGGAGCGCGCAAACGCCCGGCGCCGACCTGCGGCGGGAGGCATTCGCCTTCCTCACCGGCCGCGCCGCGGCCAACGGCGAGGCCGAGCGCCGCCTGCGCGCCTGGCAGGGCGAAGGCGCGGCCGAGCACCTGTTCTTGATCGCCGCCGGGCTCGACTCGGCGTGCGTGGGCGAAACCGAGATCGTGGGCCAGGTGCGCGCGGCGCAAGAACGCGCGCTCGAGCTCGGCCTCTGCGGCCCGAGCCTGGGGCTCGTGTTCGAGGAAGCGCTCCGGATCGCGGCGCGCGTGCGCGGCGAGACCAAGCTCGGCGAGGGACGCGTGTCGCTCGCCGAGATCGCGGTGGCGGAGCTCCGTGCGCGCATCGTGCGCACACCCGGCCGCGTCGCGCTGCTCGGGGTGTCGCCGATGACCGAGCGCGCGGCGCTGTCGCTCGCGCAGGCGGGGATCGAGCTCACCGTC
>DASUFK010000062.1:0-2720 GCA_036274615.1 Gammaproteobacteria bacterium | reverse complement strand
GCTTGCCGTTCGAGCTCGACCAGGGCCGGCTGGTGGCGGCCGAGTATCTCGACGCGGCGCTGTCCACCCAGATTGCCGGTGCGACACCGCAAGACGCAGCCGCGCGGATCGGCCTCAGCTTTCGCGCAGCCGGCGGCGAATCCTGCCGAACGTTCTCGACGCGAGCCGGCCCCGGCGGGCTCGCGTGCCGCCGCGGCGGCCGTTGGGCCGTCGAGCTGCTCGACGCGGCGGCACCGCCCCCGCCCGCCGGCGACTTCCGTCAGGCGTCCTCGTCGCTGTCGCCGGCCATGCTCGGCGCGATCACGGCACTCGGCGCAGGCGATCCTTTGACTCCGGACGAGGAGCGACAGCACCTCGAATCGGGATGGGAACCGGCCGCGAACTAGCCCGGCCGATGAGCCGCCGCTGCGCCGCCCGGCAGAGGCGCCTCAGCCGAGAAATGGCCGTGTGAGGTCTTCGGAGACCTGCCAGAGCTTCGCGGCCATGGCCGGGTCCTTCTGGTAGTCGCTCTGGTCCGCGGGGTTGCAGTCGGCGAAGTACTGGCCGGTGACGCGCGCGAGCGCGGGACTGCTCGCGAGGTAGCAGCTCGTTGCGGCGCCTTGAGCCGGCGGCTCCATCGCGAAGCCCCCGCCGCCACCGCCGCCGCGCGGCGCACCGCCGCCCTGTCCGCCGCCTTGGCCGCCGCCCGCCGGAGGCCGCGGCGCGCCGCCGCCCGGCGGCCCGCCGAAGTTGAGGTTGCGCATGATGTTGGTGGCGACGACGCCGGGATGCAGCGAGTTCGACGTGGCCTTCGTGCCCGCGAGCCGCTTCGACAGCTCGAGCGAGAACAGCCCGTTCGCGAGCTTCGAGTGCCCGTACGCCTGCCCTTCCCAGCCCTGGCCCGACAGGTTGTCGAACTGGATGCCGCCGGCCGGCACCTGGCGGTGCGCGACGCTGCCGACCACGACCACGCGGCCCTGCGGCGCGGCCTTGATCTGCGGCAACAGCCGGTTGGCGAGGATGAAGTGCCCGAGATGGTTCACCACGAACTGGATCTCCATGCCGCGCGCTTGCTGGAGCTGATTCATCAGCAGCATGCCGGCGTTGCAGATCAGCACGTCGATCGACGGCGCGATCGCCTGGATCGATTTCGCGCACGCCACCACCGAATCGAAGTCGCTGAGCTCGAGCGCCACCGGCGTGGCCTTGCCCTTGATGCCGGCGATCGCCTCCTGGCCGCGCTCCACCGAGCGCGCGGTGCCGATCACGTGCGCGCCGCGCAGCGCGAGCACGCGCATCGTCTCGAGACCGATGCCGGAGTTGCAGCCGGTCACGACCACGGTCTTGCCGCGGAGATCGACGCCGGCCGTCACGTCCTCGGCCGTGGCGGTGGCCGGGAAATTGCTGCGCGGCACGTCTTGCGCGAACGCGTTGCCGAGATACGGTGCGAGCGCGAGCGCGCTGCCGCCTGCGATGAAGTGCCGCCGATTCAGATGATCCATGCGAGTCCCCCCGAAGCTTTGCCTAAGGCTTGATCAGATCGTTCAACGCCGTGCGCACCTGCTTGTCCCAGAGCTCCGCGACCTCACGGCCCGCGGGCAGGTCGCTCCACGGCCGCCGCCACGCGACGACGCCCTTGCCGTCGACGATCAGCACGCCGGGGATGTACTTGATGCCGTAGTCGTCGGCGATCTTGTCGCCGTTGGTGACCGCGATCGGCTTGAAGCCGAGCGCGCGAACGTACGCTTTGGGATCGCCTTGGCCGTCTTCCTTGGCGTCGATCGCGACGATCTTCACGCCGTACGACGCGTAGTCCGCGGCGATGTTCTTGAGGTACGGCATGAAGGCCTTGCAGTACGGACACCACGTGGCCCAGAACACGACCACCGCGGGCTTGCCGCCGGCCACCGCGGGAAAGTCGACGGCGCGGCCGTCGAAGTCGGTGGCGCGGAAGCTCGGCGCAGTGTCGCCCTTCTCGACCGCGAAGGCCGAGCCCACCGGTAGTGCCGCCGCGAGCGCGAAAGCGAGAATGGCCGTTGCTCGAAGTCTCATGCGCCGCTCCTGATGCCGCCGGACTCAGGATCATACGAGGGAGCGCGGCGGCGGTGCGACGGGACTTGTCTGCGGAATCCTCAAGCCGCGCGAGCGCCGGCAAGAGCCGCCGGCGGGGCGGATCACTCCTCGTTGGGCAGATCGAACAGCAGCACCTCGGCGCCGTCCTTGCCGGCGATCTCGAGCGAGGGCTCGGAGGTCACCGCGACGCCGTCCCCGGCGCGCAGCGTCTCGCCGTTCACTTGCACGCTGCCGCGGGTGACTTGAGCCCAGGCGCGCCGGCCCTTGGCGAGCGCGTGCTGCACTCGCTCGCCGTCTTCGAGCCGCGCGGCGTAGAGCGCCACGTCCTGATGGATCACCACCGAGCCCTCGCGGCCGTCGCGCGAGGCGATGAGCTTCAAGCGCCCGCGCTTGTCGGCGTCGTCGAAGTGCTTCTCCTCGTAGCTCGGCCGCGCGCCGGCCCGCTCCGGCTTCACCCAGATCTGCAGAAAGTGCACGACGTCGGACTTCGAGTGATTGAACTCGCTGTGCGTGACGCCCGTGCCGGCCGACATCCGCTGCACGTCGCCCGGCCGGATCACCGAGCCGTTGCCCATGCTGTCCTTGTGCGCCAACGCGCCCTCGAGCACGTAGGAGATGATCTCCATGTCGCGGTGGCTGTGCGTGCCGAAGCCCTGGCCCGGCTGCAC
>DASUFK010000061.1:0-2261 GCA_036274615.1 Gammaproteobacteria bacterium | reverse complement strand
CTGAGCTTCGCGCCCGGCGGCTTGTGGGGCCTCCGGCACTTGCTGTCGAGCGGCGGCTATCCGCACGGCCGCGATCAGGTGATTCGCGAGGGCCGGCTCCGCGACTGGCTGGAGCTCTTGTCGTTCGAAGTGCCGGCGGCGACGCACTATTGCCACACCGTGCCGATCGAGCGCTTTAGCCAGCTCAAGATTCTGCCGCGCGAGGAGCGGGCGCAGCGCTGGCTGCCCATCTTCAGCGGCGGCTACCTGCTGCGCGCCCAGAAGCGCGTGCATCCGCTCACGCCCGTGCGCCTGTGGCGCCGCCAGCCGCGGTTGCGCGTGGTCGGCGGGCTCGTCGAGCCGACGACGCGCGCGCCCGTGCCCGCGGTGCCGCATCCGGCCGGCAAGCATCCCGAGCCCTAGCTCCTAGTGCCGAACGTCGACGCGTTCACCGATGGCGCTTGCCGCGGCAACCCGGGCCCCGGCGGCTGGGGCGTCGTGCTGAAAGCCGGCGGTCAGGTCAAGGAGCTCTGCGGCGGTGAGCCCGCGACGACGAACAATCGCATGGAGCTCAAGGCCGCGATCGAAGCGCTGGCCGCGCTGAAGAAGAAGCCGTGCCGCGTCGCGCTCTACACCGATTCCAACTACGTGCGCAGCGGCATCACGGAGTGGCTGCCCGCGTGGCGTGCGCGCGGCTGGCGCACGGCGGACAAGAAGCCCGTCAAGAATCAGGATCTCTGGGAAGCGCTGTCGGCGCTCGCGGCGCAGCACGAGGTCTCGTGGCACTGGATCAAAGGTCATTCGGGCCATCCCGAGAACGAGCGCGCCGACGAGCTCGCGAACCTCGGCATCGATACGATGCTCCGCGCAATTCGTTGAGCGGCGCGCGCGGCTGGGGCAAGATACGCGCACCGTCCGTTCGCTGCTGAGAAGCCGCCGCCGTTGATGCGACAGATCGTTCTTGATACCGAAACGACGGGCCTCGAGCCGGGCGCGGGGCACCGGATCATCGAGATCGGCTGCGTCGAGCTCGTGAACCGCAAGCCCACGCAGAAGCGCTTCCACCGCTACATCAACCCCGAGCGCGAAGTCGATCGCGGCGCGCTCGAGGTGCACGGCATCGAGAACCACTTTCTCGCCACCCAGCCGAAGTTCGCCGAGGTCGCCGCCGAGCTCCTCGAGTTCGTGAGCGGCGCCGAGCTCGTCATTCACAACGCCGACTTCGACATCGAATTCTTGAACCACGAGCTCAAGCGGCTGCCCGGGATGCCGCAAGAGATCCGCAGCTGCTGCGGCGTTCTCGACACGCTCGCGCTCGCGCGCAAGATGCATCCCGGCCAGCGCAACAGCCTCGATGCCCTGGCGAAGCGCTACAACGTCGACAACTCGAAGCGCGAGCTGCACGGCGCGCTGCTCGACGCGCAGATTCTCGCCGACATCTACCTCGCGATGACGGGCGGGCAGGTGAGCCTGTCGCTCGACAGCGAGCCGGCGCTCACCGCTGCCGAGCACCCCGTCGAGCTGCGCCTCGACCGGCGCGGGCTCGTGCTGCCGGTGCTGGCGGCGACGCCGGAGGAGCTGCGGGCGCATGAGGCGATGTTGGCGGTCATGGCGAAGAAGGGCCCGCCGATCTGGCGCGAGCTCGAGCAAGAGGCCGCGCCGCCTACCGCCCCGGCGGTTGCCGCATAACCATTGGGCCGCCGGCGTGAATTACCTCTCTGCGCCGGCTGTGCCGGTACCGTAGAATCGGCTTTAGTTCACGGACAGGCGACACCACCTTGCGCTCCATCGAAGATTCACGCATCGGCATCATCGGCCTCGGGTACGTCGGGCTGCCGCTAGCCGTCGAGTTCGGCAAGCATTATCCGACGGTCGGCTTCGACATCAAGAAGGACCGCATCGCGGAGCTCGAGAAGGGCAACGACTCGACGCTCGAGACGACCAGCGAGGATCTCCGCGCGGCAGAGCATCTCAAGTTCTCGACCGATCGCAAGGCGCTCGCCGAGTGCAACACGTTCATCGTCACGGTGCCCACGCCCGTCGGCAAGAACAACCGCCCCGTGTTGACTCCGCTCAAGGGCGCGAGCGAGACGGTTGGCAGCGTGCTCAAGAAAGGCGACGTGGTTGTTTACGAGTCGACCGTGTACCCGGGCTGCACCGAGGAATACTGCGTGCCGATCCTGGAGCAGTGCTCGGGCCTCAAGTTCAACAAAGACTTTTTTGGCGGCTACAGCCCGGAGCGCATCAATCCCGGCGACAAGCAGCATCGGCTGCCGTCGATC
>DASUFK010000060.1:0-3923 GCA_036274615.1 Gammaproteobacteria bacterium | reverse complement strand
CAAGCGCTAACAACTCGGGACAGGTTACTTTTTCGGCGCGCGCGTGTGTCGGTCGCTTCTGACTTTGGCCCCTTGGCATCGCAGTAGCTGCGGCCGCACCTCGAACGGCCCTCCCGAGACACGCCGGAAGACCGTCCCTGGGGCTCCTCGCCGCACATCCCTGTGCGGCGACGGTCTCGGGAGCGCCCTTCGAGGTGCGGCCGCAGCAATTGCGCGCATCGCGGCCAAAGTGAGAAGCGGCACGCGCGCGTGCGCGCCGAAAAAGTAACCTGTCCCGAGTTGTTAGCGCTTGTCGACGACGATCTTGCCGGACTTGAGCACGAGCTTCGTCTTGAGCCAGTTCCAGTACCCCTCGAGCGGATTGCCGTCGAGCAGGATCAGGTCGGCGATCTTGCCCTGCTCGAGCGTGCCGAGCTGATCGGCCATGCCGAGATACGACGCCGTGTTCGGCCCCATGAGCTTGACGATGTCCTGCATCGAGAACACCACGTTCAACGACTTGAGCTCGTGCTCGAGGCCCGCGAGCGGATCGTAGGTGGTGTCGGTGCAGTAACCCTCGATCGCGCCCGCGTCCCACACCGTGCGCGCGTTCACGATCATGTAACCCGCTTCCTCGCCCGTGCGGACGCCGTCCACGATACCCGACGGCCACGGCTTGCCGTCGCGAAAGCGCGGGTTGTTGTCGTTCGCGAACACACCGAACACCGGCGCGCCGAAACCGATCGTGGTGAGGATCTTGGTGCCGGAGGCCGCAAGCTTCTTCGCGTTCTCGGGGCTCACCCAGTCCTTGTTCGGCAGGTGCACGAGCAGCGGCACGCCGGCGTCGACGGCCGCCATCATCGCCGACGAGCTCACGGCGTGGACCTGCACCATGACCCCGACTTTCTTCGCCTCGTCGACAATCGCCTCGAGCTTGTCGATCTCCTCGGCGCTCGGGCCGGGCACCGGCGTCAACGAGATCTCGCCCGTGAACTTCACGCCCTGCGCCGCCATCTTGCGGACCTCCTCGCGCGCGGAGTCCACCGTGACGTTCGCGAGCCTGAGCGAGCCCGACGGGATGACGCGCGGGCCGTTGATCACGCCCTGCTCGATGTGGTCGCGCAGCGTGATGTTGCCTTCGGCGGGGCCGCCGCCCGAGAGAATCGTCGTGTAGCCTGCCTCGAGCAGCGCCTGCATCTGCTGCTTCTCGTTGGGGCCGGTGTTGATGTGCCGGTGCGCGTCGATGAGCCCCGCCATCGCCGTCATGCCGCGCGCGTCCACCGTCTGACCCGCCGCTGCCGCCGGCGCGCCCGCCGCGACCGACGCGATCTTGCCGCCGCGCACGACGATCGAGCCGCGCTCGATGACCGTGCCATTGCCTACGACGATCCTCGCGTTGGTGATCGTGAGATCCTGGGCAGCGAGCGGCGCGACGCCCGCCAGCAGCAAACAGGCGGCCAAGGCCGCCGACACGTTGAGCTTCATCGTCTCCCCCAATTTTTTGTTGGCGCTCCGGCGCGCGGCCGAGAATACCCGCAAATCGCTTCCGAGCGCACTCGAGTCGCGGGATCCGGCTCCGGAGGCCGAATCGAGCTGTCAAACGGCCGCCCAGACTGTCTCCTCCTACGATCGTCAGGCCGGCGGACGAAATCGACGATTCGTCAGGCCTTGGGCCCTGACGATCGTCGAATAGTCTTCCGGCAGCCTGACGGTGTCCACGGGGGGCATATGTGCGAGCCCGACAGGCGGACCAGGCGGCCGGTCCAGACTCGTAGGGCGAACCAGCGGACCATTCTGCGATCCAGGTCGAAGCGCGGCGCCGCCCGCTCCGGCATACTGCGCGCCTCCACGGAAGGAGCCCACCGCTTCGATGCGCGAAGACGTACAACTGCGGACCGTCTGGCTTTCCGACGTCCACCTGGGATCGCGCGCCTGCCGCGTCAACCTGCTCCTCGACTTCCTGCGGCAGACGCGCTGTGAAGTGCTCTACCTCGCCGGCGACATCATCGACCTCGAGCACCTGCGCCACGACTTCTACTGGCCGCCGAGCCACACCGAGGTGCTGCGGCTGATCATGAAGAAGAGCCAGGAAGGCACGCGGGTCGTCTACATTCCGGGCAACCACGACCACGAGCTGCATTCATTCGCGGGCGTGAAGCTTGGCAACATCGAGGTCGCACGCGACGCGATCCACACGACGGCCGCGGGCCGGCGGCTGCTCGTGCTGCACGGCGACCAGTTCGACGCCGTGGTGCGCAGCAAGTCGCTCGGCGTGCTGCTCGGCGGCTTCGCATGCCGCCGCCTGCTCGAGCTCAATCGCTTCGTGCACTGGCTGCACGACCTCGTCGGCCGCCCGTACTGGTCGCTGGCCCAGCACGTCAAGGCGCGCTTTCCGGGCGCGAAGCGCTACGTCGAGCGCTTCGAGAACGCGACGCTGGTGGCCGCGCGCGACGCGCAGGTCGACGGCGTGGTCTGCGGTCACATCCACAAGGCCGCGCTCGTGGAGCGCGACGGTCTCCTGTACTGCAACGACGGCGACTGGGTGGAGAGCTGCACGGCGCTCGTCGAAGATCAGGCCGGCAGGCTGTCGCTGCTCGAGTGGCGGCCGTCGGCGCTCGCGCTCGCAGCGTCGGCGACGCTGTCGGTGGCCGTGTGGAGCGGCGCCACCGTAGCCACCGCCGACGCCGACTAGGCGCGATAGCTGAATTTTCGAGGGCGGCAGGCGTATCGTTGACGCCGGAGCACCACCGTCAATGCCGCGCATCCTCGTTTTTCAGCACGTGGCCGTCGAGCCGCTCGGCACGCTCGACGCGCTGATCCGTGCGCGCGGCCACCGCATCCGCTTCCACAACTTCGAGCGTGATCCCGACGCCCAGCCGAGCGTCGACCGGTATCGCGGCCTCGTCGTGCTCGGCGGCCCCATGAACGTCGAGGACCAGCATCGGCGCCCGCACCTCAAAACCGAGCTGCTTGCGATCGAGCGCGCGCTCGCCCAGGGCAAGCCGGTGCTCGGCATCTGCTTGGGCGCGCAGCTGCTCGCGCACGTGCTCGGCGCCCCCGTGCGCAGGCACGAGCGCCCCGAGATCGGCTGGTACGACTTGTCGCTGAGCTCGGCGGGACGCGCCGACCCGGTGCTCGGCGCGCTCGGCGCGCGCATGCCGGTGTTTCAGTGGCACGCCTACACGTACGACCTGCCGGCCGGCGGCGTGCACCTCGCGAGCACGGAGACTTGCGAGCAGCAGGCGTTTCGCTTCGGCGACAAGGCGTACGGCTTCCAGTTCCATCTCGAGGCCGACGCTGCGGTGATCGAGCGCTGGAGCGCGCTTCCATCGTTCCGCGCGGAGCTCGAGGCCGCGGGCCTGCCGGCCGACGAGCAAGTGCTCCGCGCGTTGACGGCGGCGAGCATCGACGCGACTCGGCGCTCGGCCGACGCCGTCTTCAACAAGTTCCTGGATCTCATCGGCCGCCCCGATCGACGCGTGGCATTACCGTCGCGCGGCATGCCGGCCTGGATGGAGTAGCGCGCGCCCGGCGCCGGCGCCGGACACCGTAACGGTGGCCGGCACCGGAGTCTGCTCAGCGCCGGCGGCCCTTCTTGTTCGCCTTGGCGGGCTTTGCCTTCTTGGCCGGCTTCTTCGCCGTGCTCTTCTTGGTCTGTTTCTTCGCGGTCTTCTTCTGCGCGGCCTTCTTGGCGGGCTTCTTGGCCGCTTTCTTCACGGTCTTCTTCGTTGCCTTCTTCTTGGCCGGCTTCGCGGGCTTTGCGGCCTTCGCGGGCGTCGCCCGCTTGGCGGCCTTCGCTGGTTTCGCCGCCTTCGCCGGTTTCGCCGGTTTCGCGGCCGCGGCGGCCGTCCCCGCCGGCTTCTTCACGTCCACCGCCAGCATGTGCACCGCGAAGAACGCGCCGTGCGGGTCCGCGAGCTGCGCGATGCGATCGCCGCCCGGCA
>DASUFK010000059.1:0-13920 GCA_036274615.1 Gammaproteobacteria bacterium | reverse complement strand
GCCGATCGACGGCGTGGTGATCTCGCGCGAGGTGCGGCCGGGCCAGACCGTGGCCGCTTCGTTCCAGACGCCGGTGCTGTTCAAGCTCGCGGACGATCTGCGGCACATGGAGCTGCATCTCAATCTCGACGAGTCGGACGTCGGCCAGGTGCGGCCCGGGCAGAAGGCGGAGTTTCGCGTGGACGCGTATCCCGGCCGCAGCTTTGCGGCGGCGATCACGTCGGTGCGTTTCGCGCCGAAGGAAATCAACAACGTCGTCACTTACGAGACCGTGCTCTCGGTCGACAATCCGGACCTGCTGCTGCGACCCGGCATGACGGCGACCGCGGATATCCTGGTCGATCACAAGGAGCGCGCGCTGCTCGTGCCGAATCGGGCGCTGCGCTTTCTGCCGTCGGAAGCCGCCGGCGCCGATCGCGCCGGCGACGGTGCACGCGTATGGGTGGTTCGCGACGGCGCCGCCGTGGCCGTTCCGGTCGAAACCGGACTGACCAACGGTGAAGTGACGGAGGTCACGAGCGGCGACGTCGCTTCCGGCACGGGTGTGATCGTCGACATGGAGCGCACACCCCGGCGCCAACAGCAGGGCGGCAACGGGCCGTTCGCCGGATGAGCGCCGGCGCGAGCGCGCGCAGCGTCGAGGCTCCGGCCGACGCCGCGCCGGCGATCGAGCTGCGCGGCGTGTCGCGCGTCTACGGTCACGGCGCGTCCGAGGTGCGCGCGCTCGACAACGTCGACTTCTCGGTGGGAGCCGGCGAGTTCGTGGCGCTGATGGGCCCGAGCGGCGCGGGCAAATCCACCTGCCTCAACATCCTGGGCTGCCTCGATCGCCCCACGCACGGCCAGTACTTCTTTCAAGGCGTCGACGTGGCGAACATCGAGCGCGGCCAGCGCGCGCTGCTGCGCCGGCACTTCATCGGCTTCATCTTTCAAGGCTTCAACTTGCTCAACCGCACCACGGCGCTCGAGAACGTGGAGCTGCCGCTGATCTACCGCAGGGTGCCGGCCAAGGAGCGTCACGCGCGCGCCAAGGAGACGCTCGCGCTCGTCGGCCTCGCGGGGCGCGAGCACCACACGCCGGGCGAGCTCTCGGGCGGCCAGCAGCAGCGCGTCGCGATCGCGCGCGCGATCGTCACCGATCCCAAGCTCGTGCTCGCCGACGAGCCCACGGGCAACCTCGACACGGCGATGGGCGAGGAGATCATGCGGCTGCTCACCCGCCTCAACCGCGAGCGCGGCCTGACCATCGTCATGGTCACGCACGAGCACGACATCGCAGCGTTCGCGGAGCGCGAAGTGGTGTTCCGCGACGGGCGCATCGCCACCGACCGGCGCACACCCGAGGCACACGCCTGATGTTCGGCAACACGTTGCTGCTCGCGTTTCGCGCGCTCAAGCGCAACCCCATGCGCTCGAGCCTCACGATGCTCGGCATCGTGATCGGCGTGGCGGCGGTGATCGCGATCGTCACGCTCGGCCGCGGCGCGAGCGCGCAGGTGCAGGCGAACGTGTCGAGCCTGGGCGACCGGCAGCTGTTCGTGCAGCCGAACGGAGAGAACAACGTGCAGCGCGGCGTCACCACGCGCTCGTTCACCGCGCGCGACGTCGAGGCGATCCGGCGGGAGGTCACCGGCGTGGACGAAGTGTCGCCCACCGCCGGCGGCAATGTGACGGCGGTGTATGGCAACAATCACTGGTCCGTCAACGTCACGGGTATCACGAAGGGGTACTTCAAGGTCCGCGGCGCCGCGCTGATCCGCGGCGAAGAGTTCACCGAGGCGCACTACCAAACCGGCCGGCTGGTTTGCATCATCGGCAAGACGGTTCGCGAGGAGCTGTTCGGCGCCACCGACCCCGTCGGCGCTACGCTCCGGCTCGGCATCGCGTCGTGCCCGGTGGTGGGCGAGCTCGAGTCGAAGGGGCAGTCGGGCCTCGGCAACGACCAGGACAACGTGATCCTCGCGCCGCTGCGCGCGGTCCAGAGCCGCCTCACGGGCAACGAGAACATCGGCTCGATCGGCGTGGCGGTCGCGCCCTGGGCCACCAACGCGACGGTGAAGGAGGGCATCCAAGGGTTGCTGCGCGCGCGCCGCGGCGTCGGGCCGCAAGACGCGGACAACTTCCGCGTGATGGACCCTGCCGAGATCGCCGGCGTGCTGCAGAACGTGACGACGATCCTCACGCTGTTTCTGGGCTCCATCGCGGCGGTGAGCTTGGTGGTGGGTGGCATCGGCATCATGAACATCATGCTGGTGTCGGTCACCGAGCGAACGCGCGAGATCGGCATCCGGCTCGCGATCGGCGCGCTCGAGAGCGAGGTGCTCGCGCAGTTTCTCGTCGAGGCCGTGATCTTGACCACGGTGGGCGGCGCGATCGGCGTGGCGATCGGGCTCATGGGCTCGTTCGTTGCTTCGGCGGCGATCGGCTTCAAGTTCGTCGTCGATCCGGCGGTGATCGCCGGCGCGTTCGCGTTCTCGGCGATGATCGGGCTCCTGTTCGGCTTCGTGCCGGCGCGCCGCGCGGCGCGCCTCGACCCGATCGAGGCGCTACGCCACGAATGATCGCCTAGAGGGGACCGGTTTCAGGAGACGCGTCTGCGCGCCGTGGGGGAGTCCGCGAGCAGCCGCTCCAACGCCGCGAGGTCCACCGGTTTCACGAGGTGATAGTCGATGCCGGCGTCCTTGGAGCGCCGGCGGTCCTCTTCTTGCCCCCAGCCGGTGAGTGCGATCAACGTGATGGCTTTGCCCCGCGGGCGCCTGCGTGCTTCGCGTGCGAGCTCGTAGCCGTCCATGCCGGGCATGCCGATGTCGAGCAGCATCACGTCCGGCCGGAACGAGTCGAGCGCCGCGAGCGCCCCCGCCCCATCGTGCACCGCGCGAACGTCGGCACCGAGCAGTCCGAGAAGGATGCTGAGGCTGTCGGCGGAGTCCTGATTGTCGTCGACGACGAGGATCCGGCGCGGCGTCACGGCCTGCGGCAGCCCCGCGTCCTGATCGCCGGGCGCCGTCTGCTCGCTCGCCACGGGCAGCCGCACCACGAACTCGCTGCCCTTGCCGGGGCCCTCGCTCCACGCCTGAACGCTGCCGCCGTGCAGCTCCACGAGACTGCGGACCAGCGTTAGGCCGATGCCCAAGCCGCCCTGGGTGCGCTGGTGCGTGCGCCCCACTTGAGTGAAGAGATCGAAGATCTTCGGCAGCATCGCGGCGGGAATGCCGACGCCGTTGTCGCGCACGGATATCACCGCATACGCCCCCTCCCGCTGCGCGGTGAGCCCGATGCCGCCCGACTCCGGCGTGAACTTCGAGGCGTTGTTGAGCAGATTGGCGACCACTTGGGCGAGCCGCACGAAGTCCGCCTCGAGCGTCACCGGCTCGGCGGGCAGGCTCACGACGAGCTGCTGTTGGGCGGCGTCGATCAGCGGCCGGCTCGTCTCGACGGCGCTCCGCAGCACGGCGGCGAGGTCCACGGGCTCTTTGCGGAGCTCGACCTTGCCGCGGGTGATGCGCGAGACCTCCATGAGATCGTCCACGAGGCGCGCCATGTGACTGACCTGACGCTCGAGCATCTCGTGCACGTGCCCGACCGTCGCGGCGTCGCCGTCGGCGAGACGGAGGATGTGCACGCTGTTGCGAATGGGAGCGAGCGGGTTGCGCAGCTCGTGGGCCAACGTTGCGAGGAACTCGTCCTTGCGCCGGTCGGCTTCGCGCAAGGCCTGCTCGGCGAGCTTCACTTGCGTGATGTCCTGCAGCACGGCGGACGCGCCGATGACTTTGCCGAAGGCGTCGCGGAGCGGCGCCGCGCTCAGCCGCATCCACAAGCCGTTTCCCGCTTCGTCGGTGTAGTGTGTTTCGACGGCCGGCAGCACGGTCTCGCCGCGCAGAGCCCGCTTGCCCGGCCACTCCTCCGGAGGAACCGGGGTGCCGTGCACGTCCCACACGCGCCACCGCGCAATGCGATCCGGCTGCAACGACGGAATGCCGCTCGGAATGTACCGTTGCATCATCGAGTTGCACAGCGTCCATCGGCCGGTGATGTCCATGACGCCCACGCCGGCGGGCAGCTGCTCGATGACGGCGCGCAGGCGTTGCTCGCTCTCGCCGAGCTCTTGCTCCGTCCGCCTCGGATCGGTGACGTCGACGACCGAGCCGATGTAGCCGAGAAATCCGCCGTCGGCGCCGAAGCGCGGGCCTGCCGAATCGACCACCCAGCGGTATTCGCCGTCCTTGCGGCGGAGCCGGTACTCCGCACGGAAACGCTCGCGGCGCGCATTGGCGGCCGCGAAGGCTTCGTGTGCATAGACCTGGTCGTCGGGATGGAGCGCATCGAGCCAGCCGAAGCCGAGCGCGGTCTCGGGCGTTTGGCCCGTGAAGTCGTACCAGGACTCGCTCAAGAACGTGCACGAGGCGTCCGGCTCCGCGACCCAGACCATCACCGGAGCGTGGTCCGCCATGTTGCGGCCGGGATCGTTCATGCGGTGCCCCCTCTCGCTTTCTGCGGCGAGCAATGGGTACGGGCGCGCGTCGTCATTCCGATCTACTACCTGGCGGTCCTTGCCGAACAGCGTCTCGATCCGCACGCCGGTGCGTGCGGACTTCCTCGTCCCGGTTGCGAGCGGCGCGATCGCAATGGCGCTAGGGGCTCGCGGGGACGTCTTCGGCCACGTTACTCCCAGCCGGCTGGGGTTGGCAAAGAGCGGATACGCGCTGCGCCGCCGCCGTCGAGGACGGCAGCGGCAACGGTCGGGCTAGCGGACGGGGTGCTTGGTCTTGAACTCCCGGCGCCGCCGGGCCAGCGCGTGCTCGGTGTACCCGTTCGGCTCGCTCAAGCCGTTGAACACGAGATCGCATGCCGCCTGAAACGCCACGCTGTCGTCGAACGCCGGGGCCATCTTCCGATAGTTGGGGTCGCCGGCGTTTTGCCTGTCCACGACCTCGGCCATCCGCTCGAGCGTGGCCTGCACCTGCGGCCGATCGACGATGCCGTGGTGCAGCCAGTTCGCGATGTGCTGCGACGAGATCCGCAGCGTCGCACGGTCCTCCATCAGGCCCACGTCGTTGATGTCCGGCACTTTCGAGCAGCCGACGCCTTGCTCCACCCAGCGCACGACGTAGCCGAGAATTCCTTGCGCGTTGTTGTCGAGCTCGCGCTGGATCTCCTGCGCGGTCAGAGTACGCGCGAGCAGCGGCGGGGTGAGGATTCCTTCGAGAAGCTCGGCGGTGGCGCCGCCTTGCTCCGCAATCTCCTTCTGGCGCGCGGCCACGTCCACCTGGTGATAGTGGATCGCGTGCAGGGTCGCGGCGGTGGGCGAGGGCACCCACGCGCAGCTGGCTCCGGCTTTCGGATGCGCGGCCTTCGAGTCGAGCATCGCGCGCATCTCGTCCGGCATTGCCCACATGCCCTTGCCGATCTGGCCGTGCCCGGGTAGACCCGTCGCCAGGCCCACGCGCACGTTCCAGTCCTCGTAGGCCGCGATCCACTTGGCGCCCTTGATCTCGGGCTTCGGGATCATCGGGCCCGCGTGCATGTGTGTGTGCAGCTCGTCGCCGGTGCGGTCCAAGAACCCGGTGTTGATGAAGATGATCCGCTCGCGGCTCGCGCGGATGCACTCGCGCAGGTTCACGGTGGTGCGCCGCTCCTCGTCCATGATGCCGATCTTGAGCGTGTTCGGTTTCAACCCGTAACCCCGCTCGACCATCGCGAACAGCTCGACGCTGAGCGCGACCTCCTCGGGGCCGTGCTGCTTCGGCTTCACGATGTAGAGGCTGCCGGCGCGGCTGTTGCGGAGGGCGCCCTTGCCCTGCAGGTCGTGCAGCGCGGCGAGCGCCGTGATCACGCAGTCGAGGAACGTCTCGGCGATCGGCCTGCCTTGCGCGTCCGTGACCGCTTCGGTAAGCACGTGCGCGCCCACGTGCCGCACGAGCAGCATGCTGCGGCCGGGCAGCACGAGCTTCTTGCCGTCGGCGCCCACGTACTCCCGGTCCGCGTGCAGCTTGCGGGCCATGGTCGAGCCGCCTTTCTTGAATTGCGCGGTGAGCGTGCCGCGCATGATGCCGTTCCAGTTGCGGTAGACGACCACCTTGTCGGCCGCGTCGACGGTGGCCACCGAGTCCTCGAGGTCCATGATCGTGGACACGGCGCTCTCGAGCAGCACGTCCTTGATGCCCGCGGGATGGCTCTTGCCGATCGGGTGCTTGGGATCGATCGCGATCTCGATGTGCAGGCCGTGATTGCGCAGCAGCACGCTCGCGGGCTTCTCTGCCGACCCGGCGTAGCCGGCAAACTTGCCGCGATCCGCGAGCCCAACCTGCTTGCCGCCGGCCACGGTGGCGGCGAGCGTGCCGCCGCTCACGGCGAGCGCCGTCACGTCGGCCCACTTGGCGTTCACGAGCGGCGCCACCGAGTCCAAGAATTCGTTCGCGCGCGCGACCACGAGCTGGCCGCGCTTCGGGTTGTAGCTCTTGCCGGCTTTCTCGGCGCCGCCGTCCTCGGGGATCACGTTGGTGCCGTAGAGCGCGTCGTAGAGGCTGCCCCAGCGCGCGTTCGCCGCGTTCAACGCGTAACGCGGGTTGTCCACGGGCACCACGAGCTGCGGGCCGGCGAGCGTCGCGATCTCGGGGTCCACGTTCGCCGTGGTGACCTCGAATGGCGGGCCGTCGGGCACGAGATAGCCGATCTCGCGCAGGAACGCGGCTTGCTCCTTCGGCGCCGGCGGTTTGCCGCGGCGCGCGAGCAACCACGCGTCGATCCTGGCCTGGAGCGCGTCGCGCTTCTCGAGCAGCGCGCGGTTACGCGGGCCGAGCGTCTGCACCACGTTGTCGAGCAGCGACCACACCACGTCGGGCGGGATGCCGGTATCGGGCGCGATCTCGTCGCGCACCAAGTCGTGCAGTGGCTTGGCGATTCGGATGCCGCCGTGGGAGATGTAGTCGCTCATCGAAAGCTCCATGCGCGGGGCGAGCGCGCCTAAATCGTCGCGAGACTTGGCAGAATAGCCCGCCACCGCCGTTTGGCAAGCCGCCAACGACGTCGTCGCGGTTCTAGCCTGTGTTCCGCGCGATCGCGAGCGCTTCGTCGAAGCCGGGCGCGTTCATGCCGGAGAGGAATTCGGCGAGCTGCATCTTTCCGAGCGTAAACAGAGTCGCCGGCGAAGTGGGAGCGTGCTCGCCGCGAGCAACTGCGGCGCGGAATTCTTCCGGCGTTGGCGCTCCGAGGTCCATTTCGGGAGCCGCGCGGGGCGCCGCCGCGGCGAAGCTCAACAGTAAGCCCGCGTAGTAGAGCCGGGTGAGCTGGCGCATCAGCGCGAGCCGGGCGCGCAATGTGCGATCGGGTTCGCGGCCGAGCCAGGCCTCCACCATGATCTGCTCGAGCGCCGGCGTTTGCGCGAAGCTGTCGAGGAGTATCGCCACGTCGGTGAGCGGGTCGTTGCGGTAGGCCGTTTCCCAATCGACGAGCCACAGCCGCTCGCCGTCGAAGATCACGTTTTGCGGGTTCGGATCGTTGTGGCTCGACGTGAGCGCCGACTCGTCCCAGTGATATGCGGCGCGCACACGCTCGAACCCCGCGGCGTGCGCGTCGAGCAGGCCGCTTGAGAAGAGCTGCGAGCCACGCACGAAGCCGAAGATGCGCTCGACGGCGCGCGGGAAGTTTGCGAGCGGCGGGAATGCGCGCGTCTTCTGCAGGCGGGCAGCGAGGCGGCCAAGGTCGCGCGCGAGCGCGCTCGGTCCGTCCGGGTAGTCGCCATGCGGCTGCGGCTGCACGAAGTCCATCACGGCCACGCCCGCGTCGGCGTCGACGTGGCGAAGCGCAGGTGCGATTCCGGCCTCGGCCGCGATACGCATGCACTCGTATTGATGGGGATTGCGCAGCGGGCCACGCCGCGTTTCCATTCGCAGCAAGTAAGACTTCCCCGCGGCCTCGACGCGATAGGTGAGCGCCCCCGACGCGCCGCCGGCGACAGCCCGCAGCTCATCGGGCGGCGTAGCGCCAAACGCGGCCTCGAGCGCCGCGCGCGCCGTCTGCCGCCGCTCCGTGGGCACGCTTTCGAACGATGCGGCGCTCATCGTCCGGCCTCAGGTGCGCGATTGCGTGAGCTGCAGGTTCACGAGAAACAGCAGGTACGCGGTGGCGAACAGACTTCCTTGCAGCGTCACCGTGAGCAGCGAGCGCCGCTCGTCGTGCTCCGTGTGCACTTCGAGCGGCGTGCCGCCCGGCGGATGGTTCTTCGCCGCGTTCAGCAGGTGATCGCCGATCGCCACCGCCTTCACCGTACCGACGGCGTGAACCGTCGCCGTCAGCGACGTGGCGACACCGTCCTCGACGAGACGCGCCCCGTTTGCGGACTTGGCGTTGAGCAGGCGCAGCACCGCGGGCAAGCCGCCGGTTACCGTAAGGGTCAAGCGCGCTGCGGTTGCGTCATGAGCTTCTGCGACGTCGATCGTTCCATGTGCCGATGTGCGCGCGAGCTCGCGCGCCGATGCCGCGATTCCGACGGCGGCGGTGCGATCGATCCCGTCGATGTGCGCCACGGCGGTCACGTCGGCACGTCTCGCGGGTGGACTGATCGGTGTTTGCATATATCACTTCTTCAGTAGCGCAACGATGAGCATGAGCGCGGACGCCGTGCCGGCCGCGCCGCCGAACAGCATGAGCTTCAAATGCCCGATGTCTCTGTCGTAGATCGCTTCCACGCGGAACTGCTCTTCGCCGCCGCCGGCCCGGTGGGCGAATGCCTTGAGGTCGCTCTCGAGCCGGCTCGACGACTCGGGGCTGATGGCATCGATCTCGACCACGCAGGAAGTCGTGACGTGACGCTGGCGTTTGGCGCGCTCGCCGTCGGTGAGCGGCAGCGGCGCGCCCGTGAAGGCCTCGAGATCCGCGCGCGCGATGCGGTATTGCTTGCCGATTCGTACGGCCTTGAGCCGGCCCTCGCGGACGTAGTTGCGAACGGTCTTGACGTGCAGCTTCAGGCGGTTCGCGATTTCGAAGACGGAGAGGAGCTCTTGTGACTCGGCCATTGCTGCGCCCGCGGAAGCTGAGGGCGCGAACTATAAAGTTCCTAAAAGTGCCTAGTCAATGGGTAGTGATAGGGAGTAATAGGGAATTTATGAGCAGAATCCATCCCAGCGGATCGCGACCCTGCGACAGCGCCTATCGCGGCGGTGGGAGCGGCACGGCGCGGACGCTGCGCGAACGATGCGCGGGCTACCCCAACCAGTAGGCGATGGCGCGCATCTCGATGCTTGCGCGCGGCGTGACGTCCGCGGGGCACGGCTCGTCGAACGCCGAATGCGGCACTTGGCTCGGCTCCGACGGATCGGAATCGTGGGTCTTGAACACGATGACCTCGTCGCGCGTCATGTTCGAGAAGTACAGCCAGCGGTGCCCCGGGTTGTGGCGCACCACGAGCGCCTCGAACTGCCAGTCGGGCGCGTCGCGCTGGTCGAACACGGCGTCCGCCGGCACGAGGTCCTCGGGCGCCACGCTGCGGGCGTCGCAGACCGTGAGCGGTACGTCCTGCGGAGGAGGGGTGAGCACGCGCCAGACGTTGTAGTGCGCGAAGCGGCGAATGGGCGCCGGCGAATCGGCGGGACGCGATCGTTCGGCGAACGCGGCGGCCGTCGGATTCGACACGTCCACGTGGACGAACCGCGCCGGCAGTGAGTTGTCGAGCTTGCCGCTCTCCGCCGACCGCTCGCCGAAGCGCAGCACGCCGGGGCTCGCCACGATCACGCGATCGGCGCGCGACACCTCGCCCACGAGCCGCTCGATCTCGCTCCGGTGCACGGCCATGACGGCGGCGCGGTCGCGGAAGTCTTGCACCGCGCTCGTATGGCGCACGAGCTCGATGCCCTCGCGGCGAAGGGTGGGCCGTTCGGTGAGCGTCCGGGCGTCGGTGATCGTGACGGCGTGCGGCTCGAGGGCCAGCACGTCGCGCGAGTGGTCGTTCGCATGAAAGCGCGGCCGCTCGCGCATCGCGCCGAGGTAGTTGATGGTGCCCGACGTGGTGCGCGTCATGCCCGGAGTATAGAGCGCGCCGGCCGCTCTTCGCGCGGTCAGGGCAGGACGCCGGCAGTTACCGCCGCCGATGTTTCTCGACGAGCGAAACGAAACCGCGGTGCTCGCGGATCGGGTCCAGCCGCGGGTCCGGCAATAGCCCCTCGATCGTCCAGGACGCCCCGCGGGCGCCGAGATACTCGTCCAGTAGCGCGAGGGCCTCGTCGATGGCGCCGGCGCGGATGAACACGCGGCGCACCGCGTCGAGCTGGTAGACGAGGCCGAGATACGCGTCCTCGAGCTTCGGCCGCATCGCGAGACCCTCGCGAGCCGCGCGGACGGCGGCCTCGCGCTCCCCGAGCGCCGCCAGGCCCTCCCCGAGGGTGATGTGGAGACGCGGATCGTCCGTGGACCTGGCGAGGGTGTTCTCGATCTGCTCACACCCTGCGAGCAGATGTGGCCGGGCGTCCTGGGGCCGATTCCACAGGTCGTAGCTGATGCCGTAGGCGAGGGGCTTGAGCATGTGTGACCACGGCCAGGCGAATGCGTCGCGCCGCCAGCCGTCGAGCACGCGGCACGCTCCCGCGTAGTCGCGCCGGTAGAGCGCCGCCGTCCAGTGCAGGTGATGGAGCCAATCGTTGTCCTCGCTCGGGAGCGCCTGGAGCGCGGCCACGCTGCCGTCGCGAAACATCGGGATGATCGCGCGCCAGATCCGCGCGTTGATGTAGGTGGGGTCGATCGCGAGCACGCGCTCGAGGTACTCGTCGGCCACCTCGTACTCGCGCACCGAAACATACGTGTCGGCCTCGTTGAAGATGAGCCGCGGGTTGCGCGGGTCGAGCACCTTGGCCTGCTCGAACGTCTCGAGCGCCTGCTCCCAGCGGCCCATGCGCTTGTAGACGAGTGCGCGGGCGATCAGCGGCTCGGGCGCGTGCGGCATCCCGCGCGCCGCCAGGTCGAACTCGGCGAGCGCTTGCGCATAGTCCAATGCGCTGCGGTAGTAGTGCTCCCCGGCCGCGAGGTGGAATTCGGGCATGTCCGGATCGAGCTCGCGGGCGCGTCCAAGCGCGTCGAGAGACGCGGCGATGCGAGCCGCGGTGCGGTCGAAGAACAGGTGATAGACGAGCCCGTGCACGCGCGACAACGCCGCCCAGGCCAGCGCGAACTGCGGATCCTCGCGCACCGCGTTTGCGTAGGCGTCGATCGCGTCGAACCATGCAGACTTGATGCTGTAGCTCGCGGTGTCGAGCCGAGCGGTGCCCGCGAGATAGAAGTCATAGGCGGCGGCATTTTGCGTAGGGATCGATTTCAAACGAGCCGCTTCGTGCGGCAGCAGCGCGGCGTGCAGCGCGGAGGCGACGGCGGTTGCGATCTCGCTCTGAATCGCGAACACGTTTTCCGTCGTGAGCGTGCGCTCGTAAGCATGGGCCCAGATGTGCTCGTCGCGCGCGGCATCGATGAGCTGCACGTTGATCCGCGCCGACCGGCCCGAGCGCTGTACGGTCCCCTCGAGAATCGCGCCCACGCCGAGCTCCTGGGCGATCTTGCGTATCGGCTTCGGCCCTTGCCGGTACTCGAGCACCGACGTGCGGGAGATGACCCGCAATGCGCTGATCTTCGCGAGCTGGGATAGCACTTCGCCGTGCATGCCGTCGGCGAAGAACGCGTTCTCGCGATCGGGGCTCAGGTTTTCGAACGGCAGCACCGCGATCGACGCGCGCGCGGCAGAAGACGACGGCGCCGCGGCGGTAGCGTGCGCGGCCGTCGAGCCTGAGCTCACGGCGGCGATCAGGCGGTAGCCGCGCTTGCGGATCGTTTGGATGTAGCGCGGCTCGTCGTTGTCGCCTTCGAGCGCGCGCCGCAGCTGGTTGATGGTGCGGTAGACGGAGCCGTCGGTGGCGCGTCCATTCCAGATCCGGGCGATCAGCTCGTCGATCGACACGACCTCGCCGGGCTTCGCGGCGAGATGAACGAGCACGTCCATGGCCAACGGCTCGAGCTGGAGGGTCTGGCCCTGCCGCTCGATGCTGTTCATGGCGCGTGAGACGCGCCAATCGCCCACGGTAAAGCCCGAAGCGCGCCGGCGTTCCGCCTCGGCCACCACCTGATCCGACGACTGCACTACGATCCCCACCCCGAAAAAGGCGAAGACGACGTCCGCCCCACGAAAAATTAGACTAAACGAAGAGAAAGGTCATGGCCACCTAAGGATCTTTCGGCATTTCGGCCGTAGAGTGCGTCCGTCGGTGGGACGCCCTTGCCCGGCGAGCCCGCGCAAAGGGGGGTACGCATGAATCTCGGTGAAGCTCTGGCCGCCTCGGCGGCAAAGGCGCCCGATCGCGTCGCGGTGACTTGCGGCGCTGAAACGCTCACCTACGCCCAGTTCGACGCGCTCGCGGATCGGCTCGGCGACGGATTGCTTTCCGCCGGCATCGGTCAAGGCGACCGCGTGGCGCTGCACATGGGCAACACGATCGAAATGGCGGCGAGCTATTTCGCGTGCTTCAAGATCGGAGCGATCGCGGTGCCGCTCAACATCCGGCTCAAGGCCGCCGAGATCGACTACGTGCTGGCGCACAGCGAGGCGCGCCTGTACATCGGCGAGCCGGGTTTCTACCAGCGCTCCGCCGATACGCCGGACTCGTGTCCGCCGGATCGCTTCTACTGGGTTTGCGCGGAGCCCGCCGCAGGCGTCACCCCGTTCGCGCGTCTCCTGCAAGCGCCCAAGCGCGACGCGCTGCCGCGCGCGCGGAGCTCCGATCCTGCGGTGATCCTCTATACGTCGGGAACCACTGCGCGGCCGAAAGGCGTCACGCACAGTCACGACTCGCTACGCGGCACCGCCGAATCGACGTTCACGCTGGGCTTCCGCAGAGACGACGCGTTCCTCGGCTGGGCGCCGCTGCCGCACGCGAGCGGGCTCATGCTGCAGTTGCTGCCCGCGGTGCTGGCCGCGACCGAGGTGGCGCTCGTACCGCGGTTCGATCCGGCAGCTATTCTGCGCACGCTCGAGCGGCGGCGCTGCACCGCCACCTTCGGGCTGCCGGCCGGCCTGCAGGCGCTGTGCCGCGCGCTCGCCGAGGGTTCGTATGACGTGAGCTCCTTGCGCACCTGCGTTGCGGGCGGGGACAGCGTGTCGCCGGCTCTGCAAAAAGAGTTCAAGGAGAAGTTCGGCGTGAGCATTCAGGAAGGCATCGGCATGACCGAGGCGCTGCCGATTTCCGCCAATCGCCCCGGGCGAATCAAGATCGGCTCCGTCGGGCCGCCGCTGGACGGCATGGAGGTGCGGATCGTCGACGATCAGGGCGCGCCGGTGCCGCGAGGCGTGACCGGCGAGCTCACCGTTCGTACCTCGGTCAAGATGCTCGGCTACTGGAACGATCCCGCGGCCACCGCCGCCGCGGTACGTGACGGCTGGCTACACACCGGTGATCTCGTGCGCCAAGATGAGGACGGCTATTGCTGGTTCGCGGGCCGCAAGAAGGAAATCATCGTCCGCGGCGGCTCCAACGTCGCGCCACAGGAGGTCGAGGACGTGCTGCTGCAGCACCCGGCAGTCTTTCAGGCGGGCGTGATTGGCGTGCCCGATCCCGAGCTGGGGGAGTCGGTGATCGCGTTCGTGAGCCTTCGCGAGCGAGGCGGGTGTTGTGAGCGCGAGCTCATCGACTTCGCTCGGCGGCTTCTGTCGGATCATAAGGTTCCGGGCAAGGTGCACTTCCTCGAAAGCATGCCGCTCGGCGCAACGGGGAAGGTGAGCCGCAGGACACTCAAGGAGTGGCTGCCGGCCGCGTTCGGCGGCTAGCGCAGACTGCGCGGCGCCGCTACGCGGTCACCTCGCCGCGGCTCGCGGCCGCGATCCGGCCGCTCTCGAGCGCCGGCGCCGGCGGAAGGCCGGTGACCTCGAGGATCTCCTTCTCGTCGAGCGTC
>DASUFK010000058.1:0-2772 GCA_036274615.1 Gammaproteobacteria bacterium | reverse complement strand
CTCGCCGCGTGCACGCTTGCCGCCTTGCTCTGCCCCGACCGCGCCGCTCTCGCGCAGGCGCTGCCGAATCCGTATCGCATGGTGCGCGACTGGGCGCACCTGCCTGCGGGCCGCGCGATGGGCGCGGTGGGTGACATCGCCGTCGACCCGGACAGCCGGCACATCTGGGCCGTGATCCGCTGCGACGCGGGCGCCGACAAGTTCGGCTACGAGTGCCTCGACTCGCAGCTCGACCCGGTCGTGGAATTCGATATGCAGGGCAACGCGGTGGCCAGCTTCGGCGGCGGAATGTTCATCTGGCCGCACGGCATCGACGTGGATGCGCAAGGCAACGTGTGGGTCACCGACGCCGTGAGCGCCGAGCGCACGCCCGCCGGCGGCAAGCGCGGCCATCAAGTCGTGAAGTTCAGCCCCACCGGCAAGGTGTTGCTCACGCTCGGCACGCCCGGCGTGCCAGGCTCCGACGACGCGCACTTGAACGCGCCGAGCGACGTGGCCGTGGCCGCCGACGGGACGGTGTTCGTCGCGGACGGCCATGGCGACGACACCAACAACCGCGTGATGAAGTTCGCGTCCGACGGCAAGCTGCTCGCGAAGTGGGGCCGCACCGGTTACGGCCCCGGCGAGTTCCGTACGCTGCACACGATCGCGATCGATGCGCGCGGCCGCGTGTTCGTGGGCGACCGCACCAACAACCGCATCCAGATCTTCGATCAGAGCGGCAAATTCCTCGCGGTGTGGACGCAGTTCGGCAAGCCGAGCGGCATCTACTTCGATCGCGGCGGCCGCATCTACGTGGCGGATTCCGAGTCCGACAACGTGCAGAACCCCGGCTGGGAGATGGGCATCCGCATCGGCGACGCGGCCACGGGCTGGGTGCAGGAATTCATCCTCTATCCGTGGGGCGACCCGCGCGACACCGCCGGCAACGGCGCCGAGTTCGTGGCGGTGGACCGCGACGGCAACATCTACGCAGGCGAGCCGCGGCCGCGCAACCTCCAAAAATACGTCCGCGTCCGCCCCTAGAAAAATAGGGACATGTTACTTTTTAGCGGACAGCGACGGCGCAGCTCGCGCCGCACCTTCCCCGCGAAAAAGTAACATGTCCCTATTTTTCGTCCAGCGTGGCGCGCTCATGGGTGACGCCGAAGCGGCCGTTCGCGTCGAGCGTGGGGGTGGCGAGCGCGCAGTCGCGGTCGTGCGTGAAGAAGAGGCGCACGCCGCGCGCGACCTTGTCCTCGAGAAACGCGCGCTTCTCGTCGATGAGCTGCTCGGGATAGCGGTCGTAGCCCATCGTGATCGGCAGGTGCACCCACGGGCGGCCCGGGATCAGGTCCGAGCAGAAGGCGACGCCGCCGACCTCGGCCAGCATGAGGCCCGGCGTGTGCCCGTCGCTGTAGTCGAAGCGTACGGCGGCGCCTAGGCACGCGGCGTGCGCGCCGTCCGCGATCTCGAGGCGGCCGCAGTCGCTCAAGAGCTCGGTGAGCCTCGGGATGAACGACGCGCGGTCGCGCGGATGCGGCGCCTGCGCGCGCTCCCACGCGCGGCGGCCGACGACGTAGCGCGCGTTCGGAAACAGCAGCTCGGGTTCGCTGTCGGCGCGAAACGCCGTGAGCAAGCCGCCCGCGTGGTCGAAGTGCAGGTGGCTCAGCACCACCGCGTCGACGTCCTCGTGCGACACGCCGCGCGCGGCGAGCGAGCGCAGCAGAACGTGCTCGTCCTCGAGCACGCCGTAACGCGCGCGCAGCTTCGGCTCGAAGAAGGCGCCGATGCCCGTCTCGAACAGCACGGTCTTGCCGTCCAGGTCCTCCACGAGCAGGCAGCGGCACGCGAGCTCGATGCGGTTGTCCGCGTCGGGCGGAGTCCACTTCTCCCACACCGCGCGCGGCGCGTTGCCGTACATCGCGCCGCCGTCGAGGCGCTGGCGATTGCCGTCAACCGACGCGAGCCGCATCGGACGCCTCCTCGACCAGCGCGCTGGCGGCGCCGAACTGCAGCTCCGCGAGCCGCGCATACAGTGGGCTCACCGACAAGAGCTGCGTGTGGCTGCCGCTCGCCACGATGCGGCCGTGGTTCATCACCACGATCCGATCGGCCTTGAGCACCGTGGCGAGCCGGTGCGCGATGACGATCGTGGTGCGGTGCTCCATGAGGCGCTCGAGCGCGGTTTGCACCGCGAGCTCGCTCGCGGCGTCGAGCGAGCTCGTGGCCTCGTCGAGCAGGAGAATCGGCGGGTCTTTCAAGATCGCGCGCGCGATCGCGATGCGCTGGCGCTGGCCGCCCGAGAGCCGCGTGCCGCGCTCGCCCAGGAACGTGTCATAGCCCTCGGGCAGCGCACGCAGGAACTCATCGGCGGCGGCCGCGCGGGCGGCCGCTTCGATCTCCGCGTCGGTGGCGCCGGGCCGGCCGTAGCGGATGTTCTCGCGCGCGGAGGCGCCGAAGATCATGGTCTCCTGCGGCACCAGGCCGATGCGCGCACGCACCGCCTGCGGATCCGCCAGCGCGATGTCCACCCCGTCGATCAGGATGCGTCCCGACGCCGGATCATAGAAACGCAGCAGCAGCGAGAACGCCGTGCTCTTGCCGGCGCCCGACGGCCCGACGAAGGCGACGGTCTCGCCCGGCGCGATCTCGAGATGGAAATCACTGAGCGCGCGCACATTCGGCCGCGACGGATAGCTGAAAGACAGGTGCTCGAAGGTGATCTGCCCCTGCTGCACCGGGTTCAGCGCCACCGGGTTCGCCGGGATCTTGAGCGAGGGCCGCGAGCCC
>DASUFK010000057.1:0-21624 GCA_036274615.1 Gammaproteobacteria bacterium | reverse complement strand
GCTATCCCGCGTTCTATCTCGCCGCCTTCAAGCCGGCGCGGGTGCTCAAGGGCGACGCCACTCGGAGCAGCGGTGCGGCGCAATTCCGCAGGGTGCTCGTGGTGCTGCAATTCGCGATCTCGATCGCCCTCGTGATCGCGACGGTGATCGTGTTCGAGCAGACGCGCTTCGCGCGCAACATCGAGCTCGGTTACGACAAAGAGCAGGTCGTGGTGCTCACCGGCGCGCCCACGCGCGGTCTGGGGCCGCAATGGCCGACCATGAAACAGGCGCTCCTCGCGGAGCCCGAGATCGTGGCGGTGAGCGCGTCGAGCGCGCCGCCCGGCAACCCGTACGGCACCAACAACATCTCCGTGCGCGCCGAAACCGCCGCCGAGACGCGGCAGCTCTACTTCTTGCCGATCGACTTCGACTTCTTCGAGACCTACAAGATCGCGCCGCTCGCCGGCAGGACGGTCACCGAGGACCATCCGGCCGACCGGTTCGAGTACCCGCAAACGCAGGACAGGAACGCGCGCGGCACCGGCGGCTTCGTGCTCAACGAGACCGCGGCGCGCGAGCTCGGCTGGTCGCCCGCGGAAGCGGTGGACCGGCGGCTCGAGGTGGCCGGCAGCGTGCTCGGCCCCGTGGTGGGTGTGGTTCCCGACGTTCACTACGAGTCGGTGCGCGACGCGATCAAACCCACGATCTACATCGTGTGGCAGGACGAGAGCAGGGTTTCGTTCAAGACCATCCGCGAGGCCTCGGTGCGGATCACCGGCCGCAACGTAGCCGCCACGCTCGACCGCATCGACGCGATCTGGAAGCAGTTCGAGCCGGCGCAGCCGGTGACGCGGCGGTTCCTGGATCAGGACTTCGAGAGGCTCTATCGTGCCGAGGGGCGCCAGGCCGCGATGCTCACGTTCTTTGCGCTGCTCGCAATCTTTGTCGCCTGCTTGGGCGTGCTCGGCCTCGCGTCGTATACCACCGCCCGACGCACCAAGGAGATCGGCATCCGCAAGACGCACGGCGCGAGCGTCTGGCACATCGTGAAGCTGTTCGCCGGCGAGTTCGGCGTGCTCGTGCTGGTCGCCAACGTGATTGCGTGGCCGGTGGCGTACTTCGCGATGCAGCGCTGGCTCCAATCGTTCGCGTACCGCATCGAGCTCGGTCCGCTCGCGTTCGTGGGCAGCGGGCTCGCGGCGCTCGCCGTGGCTTGGCTCACGGTGGCCGCCGTCGCCGCGCGCGCGGCGCGCGCGAAGCCGGTGGGGGCGCTGCGTTACGAGTGAATCAGGCGCGGCGTGTCCCGTCGCGTCACTTGCCCGGGACGACGTTGTAGCGCACGCGCTTTACGCTGTGCTTGTTGCCGTACTGCGTCTTGCCGAACGTCTCGGCGAGCCGCTTGTCGGCGAACAGCGCGACGAGCGAGCCGCCGGCATACACGCCCCAGTCGGGCAACGGCGCCGCCGCCGATCCAGCGGACTCGTTTGCCTCGGTCGCCTTCGCGGGAGTCGATCGAGCGGCGGTGGGAGCTGTTTCATCCGGCGCGGCACCCGCGGCGGCGGACCTTTCTGCGACGAGCTCCGCGAGCCGCGCCTTCGCGGCGGCGCGCGCGTCGCCTTGCGTGTCGTAGCCGCCGTTGACTGCGTGAACGCGACGGGTGTTCTCGAGCGCCGTGCCCGACTCGATCGTCCAAGACCAGGTTCCATCGTGGTCCTGGGTGATCACGGGATAGAGCTCGTTGCGTTTCTCCGCCACGGCGAGTGACCTCTCGTTGGGGCCGCTTCACGACGTTCTCCGCCGCGCCCTCCATCGAGGAGTCGCGCAGCCGTGCCGCATTGTCGTTAGCGGCGTGCGGGATGGCAAACCGGCGCGGCGGCGATTCGAGAGCCGCGTACCGGCGAGGGCACCGCTCCGGGCATGCACGTATGATTCCGCCATGCGCATCGTGCACGTCGAGACCGGCCGGCACCTCTACGGCGGAGGGCGGCAGGTTCTCGACCTCGTGGCGGGTCTCGCGGCGGCGGGCGTCGACAACGTGCTCGTCTGCACGCGGGGCGGCGAGCTCGAGGCCGCGGCACGCGGCGCGCGGCACGCCGTGCGCGGCGCGCGCGTCGTCGGGTTGCCGATGCGCGGCGAGCTCGACTTCGCGTTTCCGGCACGGCTGCGCCGCGTGCTGCGCGAGACGTCGCCCGACCTCGTGCACGTCCATTCGCGCCGCGGCGCCGACCACGGCGGCGCGGCGGCCACCTGGCTCGAGCGCGTGCCCGCGGTGCTCACGCGCCGCGTCGACGCCGACGAGCCGGCGTCGTGGGCGCGGCTCAAGTACAGCGCCTATATAAAGGTGATCGCGCTGTCGCGCGCGATCGAGTCGCAGCTCGCCACCCACGGCGTGGCGCGCGAGCGCATCGCGCGGATTCCGAGCGCGGTCGATCCGGCGCGCTTTCGCCCCGATCCCGAGGCTCGCGCGCGTCTCGCAGCGGCGTTCGACCTGGCGCAAGGCGCGCTCGTCGTCGGCGTGGTCGCGCAGCTGATTCCGCGCAAAGGTCACCGGGCACTGCTTGCCGAGCTGCCGGAGCTCGCGCGGCTGCATCCGTCGCTCCGCGTGCTCTGCTTCGGCCGCGGGCCGCTCGAGCCGGAGCTGCGTGCGGAGATTGCGGCGCTCGGTCTCGAGGGCCGCGTGCTGCTCGCCGGCTTTCGCGAGGACTTGCCGTCGTTGCTGCCCGGCCTCGACGTTCTCGCCCATCCGGCGGAGCGCGAGGGGCTCGGCCTCGCGCTGCTCGAGGCCGCGAGCAGCGGCGTGCCGGTGGTGGCCTGCGCGGCGGGCGGCGTGCCCGACGTGGTCGACGACGGCCGCACCGGGTTGCTCGTCCCCGCCGGCGACGGGCCCGGCTTGCGCGGCGCGCTCGGCCGGCTGCTCGCGGACCCGGCGGAGCGCGCGCGGCTCGGCGGCGCCGCGCGCGCGCGGGTCGAGCAGCGCTTCACCGTCGACCGCATGGTTGCTGCGCATCGCGCGCTCTACGCCGCCGTGCTCGAGCGGCGCGCGGCGGCCGCAACGGCCGGGCGCGGCGCTCGGGAGCAGGCCGCCGCGGTGCACTCGAACGAAAAGCAAAGCGGCGGCTCCACGCGGCGCTTCGGCCGGAGCCCGCGCGAATGACGCTCGACGACAGCGCCCTCGAAGCGCTCGCGCTCGAGCTCGGCCGCGCGTTGCTCGCGCAGCGGTGGCGGGCCGCGACCGCGGAGTCGTGCACCGGCGGCTGGATCGCGAAGGCGCTCACCGACGTGCCGGGCAGCTCGCAGTGGTTCGAAGGCGGCGCGGTGACCTACTCGAACGCGCTCAAGGCGTCGCTGCTCGGAGTGGAGCGCGGCCTCATCGACGCCCACGGCGCCGTGTCCGAGCCGGTGGTGCGCGCGATGGCGGAGGGCGCGCGGTCGCGTCTCGGCGTGGACGCCGCGGTCGCCGTGAGCGGCGTGGCCGGCCCGGACGGCGGCAGCGATGACAAGCCGGTCGGCACCGTCTGGTTCGCGTGGGCCACGCCGCTCGAGACGCACACCGAGCGCCGCCGATTCGGCGGCGACCGCGAAGCGGTGCGGCGTGCGACCGTGGCGCACGCGCTCGAACGGCTCATAGCGCTCGTGCCTATCGATGAGCGGCGCTGAGATCGTCGCAGGCGGCGACGACGGCGACTCAGGTCCCGGCCGCCGCCGCGTGTTCTTCGCGCTCTGGCCCGACGACGCCACGCGCTCCGCGCTCGTGCGCGCGACCAAGCACGCGGTGCGGCTCTGCGGCGGCCGGCCGATCGCCAAGGACCGGCTGCACATCACCGTGGCGTTCTTGGGCGGCGTCAGCGAGGAGCAGCTTGCGAGCGCGCGCGCTGCCGCTCCGGTTGCGGTGGGCGCCTTCGAGCTCACGCTCGATCTCCTGGGCGTGTGGCCGCAGTCGCGCGTGCTCTGGCTCGCGGGCCGTCACGTGCCCGACGAGCTCAACGCGCTCGAGCACGAGCTCTGGAAGCGGCTCGCGCGGCGAGGCTTCGCGCCCGAGGAACGGATCTACCGGCCGCACGTCACGCTCGCGCGCCGCGCACGGCCGGTGGAAGAGGCGGTGGATCCCGTGAGCTGGCGCGTGACGGAGCTCGCGCTCGTCGAGTCGCTGCCCGACGGCCGCAACGTGCACTACGAGGTGCTCGAGCGCTGGCCGCTGTGAGCCGCGCAAGATAACCAATCGTCCTCCCAAGAGTTGGACCGCCCCCCGGAAGCCGGGGGCGGCGTCGAGCCCGCTGCGCTCGGCGGCGTTCGAGCGCAACGCAGCGGGCGTGGCATGTGACTTGCAGCTCGAGGCAGGACGGTCCGCCGCAGGCGGCCGATCGACCATCCTTCAGGGACCGGAGGTGTAGTCATGAGAAACATGGCAGTGACGACATTCATGGCGCTCGGGCTCTTGGCGGCGGCGGCGCTGGCGCAGCAGCAGCCCGGCCGCACGGGGCCGAGCTCGCCGAGCTCGAGCCAACCGGCCAACCCCAACAGCACCGGCAGCAGGAGCGGCCCTCGTACACGGCCGAGCGACTCGCAGAGCTCGACGCGAAATTCCACGGCCTCGCCGGTCACGTTCGATGAGGTGGACAAGAACCAGGACGGCAAGCTCACGAAGAAGGAGGCAAAAAAAGGTGCACGACCTGAGCTTCTCGTCGGCCGATACCGATAAGAATGCGGCGCTGAGCCGCGAGGAATTCCAGATCGCCATGGGAAGCGCCGCGCGGCCTCGCGGCTGAGCCCAACGTTCGCGGACGCGCGCGGCGCGTGTCCGCCCAGACGAAGATTGAGCACATCGAGAGCCGACGATGAGCCTGCGCACGGCCGCACGGATCTCAATGCTGCTGCTCTGCGGCGGACTGTGGGCGTGCGAAAGCCGCGTGAACATCGAGGCGGGCGGCAATGCGGCCGCGAATCCCTCGAGCGTGCTCGTCACCGTGAAAGAGGTGTGGCTCAACGAGAGCGCTACCGCGGGCCCGGACGACCCGAGCTGGCTCCGACTGCCGCTGGCGCAACCGCGCACGCTCGAGCTCGCGCGTGCCGACGGTGCGGCCATGAGCGAGCTCGCGAGCGCCCTCAAGGTGCCCTCGGGAACCTATCGGCAGCTGCGCTTGCTGCTCGTCGACCGTAGCGAGCCGCTCACGGCGTCGGCCGCGGCCGCGGGCGCGGCTTTCAACGACCAAGTGACGGCGTTCGACGCCGACGGCGTCGCGCGCACTCTGCCGCTCGAGATCCCCGACGCCGCGCGAGGGATCGGCATCGAGACCGAGCTCGTGGTGCCGGTGCCGAGGGATCGCGTGCTGGCCGTGCTCGCAGCCTCGAGCCGCAATCCTTCGTCGTCGCTCGCCGGCAGCGGCACGACGGTGCCGGGCGCCACGATCCCAGGTGTGACGATTCCCGGCGCGACGCTGCCGAGCACGACCGTTCCAAGCACCACCTCGCCCGGCACGACGATCCCGGGCGCGACCGTTCCGGGCGGGACGGTTCCGACCCCCACGATTCCCGGCGCGACGACCCCCGGCATGACCGCCACGACGATCCCGGGCGCCACGGCCCCGGCGCCGACCGTGCCGGGCACGCCGGGCCCGGGCGAACCGGTTCCCGGCATCACCGTCCCGGAGATCCCCATTCCGGGCACGACGCCGGGCACTCCGGCGCCCGGCACCGTCGCGCCGACCGTCACCGGCTCCGGCGGGACGAGCGCGTCCGGCACGAGCGAGCCCGTCACGGTGACCTCGAGCGTGTCGTTCGATGCCGGCCGCGACCTCGTCGAATTCCGTTTCGGCAACGGTGCGGGCTTCCTGCTCAATCCGACGTTGGCGGCCCACGACGTGGATGACGTCGGCACGATTCAAGCGCTGCTCGATGTCTCGTCGTTGCCGCCGGACCCCGCCACGGGCCGCCCCCTGGTCGAGGTCATCGCGGAACGCGTGGACGAGCAGTCGCACCGGCGCGTCGCGATTGCGAGCGCGGCCGTGCGCCCGGACGGCACGTTCACGCTCTATCCGCTGCCGCTCGAGGACGGCGCGGACACCACGACATACGACCTCGTGATCCACGGCCCGGCGGTGACCACGGTGGTGATTCGCGGCGTGCCGGTTGCCGAGGGCGCGCCCGGCGCCAGCGCCGCGTTCGGCCCGATCGCGCTGATCGCGTCCACCACGTACGCGGCCAACGTCGCCGCCGGCGGCTCGGTCGAGCCCCGCGGCGCGCGCGTGCAGTTCTTCCAGACGCTCGAGGGAGACGACGCGCCGTTCCTCATCGAGCAGCGCGCGGCCGACCCGGTCACCGGCGTGCTCGCGGCCGACGCGCTGCTATCCGCCGCGCCCGTAGTGCTGTCCGGCGCCTTCGGCGACACGCTGTCGCTCGTCGGCGCGGCGCCGGCGGAAGGCGCCGGGCGCTACTCGGTCGCCGCCGCGGCGCCACTCTACGGGGCGGGCGACCTCGCGCGGGGGGCGCTCGCCCCGCCGGCGGCCGCGGCGATTACCGCGACGTTTCCGGCGCCGGCGACCGCCGTCGCGCTGCCCGCCGTGGCAGGCACGATCACCGCGGCCGTCAGTGCAACGCCGGGCCGTTACGACGACGGCATCTTGCTCGTGACGCACGACGGCGCGATCGTCGCGGCGGCATCGCTAGCGCCGGTGCTCGCGGGCGCGCGGCCCGGAGGCGCCGTGACCGTCGCGGGCGTGCCCGCCGGGCTCGAGCGCGGCCTCTATTTTCTCGAGGCGTGGGCGTGGAGCTCCGCGAACGCGCAAGGGTCCTTCACGCGCCAGTCCGTAGCCGGTGCTGCCGACTTGCGAACGGCGCCCGCCGCGAGCGCCGCGGTGACGTTGAACTGATGAGCGAAGCTCGGGGACGGTGAGCGGTACGGGCTGCCCCGCGCCGGTGCCTCGCGCTGCTTCGCAAACCCGCCGCTTTGGCTTTACTATGCCGCCACCAATAACGACAACGCCTCGATTCGGGGAGTCCAGAATGCCAATCAAGATCGTGCTCGAGCTCGGCGACGAAGATCTCACCTATTACCGGCGCGTGATGGAAGACGTCTGGAAGAAGAACTCCAAGCGCAATGAGAAGGAGCTCGTCGAAGGCGCCCGTCGGCTCCTCAAGCAGGCCACGAAGGTCAAGGGATCGCCCGAGTACATCCAGGCGCGCATGGTCGACCTCGGTGTGCTGATCGACTTGCTCGACGATCCCGAATGGCCGCTCAGCGGGGACAACCGCAAGCGCATCGTCTCGGCCGTCGGCTACTTCGCCGTCGCGAAGGACATGATCCCGGACAAGATTCCCGGCATCGGCTTCTTGGACGACGCCATCATGGCGGAGCTCACGCTCGAGGCGCTCAAGCACGACCTCGAGGGCTACCGCGACTTCTGCAAGTACCGCGACAACGAAGCGAAGCTGCGCGGCAAGAAGGTGAATCGCGAGGATTGGCTCGAGGCCAAGCGCCGGCAAATCTTCATGCGCATCGAGCGGCGTCAGCGCGAATCGCGGCGCCACGGGTCGAGCTTCCTGCCGATGTCGATCTTCCGCTACTAGCAGCGGACCGCGCGTCGAGCCGTTTGCGATCGGCGCGCGCGCCCGCGCACGCGCTCCTCTTGCGTCGACTCGCGGCGAGCGGGTCTCCCGCCGAGCGGCGGGCGCGCCTTGGCCCTGGGGAGGATCAAAGACTTCGACTCTTCACCGAGGCGGGAGACCCGCGCGTGATGAGCAATACGCGTGCCAACCACGAGCTTCCGGAAGAACGCCGAGCCGCCTCGCTTGCGGCCGGGCGCCGCCGCGGAAGCATCGCCGCGCGGGTCCCGCAAGTGCGCCGCCGATCCCGGCGCCGGGACGCATGGAAAGGAACCTTGGTTTCGCGGCCGCGGGTGAGCACGCTCGAGAGCTCGGCAGCAGCGGCGGCGATCGCGCCGGCGGCACCGTCGCCCGAGCGCGCGCCGGGCGCGGTATTTCCCTCCGAATCGTGCCGAAACCCGCGGCTGCCCCTTGCGTCGATCTGTGGAATAATCCGGACCACGCACCGCCGCCTCAGGCGGTGTCCGACACCCCACTCACCGCCATCTCAAATTTGGAAGCCCGAATGGACGACAACCGCAAAAAGGCCCTTTCCGCCGCGTTGAGTCAGATCGAAAAGCAGTTCGGCAAGGGTACCGTCATGCGCCTCGGCGACGCCGCCGCGTCGCGCGACATCGAAGCCGTGTCCACGGGCTCGCTCGGGCTCGACATCGCGCTCGGCATCGGCGGGCTGCCGCGCGGCCGAGTGGTCGAGATCTACGGGCCGGAGTCCTCGGGCAAGACCACGCTCACGTTGCAAGTGATCGCGGAGATCCAGAAGCTCGGCGGCCAGGCGGCGTTCGTCGACGCGGAGCACGCGCTCGACCCGGTGTACGCGCAGAAAGTCGGCGTGAACGTCGATGACTTGCTCATTTCTCAGCCCGACACGGGCGAGCAGGCGCTCGAGATCACCGACATGCTCGTGCGCTCGGGCGCCGTGGACGTCGTCGTGGTCGACTCGGTGGCGGCGCTCACGCCCAAGGCCGAGATCGAGGGCGAGATGGGCGACACGCACGTAGGTCTTCAAGCGCGGCTCATGTCCCAGGCATTGCGCAAGCTCACGGGCAACATCAAGCGCTCGAACTGCCTCGTGATCTTCATCAACCAGATCCGCATGAAGATCGGCGTGATGTTCGGCAACCCCGAAACCACCACCGGCGGCAACGCGCTCAAGTTCTACGCGTCGGTGCGCCTCGACATCCGCCGGATCGGCGCGATCAAGAAGGGTGAGGAAGTCATCGGCAGCGAGACGCGCGTGAAGGTGGTCAAGAACAAGGTGGCGCCCCCGTTCAAGACGGCGGAGTTCGAGATCCTCTACGGCCAGGGCATCTCGCGCGAAGGCGAGATCGTGGATCTCGGCGTCAAGCAGAACATCATCGAGAAGTCGGGCGCCTGGTACAGCTTCAAGGGCGACCGCATCGGCCAGGGCAAGGAGAACGCCCGCGACTTCTTGATCGAGCACAAGGACATCGCCGCCGACATCGAGAAGACGATCCGCAGCCAACTCCTGCCGAAGAAGGGGCCCGTGGAGGTTCCGATGGAGGAGGGTGCGGCGCTTCAGGCCTGACGCCGGCTTCGGGGGGCAGCGCCGGCGCGGTGCGACGAGCTCGCATCCGGCTCGCGAGCCCGAACGGACCGACGACCCCGATCCTGGCGAGGACGCGGAGTCCGGCGCGGATCTCGCGGGTTTCGACGCCGCCGACTGCAAGCGCTGCGCGCTCGACCTGCTCGCGCGCCGCGAGTACAGCCGCCTCGAGCTCGAGCGCAAGCTCGGCGCGCGCGGCTTCGCCGCCGACGCGATCGCCGCCGCGCTCGACGGCCTCGAGCAGAGCGGGGCGCTCGCCGGCGATCGTTTCACCGAGTCGTTCATCCGCAGCCGCGCGGCGCGCGGTCAGGGCCCCGTCCGCGTCCGAGCCGAGCTCGCGGCGCGCGGTGTCGACCAGGCGCTCGTAACCGCCGCGTTGGCGAAGCCCGGCATCGACTGGGCCGAGATCGCGGCCGCGGTGCGGAGCAAGCGCTTCGGCGCCGAAGTGCCGCGCGACTTCAACGAGCGTGCGCGGCAGATGCGCTTTCTCGAGTACCGCGGCTTCGAGCGCGCCCAGATCGACGCGGCGCTCGGCAAGGGCGACGACTGACGTTCCGGCGCACCATCATCGTAAACACACTGGTTCAGTGTTATTGTCGGCGCATGAAGAACGTCACCATTTCGCTGGACGAGAAGACGGCGTCCTGGGCCAGGAAGCACGCGGCCGAGAAGGGCGTCAGCCTTTCGCGGTTCATCGGCGAAGTGCTGCAAAAGGACATGCGGCGCGCCCGCGATTACGAGCGCGCGAGACGTTTGTTTTTCTCGGTGGTGCCCGCGAAGCTGAAAGGCCCCGGCGAGCGCTATCCCACTCGTGAAGAGTTGTATGACCGCGGCCGTCTTCGTTGACACCAACGTGTTCGTGTATTCCTGCGACTCGAGCGAGGTGCTCAAGCAGCCGGTCGCGGCCGAATGGCTCCGCGAGCTCTGGCGCGAAGACCGAGGGCGCACGAGCATGCAGGTACTGAACGAATACTACGTTACCGTCACGCGGAAGCTCACCGCACGGCTTGAGGAACACGTCGCCTGGGACTATGTCCGTTCGTTGCTCGCATGGGAGCCGCAAGAGATCACCGGAGACGTGCTGTTGCGCGCGCGAGAGATCGAGCAACGCCACGCGCTGAATTGGTGGGACTCGCTCATCGTTGCGGCCGCGGCGTTGCAGGGCTGCCAGGTGCTGTTGACCGAGGATCTTCAAGACGGTATGGCGTTCGGCGAGGTGAGGGTCCGCAATCCATTCGTCACGCGAGTGTCGGACGTCACTGCCGCTTATCCGGCGGAGCACGCCATTGCGCGCCATCGTCCCCGGGGCCGGCCGAGGCGCTCTCCGCAGCGAGCGTCCACGCCCTGATCGGTTCCTCTACGCCCGCGCTGGCGGCCCGAACCAAAGCGTCAGCGCGTCGGCGAGGCCTTGCGCGCTCGCCTCACCCACCCACGCGACGTAGCCGTCGGGCCGGATCAACACGGCGCCGGGCGCGGCGACTCGGCCCAGCGCCGGAAGCTCCCAGGCACCCGCGTACGCGGCGTCGACCGCCCGCACTCGATCCGCCCAGGGCGCGACGTCGAAGCGGCCGGGCTCGCCGAAGCTCAGTAGCAGAGGGCGCGCGTCGTGCAGCAGCGTGAAGACGCGCAGCGCACGATCGCCGGCGGTCACGTCGAGGTCGGGCATGCGGCGCCCGAGCAGCGGGTGCCCGTCGCCCAAGTCGTAACGGATGTCGAGGCCCGACATCGCCGCGGCGAACCGTTTGCGCGCCTCGTCCAAGGCGAGCAGCTCGGCCACCGTGTCGCGCAAAGCTGTGGTGCGGTCGTCCTCGCGGCGCAGCGCCACCGACGCCAGCGTGTGGCGCAGCGCCCGGGCGCCGACCGGGTGGCGCTCGGCATGGTAGGTATCGAGCAGGCTGTCGGGTGACGTGCCATCGACCACCTGCGCGAGCTTCCAGCCGAGATTCACCGCGTCCTGCACGCCGGTTTGCAAGCCGAGCCCGCCGTCGGGCGCGTGCACGTGCGCCGAATCGCCGGCCAGCAGCACGCGTCCGTTGCGGTAGGCCGCGGCCTGCCGAGCCATGTCGGTGAACCGCGAGATCCACGAGGGACTGTGGGCGCCGTAGTCGGTGCCGTACACGGCCGTGAGCGCCTCGCGGAGATCCGTGAGAGTGGGCTCGCGGCCGGAGTCGACGCGCTGCTCGGTAACGAGCACCTGCACCTTCCCGCTGCCCTCGACCTTGGTCAAGCCGTGGAGGCCGATCGCGTCGCGGCGAAGGCCCCATTGCGGCGGTTCCTCCCCGACTTCGACTTCGGCCAGCAGATTGCTGGTGGTCGCGTCGGAGCCCAAGAAGTCGATGCCCGCCGCCTTGCGTACGCAACTGCGCCCGCCGTCGCAGCCGACGAGATAGTGGGCACGCAGCCGCGGGCCGCCGGACAGCTCGACGTCGACGCCGCGGTCGTCCTGCACGAAGCCCGTCACCTCGCGCTCGCGATAGATCGGCGTGCCCAGTTCCTCGACCCAGCCGGCGAGTATCTGCTCGATGTTGCTCTGCACGAGGGCAAGGCCGTAGGGGTGACGCGTGGGAAAGTCGCCGATGTCGAGACGCACGCCCGCGAACGATGCCACCTGTGCGGTTTGTCCCTGCGCCAGGAACCGGTCGGCGATCCCCCGCTGATCGAAGACCTCGATCGTGCGTGCGTGCAGACCTCGCGCGCGCGAGCCCGTGAGGCCCTGGTTCGGCCGTCGCTCGACGATGGCGACGTCGATGCCTGCCAGCCTGAGCTCGCCCGCCAGCATCAGCCCCGTGGGACCCGCTCCTGCCACTACCACCGCATGCTCCGTCATCGCGCTGCTCCTCGTTCGCCGGCCTTGGCGTAGGCGCGCGATCTTGCGCCTCGACCCGGGACTTACCGCAAGCGGCGGGCGGGCTATAATCTGAAAGTGACAGGGAGCGGGTGCTCTCCCGCGATCCGAGCCACGCCTTCCCGGCCCAGCCGCACGCGTCCTGCGACAGAGCTCCCCGCGCGGCACCGCGCACGGCCGGACGCCATGCCAGAGCGCCCGTCGGGCCATGAACCGGGGTTCACGGGCTGGAAGTCCGCAGTGAAGTCGATTAGCGTGGCCTGCCCGGGGCGCGGCCCGGCAGGCGTTTTTCCGAGTAGTTTCGAATGAGCCTCACGAGCACACAGCTTCGCCAAGCGTTTCTCGACTTCTTCGCGAAGCGCGGCCACGAGATCGTCCCCAGCTCCTCGCTGGTGCCGCACAACGACCCCACGCTGCTCTTCACGAATGCGGGCATGGTCCAGTTCAAGGACGTGTTCCTCGGCAAGGAGACGCGTGCGATTCCGCGCGCCGCGAGCTCGCAGCGCTGCGTGCGCGCCGGCGGCAAGCACAACGACCTCGAGAACGTGGGCTACACCGCACGCCATCACACGTTCTTCGAGATGCTCGGCAACTTCAGCTTCGGCGACTACTTCAAGCGCGACGCGATCCGCTTCGCGTGGGACTTCGTCAGCGGCACGCTCGGTCTTCCGCCCGAGCGGCTCTGGTGCACCGTGTTCGAGGACGACGACGAGGCCGCGTCGATCTGGCTCGACGAGATCGGCGTCAGCAAGTCGCGGTTCACGCGGCTCGGCGCGTCCGACAACTTCTGGGCGATGGGCGACACGGGGCCGTGCGGCCCGTGCAGCGAGATCTTCTACGACCACGGCCCCGACGTCGAAGGCGGTCCGCCCGGCTCGCCGAATAGCGGCGGCGACCGCTACATCGAGATCTGGAATCTCGTGTTCATGCAGTTCGAGCGCAGCGCCGACGGCACGATGACCAAGCTGCCCAAGCCGTCCGTGGACACCGGCGCGGGGCTCGAGCGCATGGCCGCGGTGATGCAGGGCGTGCATTCCAACTACGAGATCGACCTGTTCGCTAATCTCATCAAGGCGGCGGCCGAGGCAACCCACGCGAACGATCTCGAGAGCAAGTCGCTGCGCGTGATCGCAGACCACATCCGCGCGTGCTCGTTCCTGATCGCGGACGGCGTGGTGCCCGGCAACGAAGGCCGCGGCTACGTGTTGCGCCGGATCGCGCGCCGCGCGATCCGCCACGGCTACAAGCTCGGCATGGAAGACCCGTTCTTCTACAAGCTGGTGAAGCCGCTCGAAGCCGAGATGGGCCCGGCCTATCCCGAGCTCGGCAAGAAGCGCGCGCACGTCGAGAAGGTGCTGCGGCAGGAGGAGCAGCGCTTCGCCGAGACGCTGTCGCAGGGCATGCGCCTGCTCGAGGACGCGTTCGCGAAGCTCGGCAAGGGCGGCACGTTGCCCGGCGACACGATCTTCAAGCTCTACGACACCTACGGCTTTCCCGAGGACCTCACCGCCGACGTCGCGCGCGAGCGCGGTTTCGCCGTGGACAAGGCGGGCTTCGAGACGGCGATGGACGCGCAGCGCGAGCGCGCGCGCAAGGCGAGCCGGTTCGTGGCCGCGTCGAGCGACCGCCCCACCTTCGACCAACCCACCGAGTTCCTGGGCTACGACACGCTGGCGGCCGAATCGCCCGTGGCCGCGCTGCTGGACGCCGACGGCAAGCCCGTCGAGGCGCTCGCGGCCGGCGCGCGCGGCACCGTGGTGCTGGCCCGCACGCCCTTCTACGCGGAGAGCGGCGGCCAGATCGGCGACACCGGCGAGCTCACCACGGCCACGGCCCGCTTCGCGGTCGAGGACACCCACAAGCTCGGGCTCGCCTTCGGTCATACGGGCGAGGTGAAGTCCGGCCGCATCGCCGTCGACGACCTCGTGCACGCGTCGGTCGACGCTGAGCGGCGCGCGGCCATCGTGCTCAATCACTCGGCCACGCACCTGCTGCACGCGGCGCTGCGCACCGTGCTCGGCGAGCACGTCCAGCAGAAGGGCTCGCTGGTCGCGCCCGATCGCCTGCGCTTCGACTTTTCGCACTACGAGCCCGTGACGCCTGAGCAGATCCGGCAGATCGAGGACCTCGTCAACGACCAAATCCGGTTGAACGCCGACGCGGACATCCGTGTGCTGCCGTACGACGAGGCGATCGCGGCCGGCGCGCTCGCGTTCTTCGGCGACAAGTACGGCGACCGCGTGCGCGTGCTCAAGCTCGGCGACTTCTCCACCGAGCTCTGCGGCGGCACCCACGTGAGCCGCGCGGGCGACATCGGCCTCTTCAAGATCGTGTCGGAGAGCGGCATCGCCGCCGGCGTCCGCCGCATCGAGGCCGTGACCGGCCGCGGCGCGCTCGAGTGGGTGAACGCCAACGAAACCTTGCTGCGCGACGTGGCGGGTTTAGTCAAATCCGGCCGCGACGACGTCGCGGCCAAAGTCGGCCAGCTGCTCGACCGCACCAAGTCGCTCGAGCGCGAGATCCAGACGCTGCGCAAGAAGCTCGCGAGCGGCGGCGGCCGCGACGTGCTGCAAGAGGTGCAGGTGGTGAACGGCATCAAGGTGCTCGCGGTGCGGGTCGACGGCGCCGACGCGAAGTCGCTGCGCGACACGGCCGACCAGCTCAAGGACAAGCTCGCGTCGGGCGTCGTGGTGCTCGCGGCCGTGGAGGGCGACAAGGTGAGCCTCGTCGCGAGCATCACCAAGGACCTCACCGGTAAGCTCAAGGCCGGCGACATCATCAAGCCCGTGGCCGAGCTCGTCGGCGGGCGGGGCGGCGGCCGGCCCGACTTCGCCCAGGCCGGCGGCAACCGCCCCGAGAACGTGGACCAAGCGCTCGCGCTCGTTCCGGGCCTCGTCGGGGGCTGAGCTCTCGCCGTTCCTCTCGCGGCTCCTGGGGCCGGGCATTTTGCTGCCCGGCAGCTCGCTTGCCGTGTCGGGATTGCGTGCCCCTTTCCGCTGCTACGTCCGCCGGAATCCCCGGACAGAATTGTCGTTCTGTTTACGCGGGTGGTGTTCCTGGAGCCGGTCTAAAGGTCTCGCGTATGAAAACCAGTGACTTAACTGAGAAATCGATTACTATGGGTGCCGGTCGCAGATCGCCGACATCAAGGGATTTGCGCCAGGGGGACCGGCCAAAGCGTTTGCGATAACAACAGGCCCGTCTTAGCCAAGGTTCTCGAGAGTACGCCGTGGCGCCCGCGGGGGGGTGTCAGGGAGTGCTCGGGAACCGAGGGGTGTATGCCGTAGCCCGA
Organism: Gammaproteobacteria bacterium; assembly: GCA_036274615.1. GTDB lineage: Bacteria > Pseudomonadota > Gammaproteobacteria > Steroidobacterales > Rariloculaceae > FEN-1219. The sequence goes on along the minus strand of DASUFK010000057.1, from coordinate 6,342 downwards.
ACAATAAGAGCTGCCCGGGATTGGGTAGCAACGGGACCGGCGCCGAGGCCCAGAAGGAGTTTGGCTATGCTGATCTTGACCCGCCGCGTAGGGGAGACGGTGGTCATCGGAAATGACGTGACCGTCACCGTGCTCGGCGTGAAGGGCAACCAGGTGCGTCTCGGGGTAAACGCACCACGTGAGGTTGCCGTGCATCGCGAAGAAATCTTCGAGCGAATAAAACGCGAGCAGGCCGAAGAAAAGCCGCGTCCGCAAGCCGTCAACGGGTCTCACCCGTAGTCGCCGATCGGCGTCCACCGTCCCGGGCGCATCTGCCCGGCTTTCTGCTTTCCGGCACTTCGAGGAAGACATTGGGCGTCGCGATTCTCGCGCGCCCTCAGTAGAATCACGCCTCTGACTCACCCACCTTGTCAGTCAGCGCCCGGAGAGATGGCCGAGTGGTCGAAGGCGCACCCCTGCTAAGGGTGTAAGGGCCAAAAGCCCTTCGAGGGTTCGAATCCCTCTCTCTCCGCCAATTCCTGATTTCAAGCCGGCTCACGCAGTCCTAAGAAGCGCTGAAAGCGCCCTGAATCCCAGGGTTCTTCGCTCTCACGGCGTTTCATAGGCTCTCGGTGTGTCTCAACCCGACGCGGGTAACTTTTGGCTCTGGTGCATTTAGAGCTGAGACCTCGCTGCTAGACCGAGGGCGCCTCAATGACTCGAGCCGTGCGCCGAGACCCGATCTACCGCCACCGACGGTTTTCCCCTGAGGTCATCGAAACCTGCGTTCGCTGGTACATCACCTATCGGCTGAGCTATCGCGACCTCGTCGCCATGATGGCCGAACGAGGCATCGTCGTGTCCCACACGACGATCATGCGCTGGGTTCTGCGCTATGTGCCGGAGTTCGAAAAGCGCTGGGCTTGCTACGCGCGGCCAGTGCACTCCTCGTGGCGCATGGATGAGACTGCGGTTTCCGTTCGCGGCGGGCCGCACTATTTGTATCGCGCAGTCGACAAGCGCGGTAAATCGATCGCCTCACTGCTGCGTGCGGATCGCGGCATGCACGCCGCACAAGAGTTCTTCCGCACGGCTGTCGCCGCCAATCGATTTCGGTGGCCGACCACCGTGAACCTAGACGGTAATGCGGCGAGTCATCGGGCGTTGCGGCTGCTAGGCGACGAAGATCCCCAATGGAAGCCCGTCGTCGTGCGTTGTTGCCGCTATCTCAACAACATCGTCGAACAAGACCACCGCGCGATCAAACGACGCTGCGCGTCCATGTTGGGGTTGAAGTCGTTCAGAACTGCGGCCATCACGTTCGCGGGCGTCGAGCTCGCGAATCGAATTCGCAAGGGGCAGTTCTCCATTGGGCGCGGCGGCAGAAGGGGCGACTGGTCGTTGAAGCAGCGTTGGGATCAGGCGCTGGCGCTGCCTCCGCCTTTCGATCCCGCCCCAGAGCCCGTTCCTCCCGCTCGACCGCCAACGCACCAGAACTCACGGGTAAAGACTCGCTGTGAGACTGAGCCTCCTAACATCGGGTCGCTACGATGCGCGCGGAAGATCTTCGACGGGCGTGGCCTGTATCTGCTGGTGATGCCGAGCGGCGGCCGATACTGGCGCTACAACTATCGATTCGACGGCAAGCTCAAGACACTTTCCTTGGGAGTCTATCCCGATGTCTCGCTCGACAACGCGAGGGCGCGACACCAGGTCGCGCGTACGATTCTTGCGGACGGCGTCGATCCGTCCGCCCGCAAACGGGTGCTTGGCAACCGCGTTTTTGCGATGCCGACCGCCGGCCCGGCGGAGTCAGGCCTCCGCGGCGTCGACCTTAGCTAGGCTCCCGCATGGGGTGCCGGTCGAGGGCGCGGCCTTATGCCGGATGTGGCATTCATATGCGAGATCGGGCATAGTCGTTCTGTGAAACCAGTCGTCTGGATGGGCAGCAGCAGGGAGGATTTGAGGGAGTTTCCGGAAGCAGTGCAGGATTCCGTTGGTTTTGAGCTTTACCGGGTCCAGTGTGGGCTCGAGCCAAAGGACTGGAAGCCAATGACGGGTGTCGGTACTGGGGTCAAGGAAATTCGCGTGCGCGATGCAGCCGGAATCTTTCGGATGATCTATCTCGCGACGCGCCCGGAAGGGATCTACGTATTGCACTGCTTCCAGAAGAAGACTCAACGGACGAGCCGTTCGGATTTGGAATTGGCGGCGAAGCGACTTGAATCGATTGGAAGGTGAAGGCATGAGAGCCAAGAAGGTTGCGCGCAGTGCACATGGCCCCCGTCACGTGACGCCTGCCGGGCGCAGTGTGTTTTACGATCTCTTCCCTGCAGAGAAAGCAGCCGAGATGGAAATTCGCGCACAGCTGCTGATGGGTCTCGAGCAGTGGCTCGAAAAGAGCCGCATGACGCAAGCCGCGGCTGCCAAGGTGCTGGGCGTTACTCAGGCGCGCGTGTCGGATCTGAAACGCGGCAAGATCGACCGGTTCAGTATGGACCTATTGGTGCGGCTGGCAGCACGCGCCGGACTCAAACCCACGCTGAATCTCGCCGCGTAGGGCCGGAATCGGTCGCGCTCGGTGACCGTTATTCAACCCATACTGCTCGTTCAGATACGCATCCCCGAACCGCCGCTATTCGACGTCGTTCGGCCAGAAGCTGCCTGTGACGAACGTCTGCTTCTTCACTTTGGACCAGGGGCTGGAGTGGCGGTGCTGACGGTGTTGGGTTAACCCGGCGGCGCGCCATGGCCTGCAGTTCCGGCCACCTTGCCCTAAGATCCCATTGCGCCTTGCCACGCCTTCCTAGAACCTGCAATACGTCGTCGAGCCCACTGTTTGGCGCGTTGTTTCGCCAGCGCCCAGCGCGGACGCCGCGACGACGGCCAATCCATGGAAGTCTTCAAGCAACGAGTCGGCGGACAACGCGCCGCCGGAAACATGTATGGGAACCAAGACTGCACAGCCGATTTCGGACTCGCAAATCAGCGACGCCTACATCTACCTGCTCGGACGCCTGCTGATCACGCGCCAGCAACAGGCTGATTTCGCAGAGGGCATGAAGTGGAACGAGCTCGTCCACCGCGAGCCCGGCAAGGTCGACTGGCCGAATCCCAACCTCGACGTCGCCTACTCGGAGGCTTGGGTGGCGCTCGACGAGAAGAGCTGTTTGCTCGTCACGGTGCCAGAGATCAAGGGCCGTTACTACGTGGTCGAGTTCCTCGACGGCTGGGGCGAGACGGTCGCCAACATCAACGAGCGCGTCTATCCCGATCATCCGCATGGCCTGTTCGCGGTCTGCCTCGAAGGCAGCAAGGTGGACGTTCCGGCCGGTGCGCAGCGCGTCGACGTGCCGGCCAAGGTCACTCGCGTGCTGCTTCGGGTCGAGCTCGGCGCAGACTGGGACCAGGCGATCGCCCTGCAGCGCCGGTTCAGATTCGAGGTCCGCGGCAAGCCGGAACTGCCCGAGGTGCCGCGCACGGTGATGTTCGACATGGCCGCGTTGCCCGGCGTCGAGGCATTCGATTCCGCCAAGCTCGCGCTTGACTCGGCGAAAGATCCGAGTCCGCTCCAGGACCTGCAGGCGCAGGTGCTCGCAATCGTCGAAGCGATCAAGGATCCGGCCGAGCGCGCGCGCGTCGATACGGCGATCAAGCACAAGGCGCTGCGCGACTTCGCCGACGCAGCGCCCACGATCGGCCGCGGCACGATCCGCAACGGCTGGGCACGACCCGCCTGCTGCGGCCATTGGGGCAATGACTGGCTGACGCGAACCACCGTCAACTACGGCGGCATCTGGGCCAACGTCTTCGAGGAAGTGCTCTATTACCGCGGTGCGCTCGACAGCACCGGTGCCGATCTCGACCCGCATGGCTCTTACACCCTCACCTTCCCGGCCGACACCCTGCCGTCCAAGTTCGCGAAGTACTTCTGGTCGGTGATCGCCGTCGATCGGGTCCATCGCCGCGTCCTACCCAACCCGCTCAACCGCTTCCTGCTCAACAAGGAATCGAAGATCGCCTACGGCGCGGACGGGTCGCTGACCCTTTACTTTGCGCCCGAGAAGCCGGTCGATGCGCCGGATGGAAACTGGCTGCCGACGCGCGACAAGCCCTGGAGCCTGACCTTCCGCTTCTACGGGCCGCGTGGCGGAGTAGTCGACGGCAGCTACTACCCGCCGGCCCTTCAACGGCGCAACTGAGCGAAATTCGATCGGGCAACGAGAGAACAGACCTGAAAGGAGGCCAGCGTGGCAACTCAAACGGCAAAACCATCGAAGTCGGCAGCAAGCGCGACCGCCTCCCGGACCGTACTGGATCCCTCCGCGAACTGGTCGCGCGCGATGCCGCCCGGGCCAGACGCAAGCGTCAAGATCACCGAGGAGTACGCCAAGCTCGTCGCACGCGACGTGTACTTCTGGGCCTGGGCGATGGTCAACGTCTTCAACAGGCGTCTGTACTTCTCGAAGATCAACGAAAAGCAATACGGCGGGCCGTCGCCGCAGGCGCCCCTCAACGAGTTCACGATGCTTACCGACTACGCGCCGCCGGATCAGCGCAACGTGGCGTGCGCGAACCAGGACGTGGTGTACGGCATTGGCGCGCTGGCGCTCGACATCTCGCCCGTCGTCATCCAGGTGCCCGATTTCGGAGACCGCTTCTGGGTCTACCAGATCGTCGACCTGCGCACCGACAGCTTCGTCCAGATGGGCAAGATGTACAACACGACGCCAGGCTTCTATCTGCTCGTCGGTCCTGACTGGCACGGCGAGATGCCGATGGGGATTACCAAGGTCTTCAGGTCCTCCACGAACACCGGGATCGTGGGTCCACGCATCGCGCAAAGCGACGATCCGCAGGACAGGAAGGCCGTCCAGGAACCCTTGAAGCAGGTTCTGATGTATCCCCTGGCGAAATACGACGGAAAGTTGAAGAGCGTCGACTGGGGAAAACTGCCGCGCATTCCGGTGAAGACCACCAGCAAGGGCGAGGCGAAATGGGTGGTTCCGGAAACGTTCTTCGATGTGCTTCCGGCGGTGCTCGCCGACGGGCCGCCGTTGCCGGGAGAGGAGGCTAGGTACGCGCAGGTTCTTGCCGTGCTCCAGGCTGCCGATCAGAACGCCGCATTGAAGGCCGCAATGATCCAAGCCGCAGCCGAGGTCGAGGCGCGGGTCATCGCACCGCTGCTGCAGTTCCGCAACTACGGTCAACAGCTTGCCCACCACTGGAGCACGATCTCCAACGAATCGGCGTTCGGAACCGACTACTTCACGAGGACGGCTGTCGCGCGCTCGAACATCCTCGTCAACTCCCCTTACGAGACGAAGTACTACTACCAAGACCTAGACGCAAAAGGCGCGCGGCTGAATGGCTCGAGTCGCTACCGCGTCACCTTCGCCAAGGACCAGACGCCGCCATGCCACGGCTTCTGGTCGCTGACGCTCTATGACGAAGAACACTTCTTCGTCCCCAACGAGATCGGTCGCTACTCGGTCGGCACCAAGAACAAGGACCTGCAGTTCGACGCCGACGGGTCGTTGACCGTCCATGTCCAGCCGGATGCGCCGAGCGGTGCCAAGCAACGCGCCAACTGGCTGCCGTCGCCCAAGAATGCCGACTTCACGCTCTACATCCGCGCTTACTGGCCCAAGGCGGCGGTTCTCGACGGCTCCTGGGTGCCGCCGGCAGTCGAGTACGCGTAACAGATCGAACGGCGGAGATCAGACGGCTGCCTTCGGGATCGAATTGAACGCCGCCTGCTTCCGGAATGGGTCGATCCTCGCCGCCCGACTCTTCGTTAGCGTGATGCTACGCAACGACTCACATACTCCCCATTCGAGCCGCTCGCCGGCGCGAAACCCGAACGGCCGAAGTTGCGCGAGAATCCGGACGTTCACGAGCGCGCCGGGATGATTCGGTTCAGTCGGTGAGGTGGCGTCAAAACGCGAGCCACCGATTACGATCGACGCGAATCCGTCGTTTCCTAGCCATTCTTTGCGACGCGCCGTCTGGTCGCTTATAGTCCCGTCGGAACCGAGGGATGCTTGAGTCGGCAGAGCCTGCTGAGTTAGGCGCGGATTTCTAAGGTACCTTTCGAAGGTACCGAAATTCGCGCCGAGGCAGACACGCGCGAAAATCAATCGGTTGCGGCGGCGTTCGAATCCCTCTCTCTCCGCCATTTCTTTCCGCGCCGCGGTCTAGCGCCGTCGCCGCCGCGGTTCTTCGCTGCAGTCGAACGGATTCTTGCGCCGCACGTCCGGAAGGCAGTCGACGCCGCCGGCGCCGGGCTCTCCCGCCGCGTCTTGCGGGCGCACCGGCTCGGCGGCCGGGGGGCGCGTGGCCGGCTCATCCGCGGTCGGCTCG
>DASUFK010000056.1:0-10057 GCA_036274615.1 Gammaproteobacteria bacterium | reverse complement strand
GTCCGATGAGCACCGGCGCGATCAGTGTTCCGACCCTTCCCACGCTCTTCGTCCAGCCGATCCCCGCCGCCCGGAGGTCGGATGGGTAGAAGCTCGCGAGCACCACGTTCACGCCGCCGTAAGCGCCGAGCACGAAGAAGCGCAGGCGCCGAGCAGCATCGTGAGGAGCGTGTCGGACGCAGTGGCGAGCATTTGACCGAGCGTCACGAACAACGCGGTCGAGATTGCGAGAAAAGTGACCAGCGTGCGGCTCGCGCCGAACCGATCGATGAGCACGCCCACGCCGAGCGCGGCCACGATGCCGCCCAGGGAGAAGATCGACACCGACAACGCCGCGAAGCGCTCGTCGCGCCCAACCGCCACCAGCAGCGTCGGCAACCAGGAATTGAGGCATAGTAGCTGATGGTGAGCATCGAGATGAACAGGAGCCACAAGAGCAGCGTGCCCGCGAGAAAGCGCGGCGAGAGAATCAAGAATGCGTTCGGCGGCGCAGCGGCCCGGTCGGCGGAGATTCGACGAGAACACCGGCCCGAGCTCCGCATTGCTGAGCTCGAGCGAGCGCGCCATCGAAGGCGCGAGCGGGCCCAAGATCGAATGGATCAGGCCGTCGAGCAGATAAACCAGGGAGCAGATCGCGGTCAGGATCAACACCGGCGCCGAGAGCCGCGCGCTCGCCGGCCGGTCGGACGAAAGGTCAATCATCAGATGCGAAACCGCGCGCGCGCTTCTTCTACCGTGGCCGGGGTCAGGCCGTAGATCGCGGCAATGGCGGCGGCCGCGCGCACCATCTCGCTGTTGTCGCGCGCCACGCGGCCGTCGGGAAGATGGACGCCGTCCTCGAAGCCGACGCGCACGAGATCGCAACCAAGTGAGAGACCGAGCGTGACGATCTTGAACATGTCGCGCCCCGTTGCCGTGGCGCCCCAGATCGCTTTCGGAAAGAGCCTTAAGCCCTCGTCGATCGCGAACAACACGTTGCGCGCCACCGGCGGCGTGGCTCCGAAGCCGCCGCCGTGCAGCAGCCAGACGTTGTCGCGATTGCGATCGAACAACCCCTCGCTCGCGTAACGCAGGAGCCGGTGCAAGGAGCTCGCCTCGACCACCTCGTACTCGAGCGCCGAGCCCATCTCGTAGACCGCTTTGATCGTTTGCCTGAGCAGGGCGGGCGAGTTCACGTACGGCACTTCCTCCGGATAGCCCCCCTCGGGGTTGTAGAAGTCCGCCGATCCGGCAGCGATGCCGAACAGATCCTGGCGCGGCTCGAGGTTGAGCAGCCCGAGGCGCTCCGCGTCCGTGGGCCAGATGAACTGGCCGGTCGCGGGATCGCGGCGCACGCCGATGCCGTTCGTCGTTTGGATCAGGATCGGCGAGCGTGCGCGGATCTCGCGGATGATCTCGGCGTAGATCTTGCGGTCGCCGCTGTTCTTGCCTTGCGAGTCGCGCGCGTGAACGTGGACCATCGCGGCGCCCGCTGCATGACAGCGCGCCGCGGCTTCGCCGATCTCGGCAGGTTGCTTCGGGATGATCGCGCCGTCGCGGTTCTGCTGCATGCCGCCGTTGATCGCGACCGTGATGATGACTTTGTTTCCGGCGAGCACGAGCCTTCCCCAATGTGTTAGGACGAAAGGCCAATTTAGCCCGGCGAGCACAGGTCGCGGTCCTCTCCCGGCAGGACAACCGCGGGGTGTATAAAGGCTGCGCGGCATCTCTGCATGAAATTGCGATCGGGGGGATACCTTGGCGGACATCAGACTCATCAGCGACTGGCGCGGCACCACGAAGCTCGGGGCGCGCTACGAGGAGCTGCTGGCGGCGATCGGCACCGACGACTTCGGCCCGCTCGTGCGGGATGCGGTGCATTCCGTCACCGCCGGAGTCCGGCGCGTGTATTTGTTCGAGGCGACGCACCGTGAGCGCAGCGCGCTTCAGTATTCTGACTGCGAGCCGGGAGTCGCGCAGCTGTTTCCCGCCTACCGCAAGTGGTACTTGCGCGTGGACCCGGTTCTCGACGCGCTAGCCGAGGCGCCGGAGTGCGGCGACGTGGCGATGCTGCGAGTGCAGCCGCCGGATATCGCGCCCGCGGACTTCCGCAAGCGCTTCTTCGACGATGGAGGCATCGTCGAGCGTGTCTCCGTGATCCAGCGGGGCGGCGAAGGCTGGCGCGTGATCAACGTGGCGCGTCATGTCTCGAAAGGTTGCTGCTCCGACCAAGAGCTCGGGGAGTTGGTGGGTTTGGCGTGCCTCGTGCTGCCGATGCTGCCGCTCAACCGCGCGCGGAGGTCGGCGTCGTCGCAACCTCCTACTGTGGCTGAGCTCGAGGAACGGTTTGCCGCGCGTTGTGCGGCTCTCACGAGTCGCGAGCGGCAGGTGTGCGCGCGCGCAGCGCTCGGCATGAGCGTGGAGGCCACCGCCCTCGATCTCGGTATCGCCAAGACGTCCGTCCTCACCTATCGGCAACGCGCTTATCAGCGCTTGAGAGTGACGAGCCCGTTCGAGCTTTGCGCGCTGGTCACGCACTGACGAACCCCGCCGCATCTGGCGCGCCGAGCGCGTGTGCCGTCGCGGATGATACTGCGCCTTGCCGCCCGATGTGGGCCAAGAACTGAGAGGTTGCTGCTTGTATCTCCCCGGCCGATCGATACTATCCAAGGCCATGCCACTGATCGAAGCTCACCACATCGGTCTCCTCGCCGGCGACCTCAAGCCGGGTGACGTGGTGCTCAAGTTGAACCAGCAGTCCACTCTCGGGGCCGGCTGGAGCAAGTGGGGCAGCCGCAGCGTGATCAGCAACCTGATCAGCGCTTTCAGCGTGTTCAATCCGGAGTACGTTCACGGCGGCCTGTCGGTTGGCCAAGGGCGCCTCATCGAAGTGAACGGCGGCATCAACTCCGACCAAATCAACGGCAATCGCCTGCTCGCCAACATCTACCTCACTGACGTGAAGCGCGACCTCGGCAAGGATTCGTACGACGTTTGGCGTTGCAAGGATGTGGAGCTCGCGGAAGAAGTCGCGCGGCAGGCTTACCCCTTCATCCCGGCGGGCGTGAATAAGAGCTGGAGCTACAACATCCGCGACGCCGCCACCGGCGTGGGGGCCAACTGGGCCGCCAAGCTCTTCGGGCACGGCCCGCTCGACTCCACCAGCGGCAAGAAGAAGGAAGGCCCGCTGCCCGAGAAGCCGAGCGCCCTCGACATCGCGGCTTGGGAAAAGCGGCGGTTCTACTGCACGCAGTTCGTCGTCTGGCTGTACAACGTAACGTCCTCGCAGATTCTCAATCGCAAGCGCGGCGCCATTCTGATGGACGATCGGGAGGCTTACCCCGGTTACCTCGCCGAGGTCCTGCACAAGCGCTGCTCCAACTTCCACTACGTCGGAGCGCTGCGCGGCCACAAGTGAGCCGCGTTCGCTAGCATCCCCCCTCGCGTCGGCGGCGGCCGATTGCCTCCAGCATCTGCAGGCGATCGCCTTCGCTGGCGGTCGCGAGCCCTGTAACGACATCGAGTATGCTGAGCGCGGCACACCGCGGCTCCGATCTCGCGGGTTGAAAACAGGAACTCGAAATGGCGAACGTTGCATTTCTCGGCTTGGGGGTAATGGGCTTTCCGATGGCCGGCTGGCTTCGCACCAAAGGTCACGAGGTCACGGTCTATAACCGCACGCGGGCGAAGTCCGACAAGTGGCGCGAGAAGCACGGCGGCCGTGTGGCCGCAACTCCGGCCGAGGCTGCCAAGGGCGCCGAGATCGTGCTCAGCTGCGTGGGCGACGATCCGGACCTGCGCGAGATCGCGCTAGGCAAGGATGGCGCGCTCGCCGCGATGGCGAAGGGCGCGATCTTCTGCGACCACACCACCGCGTCGGCCGGCATCGCGCGCGAGATCGCCGCGGCCGGACGCGCCCGCGGCGTGCAGTGCCTCGACGCGCCGGTGTCGGGCGGACAAGCCGGCGCCGAGAACGGCAAGCTCACGGTGATGGTGGGCGGCGATGCCGACGCGTTCGCCAAGGCCGACCCCGTGATTCGCTCTTATTCGCACAACGTGAAGCTGCTCGGGCCCGCGGGCTCGGGACAGCTCACGAAGATGGTCAACCAGATCGCGATCGCCGGCGCGGTGCAGGGGCTTGCCGAGGCGTTGAATTTCGCGCGCAAGGCCGGGCTCGACCCGGCCACCGTGATCGACACGATCTCGAAGGGCGCCGCGCAGTCGTGGCAAATGGAGAACCGCTGGAAGACGATGAGCGAAGGCAAGTTCGACTTCGGCTTCGCGGTGGAATGGATGCGCAAGGACTTGCGGATCTGTCTGCAAGAAGCGCGCGAGAACGGCGCCGAGCTGCCGGTGGCCGCGCTCGTGGATCAGTTCTACGCCGACGTGGTAGGCATGGGCGGCAAGCGCTGGGATACGTCGAGCTTGATCGCGCGGCTCAACCGCAACGACAAGCGCTGAGGCAGAATCAAGATGGTTGCGTCCCTCTAGACGGAGATTTCTCATGTACACACGTGCGCTGCCCCTCGGTTTCATGAGCTCGTTGCTCTGTTTGTTCGCGCCCGACGCTCCCGCCCAGACGAGCGCGGAGAGCGACACGGCGCGCAAGATCCGCGCGGCAATCGCGAGCGACGTGCGCCCGGCGGCCGACACCGCGCGCGACTCGAATCGCAAACCGCTCGAGACGCTGCTGTTCATGGGGCTGCGCGACGACATGACGGTGATCGAACTCGTGCCGGCCGGCGGCTGGTTCACGAAGATCATCGCGCCGGTCGTGAAGGACCGCGGCAAGTACTACGCGGCGCTCGGCCCGCTCGACGACGTGCGCTCGCTCAAGAGCCGGCACGCGAGCTTCAGCGCGATCGAAGTAGTGGAGTCCGGGCGCGACCTCTCGTTCCGTCCGCCTGAGAACCTCGCGGCCGCGCGCGACACGTCGCTCGGCGTGCGCAACGCCGACATCGTGGTCACGTTCCGCAATCTGCACAACTACCGGCCCGAGATGCGCGCGCTGCTGAACAAGGCGGTGTTCGACTCGCTGAAGCCGGGCGGCATCTACGGTGTGCTCGATCACACGCGCCGTCACATGGAGCCCGACAGCCGCGAGAACGGGCGGCGCGTGGACCCGGTGCTCATGATCAAGGAGATCCAGGCCGCGGGCTTCGTGCTCGAGGACTACTCCACGATCCACTACAGCCCGGCGGACGCGCTCGAGCTCGAAGTGGGCAACCCGGAGGTCTCGAATCAGACGGATCGGCTGCTGTTCCGCTTCCGGAAGCCGCGCTAGCGTCGAGGTTCTGGAGGTTCGCATGCAGCCCATCCTCGCCGACCTGCTGCACCTCCTGTCGCTCGAGCGCATCGAGGACAACATCTTCCGCGGCGAGAGCCGCGATCTCGGCGGCGAGCGCGTGTTCGGCGGTCAGGTGCTCGGCCAGGCGCTGACCGCCGCGAGCTACACGGTCGAGGGCCGCGAGGTGCACTCGTTGCACGCGTACTTCCTCGTGCCGGGCGACGTGGCGGCGCCGATCGTTTATGAGGTGGAGGTCGCGCGCGACGGCAAGAGCTTCAGCAATCGCCGCGTCGTCGCGATTCAGCACGGCCGGGCGATCTTCAACATGACTGCGTCGTTTCAAGTGCCGGAGCAGGGGCTCGACCACTCCGTTGCGATGCCCAAGGTGCCCGGCCCCGACGGCGTGCCCGACGTGCGCGAGCTCACGCCCGGCTTGCTCGAGCGGATTCCCGAGAAGATGCGCCGCTTCCTCACGCACGACCGGCCGTTCGAGTTCCGGCCGATCGAGCCGGTGCACGTGGTCGCGCCGCCGCGGGCCGATCCCCGCCGTCACATCTGGATCAAGACGGTCGACAGGCTGCCCGACGATCCGCACCTGCACCGCAACGTGCTCGCCTACGTGTCGGACTATCAGCTCGTCGCCACGGCGACGCTGCCGCACGGCATCCACTTCGCCGAAGGCAACGTGCAGCTTGCGAGCATCGATCACGCGATGTGGTTTCATCGGCCGTTTCGGGCGGACGAGTGGCTGCTGTACGCCATGGAGAGCCCGAACGCGTCGGGCGGACGGGGGTTCGCGCTCGGGCGGTTCTTCACGCAGGACGGCACGCTCGTGGCCTCCACGGCACAGGAAGGCGTCGTCCGCGTCTGGCGATAGTCTGACCGTCGCTACGCGCCACGCGCGGCGAGCTCGCGGCGGTAGCGTTGACCCTGCTTCACGTAGTGCTCCGCGCTGTGCTTCAGCATGTCGATCTCGCCGTCGGTGAGCTCGCGGATGCGCCGCGCCGGCGCGCCGATGATCAACGAGCGGTCCGCGAACTGCTTGCGCTCCGTGATGAGCGCTCCGGCGCCGACGAGGCAGTATTGGCCGATCACCGCATGGCTCAGGATCGTGGCATTGATGCCGATCAAGCTGAAGTCGCCCACGGTGCAGCCGTGCACGACGGCGGCGTGGCCGATCGTGACGTCGTTGCCGATCGTGGTGGGCGCGTCGGAGTCGACGTGGATCACCGCGTTGTCCTGCACGTTGCTGCGGTCGCCGATGCGGATGTCGTTGCCGTCGCCGCGCAGCACCGTGCCGAACCAGACGCTCGCGTCGCGGCCGAGCCAGACGCGGCCGATCACGGCGGCGCTCGGCGCCACGAAGTACTTGTCGCCCACGGTCTGCACGCGATTCGGTCCGAGATCGTAGAGCACGCGCGCTACTTCTTCGCTTTGGCCTGATCGGCAACAGCTTGCGCCGCCGCCGCGATCGCCGCGGCGTCGCCGAGGTATTCGGCCCGCGTCGGCGCGAGCTTCGCGTCGAGCTCATAGAGCCGCGGCACGCCGGTGGGAATGTTGAGCTCGGTGATCTCGTCGTCGGAGATTCCCTCGAGCATCTTCACGAGCGCGCGCAGGCTGTTGCCGTGCGCCGCGACCAGCACGTTGCGGCCGCGCAGGAGCTCCGGCGCGATCCGGTCCTCCCAGTACGGCTGAACGCGCGCGAGCGTGGTCTTCAGCGACTCGGTGCTCGGCAGCACCGTGGGCGTGAGCCGCGCGTAGCGGGGGTCGTGGCTCGGATGGCGATCGTCGCTCGAGTCGAGCGGCGGAGGAGGGATGTCGTAGCTACGCCGCCAGATCTTCACCTGCTCAGCGCCGTGCTTCGCGGTGGTCTGCGCCTTGTCGAGGCCCTGGAGCGCGCCGTAATGGCGCTCGTTGAGCCGCCAGCTCTTCTCTACGGGGATCCACATGAGCTGCATCTCGTCGAGGACGAGCCAGAGCGTGCGGATCGCGCGCACGAGCACGGACGTGAACGCGATGTCGAACGTGAACCCGCCGTCCTTGAGCGTGCGCCCGGCTTGCTGCGCCTCCTGCCGGCCCTGCGCGGTGAGGTCGACGTCGTGCCAGCCGGTGAACAGATTCTTTTGGTTCCAGTCGCTCTGCCCGTGGCGCACGAGCACGAGTTGGCCGGTGCCCGGCCGCGTCTTGTTCTTCATGTGCCGCATTGTGGCAGAAAATAGGGACAGGTTACTTTTTCGGCGGTGAAGTCGCAGCGGGTTGGCACCTGCGCGGCCGCCGAAAAAGTAACCTGTCCCTATTTTCTTACGCGAGGCGGTTGATTTCTTTGAGCGCCACGGAGAGCGTGGCGAAGTCCATCGACCCCGACGCCTGCATCTCGTCGAGCGCGTGCTGGGTGCGCGCGATCGCGGCGGCATGCTTCTCGAGCCACGCGCGCAACGCGCCTGCCGCGCCGCCCGCGTGCTTGCCGCGCAGCGCCGCACGGAGCAGGCCGCGCTGCTCGCGTGCAAGCGTCTCGCGCAGGGTTGCACGCGCCATCGCCCGCCAGCGGCCGTCGACGACGAGCCCTTCGATGTGGTCGCGCAGCGTGTCGAGCTTGAGCTCGGCCGCGAGCGTGGAGTAGAGCGCCGCGACCTCGTGCACGGGCAGGCGGAACTCGCGCGCGAGCTCCACGATGTCGAGTGTCTGGGTCATCGTGCCAAACGACGCGATGCGCCGCGCGAGATCGTCGGGCATGGCGCGGGCCGCGCAGGCCTCGCGCTCGCGCTCGAAGCGGTCACGGCTGCGCGGCGAGAGCACCTCGGGCAGCGCCGCCACGAGCTCGGCGGCGCCGGCGCGAAAGCGCATCACGAGCGGCTCGATGTCGAGCTCGTTCGGATAATTCTGCAGAAACCAGTACACCGCGCGGCGCACCATGCGGCTCAGGTCGAAGATGCTGTCGTACTGCACCCGCGCCTCGATTTTGTAGTCGAGCGCTTCGATCTCGCGCCACAGCCGGCGCACGTCGAACACCTCGCGCACGATCGCATACGCGCGCGCCACCTGCGCCACGCCCGCGCCGGTCTCCTCCTCCGCGCGCAGCACGAAGAACGGCCCCATGCGGTTCACCATGCTGCCGCCGATCAACATCGCGATGATTTCCCGGGCGAGCCGGTGCTTCCTGATCATTCCCCCGATCGGTGTGCGCAACTGCGGCGGAAAGTAGCGCTCGAGCTCCGCGCCGAGGTACGGATCCTCGGGGATGTCGGTGTGTACGAGGCTGCCCACCAGCTCGATCTTGGAGTAGCTCAAGATCACGGCGAGCTCGGGCCGCGTGAGGCCGCGGCCGGCGGCGCGGCGCTGCTCGATCTCCTCATCGCTCGGCAACAGCTCGAGCGCGCGGTCGAGCAAGCCTTGCGCTTCGAGCACGCGGATCAAGCGCTGGTGCTCGCCCAGACGTTCGGCCGCCCGCGACTCCATGATCGACAGCGCCTGGGTCTGGGCGTAGTTGTCGGCGAGCACGAGGCCGGCCACGTCGTCGGTCATCGCGGCGAGCAAGCCGTTGCGCTGCTCGCGCGGGAGCGCGCGGCGGCGGATCGCGTCGTCGAGCAGGATCTTGATGTTGACCTCGCGGTCCGAGCAGTCCACGCCCCCCGAGTTGTCGATGAAGTCGGTGTTGATGCGGCCGCCGTGCGAGGCGTAGTCGACGCGGCCGAGCTGCGTGAAGCCGAGATTGCCACCTTCGCCCACGACCTTGCAGCGGAGCTGCCGGCCGTCGACGCGCACCGCGTCGTTCTGCGGGTCGCGCGCGTCGGCGTGCGCCTCGTGGCTCGCCTTCACGTACGTGCCGATGCCGCCGTTCCACAGGAGATCCACGGGCGCCGTGAGCACCGCGCGGATCAGCTCGGGAGGGGAGAGCGCCGGCTGCGCGATCCCGAGGGCCGCCTGCGCCTCGGGTGTGAGCTCGATCGACTTGGCTTGTCGCGAGTAGACGCCGCCGCCTTTCGACAGCGCGGCGCGATCGTAGTCGTCCCACGACGAGCGCGGCAGCGCGAACATGCGTTGGCGCTCCGCGAAGCTGCGCTCGGGGTTCGGATTCGGGTCGATGAACACGTGCCGGTGATCGAAGGCCGCCACGAGCTTGATCTTGCGCGACTGGAGCATGCCGTTGCCGAACACGTCGCCGCTCATGTCGCCGATGCCGATCACCGTGAAATCTTGCGTCTGCGTGTCGATGCCGAGCTCGCGGAAGTGCCGCTTCACGGCTTCCCAGCCGCCGCGTGCCGTGATCGCCATCTTCTTGTGGTCGTAGCCCGCGGAGCCGCCGGACGCGAACGCGTCGCCGAGCCAGAACCCGTACTCCGCCGAAAGCGCGTTCGCGATGTCGGAGAACGTGGCCGTGCCCTTGTCGGCGGCCACGACGAGATACGGGTCGTCGTCGTCCTTGCGCAGCACGCGCTCGGGCGGAACGACGGCGCCGTCGACGATGTTGTCGGTGAGGTCGAGCAGGCCGCGGATGAACGTTTGGTAGCAGGCTACGACCTCGCGCTGGATCGCGTCGCGGTCGCCGCCGGGTAGGGCTTTGCAGACGAACCCGCCCTTCGCGCCGCTCGGCACGATCACGGTGTTCTTCACCTGCTGGGCCTTCATGAGCCCGAGCACTTCAGTGCGGAAGTCCTCGCGCCGGTCCGACCAGCGGATGCCGCCGCGCGCGACCTCGCTGCTGCGCAGGTGCACGCCTTCCACGCGCTGCGAGTAGACGAAGATCTCGAACTTGGGCCGCGGCTTCGGCAGAAACGGCAGCGCGCTCGAGTC
>DASUFK010000055.1:0-46689 GCA_036274615.1 Gammaproteobacteria bacterium | reverse complement strand
CCGCCGCCGGTGGACGGCACCGGGTTGTACGGCAGGTTGTCGGGATAGCGGGCATCGGAAGCCACGAGCGACGACCAATACGCCGCCGCGCCGAGGCTCGAAGCCACGGTGCCGAGCGTCATCATCATCGGCGGCCTGTCGCTCATCGCGTTGGGCCTGCTCACGAGCACGCCGTTTCCCATGAGCGATTCGTCGCTGTCGAACGCGCTCAGCGTCGAGCCACCGTACTCGAGTGCCGTGTGCAGCGGGAGGAAGCCGAGCACCCGCCGCCCGGTTACGTAGACGATGTCCGGTTGCCGCCTCGGATTGCGCGGCGGGTCGAGCTCGTCGGCTTGCGCGTCGTGGATCCCGAGCACGGCCATGAACAGATCGAAGCCTTTGCGGTAGGTGGGGTCGTCGAGCCGCGCGCGCTCGCCGTTGAGACCGCTCGGATCGCGGCCGCCGATCGGCGCCCCGAGCACTGCCTCGTAGCCTTGCGCGATCGTGGCGACGCCCTGTTCCCGGCTGGTGCTCTGCGCCTCGATGGACGCCTCGGTGGACGCTGTGCTCACCGCCGTGGAGTCGAACCCGGAATAGTCGCGGTAAGTCACCGCATACCAATACGTGAAATAGCCGCAGTAGCCGTAGGCATAGCCGTAGGTGTAGTCGTAAAAGCCCGGCAAGCAGGAGTAGTAGTAGATCGGAATGACGACGTAGTTCACCGGGGCGTTCTGGTCGAAGTAGCCGGTGTCGGCGAAGTAGTCGCGCGAGTTGGCGAGAAATCGCTTGAGCCCCGGATCCACGGCGCGCACGCCGAGCGGTTGGAGCGCGCCCGGGCGCCCGGGTGCGTAGACGATTTCGTTGAGCGCGCCACCGATGGTGTTGCCGAGACCCTTGATCAACAGGTCCGCGAAGCCGTCCACGTTGAAGTCCTCGAGCACGACCTGGACGGCGGCCGCCGGCCAGGCGCTCGCGGCGCTCGCCAGATTCGCCGACGGCACGATGCTCGTGAATCGTCCGCCGCCCGTTTGCAACAGCATGATCGTGTCGATCGAGCCGTTGCCGGCGGAGCCGCCCGCGACGCGTTTCACGAACAGGTCCGGCCAGCCGTCACCGTTGCCGTCGCCGTAGCGCGTGTCGTAGCGATAGAGCAATTGCGTGGATAACGGGTCCGCAGGAGACCCCGCGGGCGCCACGGTGACCATGATTTCCGCGCTGTATTCGTTCCAGCCCCAGAAGTAGTCGCCCATCCAGTTGCCGACCCGATAGTAATAGGTGCCGACGGGCTTGTTCGCGAAGGCTATCGCGCCCCCCTGCCCCACGTAGGACCAAGGTCCGCCGTCGATGCGTTCCTCGAGCCAGTCCATGAGGCATCCGCACGGCGAATACGACACCGTGTAGCTGCCGCCCGTCACGGCGGAAGCCGTGGGCGTGGGCGCCGCGTCGGCCGGCGGCGTGTGCAGCGCCCCGGCAATCAGCACCATCGCCGCCGCCATCGCGCGCCAAGCGCGCTCCGTTCTCGTCTTCGTCCAGTCCATAGAAGTGCCCTCCTCTTCCCTGAGCACGTTGATGAATTCATTGTGCGGGCGGCGCGCCCGCCCGCTGCGCAGCACGGCTCAGCGCCACGAAGTACGCGCTGCGCGCGCTCAGGATGGCGCGCGCGTTCTCTTCGCCGACGACGCGGGCGAGATCCGCTTGTTCCTGGCTAGCGATCGCCTGCGCGGCGGCCACCGTGCGCTCGCTCTTCAAGTCGCCGGAAAGCCCGAGCTCCGTGAGGCGTTCCTGGCTCGCGTTGAGCACGCCGTACGCACGCAGCGCGTCGGCCTCGTCGAGGCCGCGCTCGCGGCTCGTGTCCCGCACGATCGCCGCGAGCGGATCGCGGATCGACCAGACGCGATCGAACCGGTCCGCGCCGAGCAGCGAGCGCAGACGCCGCCGCTGAGCGAGCTGCGCTTCGATGTCGCGGCCGGTTTCGGTGTCCGCCATGAGCGTGTAGGTCTCGCGGAACTCGCTCTCGCCGAATTTCGCGCCGCTCATGCGGATCTGCTCGGCGAGGGCGGACTCGCGCACGGCCACCTCGAACGCGGCGCCCGCGGGCAGGACTTCGCGCAGCTGCGCGAGCTCGCCGCCGGCGGCATCCCCGGCGAGCGCCTGGACGGGGCCGCCGCGCCCGGCCGGTACGGCGTTCGGCGGGTGGCGCAGCCGCCAGAGCTGCAAGGCCACTTGCTCCTTCGACGAAAGGAACTCGAGCCGCGGGCTCAAGGGCCGGAACGAGCGCGCGAGCTCCGGCGCGCGCTCCGCGCTCGATCCGAGCACGAGCACGAGCTCCTCGCGCACCACTGCATGTGCTGCCGCCGCGTCCTCGGCGTAGCGCGCGAGCCCCGCTTGGCGCGGCTCCCAATAGCGATCGGGCGGCGCACTCAGCTGGGCCACGGCGCGTTCCTCGAGCCGCGCGCCGAGCAGCAGCCGCGCTTCGTGCTCGTCGAGCCCGAGCGCCTTCAGGGCGCGGTAGTACGCCGAAGGGTCCTCCAGCCCGCGGTGCGTGTGCGGCGCGCGCTCTCCCGGAAGCGCCGGGGAAGTGCTCGCCGCCGTGGCGCCGGACCCGAGCAGCGACAGCGCGAGCAGCACCAGATTCGCGCCGAGCGACGCGAGGAGCGCGAGGTTCTTGAGCATCGGAGTTCGGGCACTCTTTCGAACGACGCACGCAGCCTAGGCGTCGCGGGGCGCGACGTCCCGTCCCGAAACTCGCGATTTGGCGGAGTATTGCCGGTGGGCGCGGCCGGCGGCCTCGACGGTCGCCTCGGCGCCCGGTCAGCCGTGCGGAGCGCGGATCTGCCGCACCTTATATAGACGCGGGTTGTCGCAGCGGAGCAGTGCCGAGAACAGCTCGTTGTAGCGATCGAGCCCGTTGCCGTTGGTGATCTGGTCGTACTCGCGGCCGAAGGCTTCGTACGAGTCGTAGCCGATCGCCCATTTGAAGTTGTAGGTGGCGTCGCTGCGCTCGCCGTAGGCCGGGAACAGCAGCCAGTGCGCCGCGGCGGAGCCGAAGGTGCCCGTGTAATCCACCCACTCGTGCACCGCCTGCAGCGCGTCGTCGAGATTGGCGTCGAGCCGCACGGTGCAGGTGGTGACCTCCACCGGGCCGAAGCGGCCCGGCTGTCTCGGTGCGCGCACGGTCACCGTCGAGAAATTTCTGTTCGTGTCGCAGCTCATCACGTTGTCGAAAGCCGGCCCGATCTCGGCGCCGTGATCGAAGTAATGCGCCATGCTCTTGCCCATCGTCGTACCGTCGGGCCAGGCGCCAACCCACGCGAGGTCGAAGTCGATGTCCTTGCTGCGGGCCGTGGGCAGCAACACGTACGCCGCGTACTCCGGCGCCGTGTACTTCTCCATCCACTGGTTGAATGCCGTCGCGAGACCCGCGAGGTCGGCCTCGCTCTTATCCTTCGCGTAGTGACAGGTGAGCACCTCGATCGGGGCGACCGGCTTCGTGTCGTCGCGCGGTTGCGCTCGCAGCGGCGCGGCGGCCAGGAGCGCCAGCAGCGCCGCGCCGCAGACGATACGTTGGGTGTCGATCATTCGCTCGCTCCTCGCGCGGTTTGCCGCTCAGGTCACACGATAGAACCACAGCTCGATCGCGAGCGCATGGCGGGCGCCGGTGGCCACGAACACGTCGCGATTGAGCCAGTCGTACGGTCCGGGCGACACGAGAAACGTCGGTGTCGTGCGGAAGTAGTACTCCGCGGGATCGACGTCGTCGCCCTCCGCGAGGCGCTGGATCACGTCGGCCGGTCCGTGCCTGAAGCCCCTGTTGCGGACCTGGATGAGCACGCCATCGTGAGTGCGCAACAGGTACGTGGCTTCGGCGACGGTGACGCGGTCGTTACGTACGAACTGCCAGTCTGCGCCTCCGCCGAGCACCTCGCCGTGCAGCGTCGGGCCGTCGAACGTTCCGTCCAGAATCGGGATCATTCGGCGCAGGCCCTCGGGCGACTCGCCGATCACGACGAGCTCGCCGAGCCGGGCCTTGAGGCCGAACACGAAGTCGAGACCGGGTTTCACGAGGGGCATTGCGGCTCCGTTACGAGCTCAGCGTGTGGCGATCACGGTCACGAGCCCGCGCTCGACCGAAGCGTCGATGGTGCCGAAGCCTGCGTACGCGAGCTGCTCCGTGATCCATTGCTGCGGCAGGCGCAGCTTCCGATAGAAGCTCTTGTGAAACGTCCACGCGTCTCCGCTCCTGCGGTAGACGAGGTCGTGCACCTTCACGGTGTCGGGCTCGTATTCGAGAAAACAGGTGAAGATCGTGTTGTCGTCGCTGCGCACGGGTATGAAGCGGTCGAGCTCGAGCGCTTCCCGCGACAGGTCGCGGAAGGTGGCGATGAAACGTCCGCCGGGCTCGAGCGCCGCGTGCACCTTCGCGAACAGCGTACGCACCGCTTCCTTCGAGTCGAGGTGCAGCAGCGTATCGACCATGCAGACCACGAGCTCGGCATTGCCGCGTGCGTGCGTCTCGAAGGCCATGAGGTCGTCGCGCACGATCGCGATGTCGAGCCCCGGCGCATGGCCGCGGAGCTCCTCGAGCAGCTTGCCGTCGAGATCGATCGCGGTAACGGCGAAGCCGAGCTTCGCGAGCGGGATCGACTGGAAGCCGCAGCCCGCGCCCAGATCGATCGCAACGCGGGAGCCCGCCGGCGCGATGCCGCGCTTGGCGAAGAGCTCGGCGTTGCGCGCGAGCGCGGCGTCGAAACCGCCCTGCATCCACGAGTAAACGTCGGACAGGACTTGGTCGTAATGCTGCTCGACGGTAGGCATCGCGCGATTCTAGGGGATCGCGCGTGCGGCTTCGAGATCGGCCACTACCACGACGCGCTCGCACCGCACGCGGCTCGCCACGATGTCGCGATCTCCGTGCAGCCAGCGCGGCAGCACCGCCTGCTTGTCGGCGCCGGTGACGAGAAAGACCGCGAGCCGCGCGCGATCGAGCACCGGCAACGTCAGCGTCATGCGCCGCCGCCCCGCATGGGGCTCGTGCGTCACGGCCACGGCTGCGCCGATTTCCTGAAGCAGCGGCGAGCCCGGAAACAGCGAGGCGGTATGGCCGTCGGTGCCGAGGCCCAAGTGCACCGCATCGAGCACCGGCGGGTAGCCGGCAGCGGCCTCGAGTTCACCCGCGTACGAGGCCGCCGCGGCCTCGAGATCCGCCGACTCGACGGGCATCAGGTGGAAGCGCTGCGGCGACCGCGCGAGCTGCGCGGCGAACGCCCGCTCGATCGTCACGGCATTGCGATCGGCGTGGCCCGCCGGCGCCACCCGCTCGTCCACCTGGAACAGATCGACGTGCTCCCAGGGGACGGCGGCGGCCAAGACGTCGAACATCCGTTGCGGCGAGCGCCCGCCGCTCACCGCGAGCGACGCTCGGCCGCGTGCGGCGACGGCGTCACGCAGCTGCGCCGCGATCAGCTCGGCGCCGCGCGCCGCGGCGGCGGCCGGGTCGGCCACGACGAGGAGCTCCGGCGCACCCGCGCTCAGGGCGGCCGCATCCTGCGCCAGCCGCCGTGCTCGGCGGTCAGCGCGTCGGCCTCGGCCGGTCCGGTGCTGCCGGGCTCGTAAGCCTGCGGGGCGCCGCCGGCGGCGAGGATCGGGTCGACGATCCGCCACTCCTCGAGCACACCGTCCTCGCGCGCGAACAACGACGTGTCGCCGTGCAGCGCCGCATCGATGAGCCGCTCGTAGTCGCCCATGTCGTCTTCGCCGGAGCTGCACACCTGCAGCTCCACCTCGCGGCTCACCATCTCGGCGCCGGGCTTCTTGGCCAACGCGCCGAGCGCGATGGAGACGCGCTGCGGCCCCAAGTGGAAGCGCAGGTAGTTCGGCCTGCCCATGCTCGCGCCGAACACCTGCTGCGGCGCCGGCTTGAGCTGCACGTAGACGTCGGTGCTCGCGATCGCGAGCCGCTTGCCGGCGCGCAAGAAGAACGGCACGCCGGCCCAGCGCCACGAGTCGATCGCGAGCCGCAGCGCCGCAAAGGTCTCGACCTTCGAGTCCGGCGCCACGCCCGGCTCTTGGCGATAGCCGCGGTACTGGCCGCGCACCACGTCCCCGGGGGCGAGCGTGCGGATCGCCTTGAACACCTTCGCCTTCTCGTCGAGCAGCGCGCGCGGATCGTGGCCCACGGGCGGCTCCATGGCGAGGTGAGCCACCACCTGGAGCAAGTGGTTCTGCACCACGTCGCGGATCGCGCCCACTTCCTCGTAGAACTTGCCGCGCCCTTCCACGCCGAGCGTCTCGGCCATCGTGACCTGCACGTGGTCCACGTAATTGCGATTCCAGATCGGCTCGAGAAAATTGTTCGCGAAGCGGAAGACCAGCAGGTTCTGCACCGACTCCTTGCCGAGGTAATGATCGATCCGGTAGACGTCGCTCTCGGCGAACGACCGGTGCAGCGACCGATTGAGCTCCTCGGCCGAGGCGAGGTCGCGGCCGAACGGCTTCTCCACCACCACGCGAGCGCCGTCGGCGCAGCCCGACTCGCGAAGATTGTCCGCGACGGTGGCGAACAGGCTCGGCGGCAGTGCGAGATAGTGCAGCGGGTGCTGCGCGTCGCCGAGCTGTTCCCGCAGGCGCACGAACGTGGGGTCGTCGCGATAGTCGCCGTCGACGTAGCGCAGCAGCTCCACGATTCGGTGATAGGCGTCGCGGTCGAGGCCCGGCCCGTGCTCGAGGCTGTCCGCGATGCGCGTCTTCAGCGCGTCGAGGCTCCAACCCTCGCGTGCCACGCCCACGATCGGCACCGAGAGCGAGCCACGCCGCACGAGGGCCTGGAGCGCCGGGAAGATCTTCCGGTGCATGAGGTCGCCGGTGGCCCCGAAGAGCACGAGCGCGTCGGCGCTGCCGGCGGCCATCGCTCAGCCGCCCTTTGCCGGGGCGCGCTCCGCGTGGCCGCCGAACTCGAAGCGCATCGCGGACAGCAATCGATTCGCGAACTCGTCCTCGCCGCGCGAGCCGAAGCGCGCGAACAGCGCCGTGGCGAGCACCGGCACCGGCACGCCGGCCGCGACCGCCGCGTCGACCGTCCAACGCCCCTCGCCCGAGTCGGATACGGCGCCGACGAAGCCGTCGAGCTTGGCGTCGCGGCCGAGCGAATGCGCCGCGAGGTCGAGCAGCCACGAGCGCACCACGCTGCCGTGCCGCCAGACTTCGGCGATCGCGGCCACGTCGAGGTCGTAGGCGAAGAGCTCCGGGTTCTTGAGCGGCGACGTCTCGGCATCCACTCCCCGGCCGGTCTTGCCCACGTTCGCGTGCCGCAGCAGGTTGAAGCCTTCGGCATACGCGGCCATGAGCCCGTACTCGATGCCGTTGTGGACCATCTTCACGAAATGGCCGGCGCCATTGGCCCCGCAATGCAAGTAACCGAGCGGCGCGGTGCCCCGCCCGTCCGCCTTCGATCCGGCGCCCGGCGCGAGCGCGGCGAACAGCGGCTCGAGGCGTGCCACCACCTCGGGCTCGCCGCCGATCATCTGGCAGTAGCCGTTGTCGAGCCCCCAGACGCCGCCGCTGACGCCGACGTCGACGTAGTGGAGCTTGCGCGGGCCGAGCTCGCGCGCTCGCCGCACGTCGTCGACGTAGTGAGAATTGCCGCCGTCGATGAGCACGTCGCCCGCGGCGACCAATCCCGTGAGATCGTGGATCACCGGGTCCACCGCCGCGGCCGGAATCATGATCCACACGGCGCGCGGCGGCTCGAGCTTCGCCACGAGCTCCGCGAGCGAGGCGGTGACGGTGGCGCCCGCCTGCCGCAGCGGCTCCGCGTCGCTGCCGCGGCGGCTGAATACGACGCAGTCGTGACCGGCCGCGAGCAGGCGGCGGACCATGTTGCCGCCCATCCTTCCCGTACCGATCATTCCGAGCTGCATGGCGAGCTCCGCGTCAGCGACGGTGGTGGAGCGCCGCTTCGACGGCGTCGAACAGGGCCTTCATGCCGAACGAGACGTCGCGAATCGTGCCGTTGACGAAGAATCCCGGGGTGCCGCGCACGCGGCTGCGTTTGCCGCCGTCGACCTGCTCGCGGATTCGCTGCAGATAGACGTGGTCGTCCATCTCCGACGTGTAGCGCGCCATGTCGAGGCCGAGCCGCTCGGCGTAGCCGTGCAGGTGCTTGGAGGTGAGGTGCGCTTGATTGGCGAACAAGAGCTCGTGCATTTCCCAGAACTTGCCTTGCTGTGCGGCGGCTTCGGACGCCTCGGCCGCGGCAAGCGCGTGCGGGTGCGGCTCCTCGAGCGGAAAGTGGCGGTACACGACCCGCACCCGGCTCGCGTAGTCCGCGAGCAGCATCTTCACGGCGGGAACGGCGTTCTTGCAGTTCGGGCACTCGAAGTCCCCGTATTCGACCACGGTGACCGGCGCGTGGTCGGCGCCGAGCGTGTGGTCCGCCGCGGAGACGGGAACGGCGAGATCGACGTGAGTGGCGTTCATGTGCTCCCTGCGTTGGCGGTGTAGATCACTATGCCACAACGAGCGCGCGGCTCAGGTGACACTTTCGTGTGCTCCGCGCGATCGCGATCCTGTGATAGATAGGAGAGCCGATACGGGAGCGAGTTCCATGACCACGACGATTGCGGCGCCGAGCCGCGAGCAGCTGCTGCACGGGCTCTACGAGGCAGCGGAGCTCGAGCACAACCTGATGTGCACCTATCTCTACGCGGCTTTCAGCCTGCGCGACGGCGAAGCCGAGGGGTTGTCGGCAGAGGAAGCCGCGGCGGTCGAGCGCTGGCGGCGGGCGATCGTGGGGATCGCGATCGAGGAGATGGGGCACCTCACGGCGGTGTGGAACATCACGTCCGCGCTCGGCGGGTCGCCGCGTTTCGGCCGCGGCAACTTTCCGCTCGATCCGGGCCAACTGCCGGCCAACGTGGTGGTGAAGCTCGCGCCGTTCGGCGACGCCGTGCTCCAGCATTTCATCTATCTCGAGCGGCCCGAAGGCTCGAGCGAGCCCGACGGCGAGGGCTTCACCGCGGATTTTCCGTTCAAGCGCGCGGTGCAAAACCGGCTCACGCCGATGGGCCTCGACTACGAGACCGTCGGGCACTTCTACGGCACGCTCGAGGAGCGGCTCCGGCTGTTCGTCGAGAAGCACGGCGAAGCCGGCGCCTTCTGCGGCGATCCGGCGTTGCAGCTCTCGAACGCCGAGATCGACCTCGGCGGCGCGAAGCCCGTGATCTGCGCCAAGACGGCGCTGTCCGCGTTCGCCGCAATCGTCGAGCAGGGTGAGGGAGCGCCCCTCAATACCGTGGGCTCGCACTTCCAGAAGTTCATCGCGATTCGCGCCGAGCTCGCGAAGCTGCGCAGCGCGAATCCGGAGCTCAAGCCCGCCTGGCCCGCGGCCACGAATCCGGTGCTACGCACGCCGATGCGGCCGTCGGGCCGTGTGTGGATCGAGAACGAAGACGCCGCCGTAGCGGTGGACCTCGCGAACACCGGCTACATGTTGATGCTGCGGCTCATCGCCTACGCGTACGTCGTGCCCCGCCCCGCGCCGGAGAAATCGCTGGCCGTCGACCTCGCGCTCGGGCTGATGCGCGCGGTGAGCAAGCTCGCGGAGCGCGCCGCCCGGTTGCCCGCGGGGCCGTCGAACCCGCACTGCAACGCGGGCATGTCGTTCACGATCCTGCGCGATGCCGCGCCGCTGCCGCGAGGCTCCGCGGCCCGGCGGTTCTTCCGTGAACGGCTCGCGGAGCTCGCGGCCGCTGCCGCGCGCGTGCGCGACGCCGATGCGCGCACCGCGCTGGCCGCCCGGCTGCTCGCCGATCTCGCGAAACGCGGCGAGCGCGGCTTCGCGGCCGCCGATGCCGCGGCCACCGCCCCCTCCCCCGCGGCACCGTCAGCGCTCGCCGCGCCCGCTTCCGCCGCGCCTGCGCCGCACGGACCGGTAGGCGCGCCGGCCACGAACCGCGCCACCGGCAGGCCGCCGGCGCCGATCGTGGTGAACGGCGTGGAGGAGATCGCCGGCGACAAGCTCACGGTGCTCTACGAAGGCAAGAAGTGCATCCACTCGAGATTCTGCGTGACGTGGGGACCGAACGTGTTCCTCGCGAACGTGCAGGGACCGTGGATCGACCCCGACGCGATGGACGCGGAGCGCGTGGCCGAGATCGCGCATGCCTGTCCGTCGGGCGCGATCCGTTACCGCCGCACGGACGGCAGGCCGGAAGAAGCTGCACCGCCCGTGAACCTGATCGCGGTACGCGAGGCAGGACCCTACGCCGTGCGCGCCGACCTGCTGCTCGACGGCGAGCGGGTCGGCTTTCGCGCCACCCTGTGCCGCTGCGGCGCGTCGAAGAACAAACCGTTCTGCGACGGCTCGCATCACGACGTGCAATTCGCGGCCACCGGCGAACCGGCGACGGGCGACACGGCGATGCTAGCGCGCCGCGACGGCGAGCTCGCGATCGACCCGGAAGTCGACGGGCCGCTGCGCGTGCGAGGCAACCTCGAGATCACGAGCGGCACGGGACGCGCGGTCGCGCGCGTGACGCAGGCGAAGCTCTGTCGGTGCGGGGGGAGCAACACCAAGCCGTTTTGCGATGGGACGCATGGGAGGATTGGGTTTCGCGCGGGGTAGCGTTTTCGCGAAGAAGAAGATCGCGTTGAGCGTTGCGCAGAGGGACAGTCCCCATTTTCGGGCGCGGTCGTCCCAGCAGCACGTGCAAGTACGAAAATGGGGACAGTCCCCGAAAATGGGGGCAGTCCCTTCTTAATCGATGTATTGCGGGGATTTGGGGAGAGAAGCGTGGGTGGCTAGGTCGTGCTCGATCCAGAGCGTGGCGTGCTGGTCCTTCAGGAATTTTTCGATCTTGGCGCGCGACGCTTGGGACTGCTCGGCGTTGAACTCGAACGTGGGAACGCGGCCGGTGGCGCGCTCCTCGGGGTAGTGATAGAGGTCGCCGCCGAGCACCACCGTGCCGGCCTTCGCGAGCTTCACCGCCACTACTTGGTGGCCCGGCGTGTGCCCCGGCGTGGACATGATGACTACCGTGCCGTCGCCGAAGACGTCGAAATCCTCGTTGTTCAGCACCTTGGTCTTGGCGTCGCGCAGCGCGCTGTAAGTGTCGACCTTGATGATGCCCTCGGGCTTGTCCGAGAACATGAAGTCGCGCTCGGCCTTCTGCACGATCCAGGTGGCGCCGGCGAACGCGTTGGCGTTCGCGGTGTGGTCCGAATGGTAGTGCGAGAGCGCGAAGTACGTGACGTCCGCCGGCGTGTAGCCCGCGGCCGCGAGCTGCGGCAGCAGCGGCTTGGTGGCCGACATGATGCCGTCGACCACCGGACCGCCGTCCTTGAACGCGGCATCGGGGATCTGGCCCGAGTCGAACATCAGCGTGCCGCGCGGGTGCACGATCAAGTACGAGTTGCCGACGAAATCCACTTCCTTGAGCTCGGCGCGCGTGAAGCGAAACAGCGCCGGGTCGAGGCCCTTGATCGCACCGTTCTCGAAGACATAAATGCGCGGCGTCGCGGGCGGCTTCGGTGCTGCGCCGGCGCTGGGAGCCAGCACCGACAATGCGGCGAGCGCGCACGACGCGGCGAAAATCCGGGCTCGTTTCCTCAGTTCCATTACTTGAACTCCGATGTCTTCAGCAACTCCTCGAAGCGCCCGATGTCCTCGTTGGACTCGATGCACTCGTATTCCCGCAGACGCTCGTCCGGCCGTAGCCGCATGGTGTCCTGCATGTGCCAGGGCTTGGTGAGCGTCTCCGGGTCTTCGATCGTGACCTCGTAGCGAATCGTCTCGAACGTGTCGCGCGTGTAGCGCTCGGTCACTCGGAGCTTCTCGCTGTGAACGGTGCCCACGCCCTGCAGCCAGCTCTTGTCGTTGAAGCCGGTGACGTCGACCACGAGCGTATCGCCCTCCCAGCGCCCGATCGAGTCGCCGAGGTACGACGGCTCGAGGTCGTCGGGGTGCGGCGTGCCGTCGGTGGGGATGATCCGAAACGCGTGATGGATCTCATAGAGGATGAGCACGCGATTGGGCAGTTGCACGATCTCGAACGGCAGCGGCCGGAACATGATGCGCGGCACGCCCGACAACAGGCAGCGCGCCATCGGGTCGTCGATGCCTTTTCGCCCGAGATAATACTGGCGCTGCTTCTCCGCATCCGGTTTGTACGGCGGCGGCTCCGGCGGCGGCGCCGCCGCTCGGCCGTGGGCCGTGTCGTACGCGCGTGCGGCAGCGACGGATTCCTCGCCTTCGAAGAGCAACAGCGTGCTGCCCGGGATCCAGGTGCCGGATAGATCCGGCTTGCCGTTGACGCGCGGCACGGGCTTGTCAGCGGCCTTCGCCGCGTTGCCCGCGGGCTGGGCGCTTGCGACGCCCGCGGCGAGGCCTGCGAGCAGCAGCGCCGCGAGCGCGGCGGCTGTGCGGAACCTACGGCTTTGCATGGGTCACCGCCCGCCCGTGCCGGCCGGCGGGCCCGCGGCGAGCTTGTGGCCGTCGGCCCAGGTGACCCAGCGTGCGGCCGCGAGATTCGGCTCGCTGCGCGCGCGCCAGCCGAACACCGTGACGGTGTCGCCGATCTTCATCGTCTCGTCGCGCTTCCAACCCTGGCGCACGAGCATGTTCGTGGGATATCCCTCGAACCGCCAGGGCGCGATCTTGCCGTCGTCGCCCTTCACGTCGATCGTGAAGTGCACGTGCGGATTGGCCCAGTCGACCTTGGTGACTTTGCCGGTGAGCTCGACCTGCTGCTCGCCGTCGTAACCGGCGGCGAACGAATGATGTGCGAATGCGTGCGGCGTGCCCAGGATGGCCGCCGCGAGCATCGCCGCTCGCGCGGACGGTCTCATCTTTCCCCCCTTCTTGGACCGGCAGTGGGAAGGCCGCCGATGGCCGGATTATGGGCGCGCGGTCGGTGGACGTGTCAAGGCGCCGCCCGTCGCACGCTAGACCTCGCAGAACATCTCGAGCATGGGATTCAGGAATTGCAGCCCGACGGGAGTGGGCGCGAGCCGCCCTGCATCCGCGACGAGCCAGCCGCGGCTCACGGCCGCGGCCACACCGGACTCGATCGCGGCGAACGGCTGACCGGCGCGCTGCTCGAAGCACTCCACGGTCACGCCGCCCGTGAGTCGAAGCGCGTTCATCAAGAACTCGAGTCTCGTTTGCGCCGCTGAAGCGACACGCTCGATCGCGACCGCGGCAGACGTGCCGGCGTGCGTCATGTACGTGCGCGGATTGCGCGTCTTCGCGCGCCGCTCGATCGCGGCTTGCTCCGGCAGCGTGATCTTGCCGTGCGCTCCGGCGCCGATGCCGAGGTAGTCGCCGAAGCGCCAGTAGTTCAAGTTGTGCGCGCACTCTTCACCCGGCCGGGCATACGCCGACACCTCGTAACGCTCGAAGCCGCGCCGTGCGAGCAGATCGCGGCCCGCGCGCTCGATGTCGAGCACGAGCTCGTCCGCCGGGAGCGGCGGCGGGCGGCGCTCGAACGCCGTGTTCGGCTCGAGCGAAAGCTGATACCAGGAGAGATGCTCGGTGCCGAGCTCGACGGCGGTGAGGAGATCCGCCATCGAGCCGGACGCGTCGTCTCCCGGCAGCGCATACATGAGATCGAGATTCACGCTCGTGAATCCCGCCCGCGTGGCGAGCTCGACCGCGCGCCGCGCTTCGACGCTGTCGTGCACGCGCCCGAGCGCCCGCAGTTTGTCGTCGCGGAGGCTCTGGACGCCGATCGAGAGCCGCGTTACGCCGGCCGCCCGAAATTCCGCGAACCGCCCCGCCTCCACCGCACCGGGGTTTGCCTCGAGCGTGACCTCGACGTCCGCGGCGAGCTCGGCGCGCGCCCGAACGCCGTCGAGCAGGCGCGCGATGGCGCGGCCCGAGAACAGGCTCGGCGTGCCGCCGCCGATGAATACGCTCGCGAGCGGGCGGCCGCGCACGAACCCGAGCTCCGCATCGAGATCGCGCAGCAGCGCGCTCACGTAGGCGTCGTCCGGCAGATCGCCGTGGGCTTCGTAGGAGTTGAAGTCGCAGTACGGGCACTTGCGCACGCACCACGGCAAGTGGACGTACAGCGACAGCGGCGGCAGGCGCTCGAAGAAGAGCGCCTCTCGCTGCGGTTGCGGTGCGTTGGCGCGTCGGTCGCGCGCGACGGGGACCATCGGGGCTGCGGGAGTCAGTTGGCCGACTGCTGCTTGGCGCGGCGACGCTCGATTTCCTTCTGCATCTTCTCGCGCGCCTTCTGCTCGTGCGCCGCTTTCTCCTCTTCGCTGGACGGCGTGGGCTCCGGTCGGGCGCAGGAGAGCGTGGCCCAGTCGATTTGACGCTGCGACTTCATGTCGTTCATCAGCATCGTGGACTGGTAGATGAAATCGATGGCGGTGGCGAGCCGCTGCTGAATCTGCCTCACCTCGGTGGGACTGAGATGGCTCGCGGGACTGATCGCGGCCGTGAGATCGCACCGAAAGCCCGCCTCGCCCCCGTTCACCTGGAGATCCTCGGCGCGGTTCACGGCGCGTCCGTTCTCGTCGCCCCACCGCCAAACGAAGTTGCTGTTCGGCAGCTGGTAGCTGCCGAGCTGCGCGCCGGCGGCGCCCGCGAATCCCGCTGTGACCAGTGCCGCCGCGGCGGCCGCAATTCGGGAACGCTTCATGTGCTCTCCGTCGGGGCACGACCCCCTACGCCCTGCCCACAAGGATACAGACGCGCGGTCATTCCTCGCTAGGTCATCGCCCGAAACGCCCGGTTTACGCGGCTCCCGGCGGTAGGTACTGTTGGCGCGCCAAAACGTTCATTCCCCCAGGGAAAGGAACACATGAACGCACGACGCAGGAGCGGCGCCGGCCACTCGCGTACGGCGCGGAGACGCTCGCGATGAGCGCCGCGGCCCGGGCCAACGCTGTCCGTAAAGCGTTCGCGCTTCAGGCGGAGTACTGCACCAAGCTCGGCTCGCACTTCACCGCCGCGCTCTGCGAGGCGCTGATCGACGTGCTGGCGCCCGACGGCGACGTTGGCCGCCGCGTGCTGGCGTGGCCTGGCGACCCGTCGCCCCACGCGGACAACCTGCCGCTGCGCCTCGCAGGCGCACTGAACGCGCTCGCGCGCTCGGGACGGGACCGCGACCTCACCGCCGCCTATCCTCCGCACGGGATTCCGCATCGGACCACGCTTGCGTTCGTGCTGCGGCACGTGCTCGCCGAGCACGCGGCCGAAATCGCGGGGTTCCTCGAGCACGCCCCGCAGACCAACGAGGTGGGCCGCTCGGCGGTGCTGATCGGCGGCTTCCTCGAGATCGCAAAGCGCACCGGCTTGCCGCTCGCGCTCTTCGAGATCGGCGCCAGCGCCGGCCTCAACTTGCTAGCGGACCGATTTCGATACCGCTTGAGCGGCGCCGAGCTCGGCCCGCCCGACGCCCGGCTCACGCTCGCGCCCGAGTGGACCGGCCCGCTGCCGCCGCTCGACGCGCGGTTGGGCGTCCAGTCGCGGCGCGGCTGCGACGTGAGCCCGATCGACGTACGCGATGCCGCGCAGCGCGAGCGCCTGGAGTGCTACGTGTGGCCCGATCAACCGGAACGGCTCGCGCGGCTCGAGGCCGCGATCGCGACCGCGCTCGCGGCCGAGCCATTCGCCGTCGACCAAGCCGATGCTGCGGACTGGGTGGAAACGCGCTTGCCCGCCGCGGCGCCCGAGGGCGTCGCGCGAGTGCTGTTCCACTCGATCGTGTGGAGCTATCTGCCCGAGGCGACGCGGGAGCGAATCCGCTCGCACCTCGACGCAGTCGGCGGCGCGGCCACCGCCGCTCGGCCGCTCGCCTGGCTCCGCTTCGAGCTCGCGCCTTCCACCGAAGCCAAGACGGAGATCCGCCTCACCACCTGGCCCGGCGGCGGCGACGAAGTGCTCGGCGACGCGCACCCGCACGGCGCCGCCATCCGCTGGCGCGGAGCCGGAAAATAGGGACATGCTGCTTTTTCTGCCGAGACGCGGATGCCGGGAACGCGTCAGCGGGAAAAAGCAGCATGTCCAAGCCTGTCCCCATTTTTGGGTGCCGCTCGGCGCGAAAGAGGCGGCGGGTTCCCAATCTTCGGCGGCGCAGGCGCGGCTCAGCGGGCGGGCGCCGGCTCTTCGGCCGCGGGGCCGGTGTCGAACGAGGAGCCCGCGAAGACCTGCCGGCCGTCCGGGAGGAACACGGAGCGCGCATTCGCGATGTGCGCCTCGGTCTTCGACAGGAAGCCGTTGATCGTGACCACGTGACCGGCACGCAGCGAGTTGCGCGTCCAACCCGCCCGCATGAGCCCGTTTGGCGGGCCGAGCTCGAAGTCCCAGTTCACGACGTTGCCCTTCTCGTCCTTCACGTCGATATAGATGCGCGCGTGCGGGTTCGTCCACTCGAGCTTCGTGACGGTGCCGGTGAGCGTGACCGGCTTGTCGCGGTCGTACTCCGCGGAGAACGAATGGTGTGCGACGGCGGAGGCTGCAACGATGCTCGCGCCGATCGCGAGCGCCAGCCGGATTCCAGAACGAGCTCCGTGGATCATGTGCAACCGTTCCCCCTCGCTGCCGAGTCCAATGCGGCGGCCGCGATGTGTGCGTCCTGCAATCGCGGCGCTTCCGCCATCCATGGCGGTCGGCCGGAATGATACCCTGATGCACCCGTTGCGAACCATTCGAAGAATCGACCAGGGGGATGCAGATGAAGGGACTTGTTTGGACGAGCGCCGCGCTCGCCGTGCTGCTCACGTGCGGCGCCGGCACGTCGCACGCTCAGTGGGGCGAGCACGCGAGCTCGAAAGTGCCGCGTACCGCGGACGGCAAACCGGACTTCGACGCGCCGGCGCCGCGCACCGCCGACGGCAAGCCCGACCTCACGGGCGTGTGGCAAGGCGCCGGCGTGCCCGCGAGCGGCGGCCAGGCGACGACGCCGCCCACGCCCGATCCCAATTCCCCGCCGCTGGCCGGCTTTCTGAACATCGCGCAGAACATGAAGGACGGTGCGCCGTTCCGCCCCGAGGGCAAGGCATTGTTCGAGGCGCGCCGCGCCGCGAACGGCAAGGACAATCCCGAAGCGCTTTGCCTGCCGATGGGCATCGTGCAGTTCCACACGCAGGGAGCTCCGCGCAAGTTCGTGCAAACGCCCGACGTGCTCGTGATCCTCTACGAGGCGAGCATGGGCATTCGCCAGATCTTCACGGATGGACGCAAGCTGCCCACCGACGACCCGCAGCCGTGGTGGTACGGCTATTCGGTGGGCCACTGGGATCGGGACACGCTGGTGGTCGAAACGTCGGGCCTGCGTGACGACGGCTGGCTCGACGTGTTCGGCACGCCGCTCAGCGACGCGGCCAAGGTCACCGAGCGGTTCCGCCGTCCCACCTACGGCCGCATGGAGATCGACATCACCATCGACGATCCGAAGCTGTACACGGCGCCTTGGACGGTGCGCTACAACCAACGGATCATGCCGGATCAAGAGTTGCTCGAGTTCGTGTGTCTGGAGAATAACCGGTACGGCGCGAAGTAAGCGCCGGGGTTTCGTCATGACGCTGCGCCGCGCCGCCGTCTTGCTCGCCGTTTCGTTCCTGGGCTTGGGCAATGCGGTTGTCGCGCAGCCGCCCGCACCGTCTGCGGCTCGCACCGGCACCGTGCTCGTCACCGGCTCGAACCGCGGGCTCGGGCTCGAGCTCGTGAAGCAATACGCGGCGCGCGGCTGGCGAGTGATCGCCACCGCGCGCGATCCTGCCAACGCGGCGGAGCTGCGCGCGCTCGCCGCCGCCGACCGCGACGTCACCATCGAGAAGCTCGACGTGCTCGACGACACTGCCATCGCCGCGCTCGCCGCCAAATACGCCGGCACTCCGATCGACGTGCTGCTCAACAACGCCGGCGTTCTCGGCGACCTGAACGATCAGCGGCTCGGCTCGCTCGATTACGCCGAGTTCGAGCAGGTGATGCACGTCAACGCCTATGCCCCGCTCGCGATGGCCCAAGCGTTCCTGGAGCACGTGGCGGCGAGCCGAGAGAAAAAGATCGTGGCGCTCACGAGCCGCTCGGGAATCATCTCGCTGCCCGGCTGGCGCGGCCCGTACTTCTACCGCGCGAGCAAGATCGCCCTCAACATGCAGATGCACGTGCTCGCCGACGAGCTGCGCGAGCGCGGCATCGTGGTGGCGCTCGTCTCACCGCCGCCCACCGACACCGACATGCTGCGCGCGCTGGCCGGGCCCGAGACGGCCGCGCGGCAGGCGCGCGTGCCCGACGCGGTCGCGGGCCTCATCAAGGTGATCGACGGCCTGACGCTCGAGAACAGCGCGCAGCCGATCTACTTCGACGGCACCGTGCTGCCGTGGTGAGCGCGGCGGCGCCGGCGATCGCGGTCGACGGGCTCGTCGTGGACCGGGACGGCCGGCGCATCTTGGACGAGGTCGGCTTCGCGGTCGGGCCGGGCGAGATCGTGGGACTGCTCGGCCCGAACGGCGCCGGCAAGACCACGACATTGGGCGTGCTCTCCACGCTGCTCCGGCCGAGCGGCGGCAGCGTGCGCGTGGCCGGGTACGACGTCGTTAGCCACACGAAGGCGGTGCGCGCCGCGATCGGCCGCGTTCCGCAGGACATCGCGCTGTACCCGCGGCTCACCGGCCGCGAGAACGCACGGTTCTTCGCGCGGTTGCGCGGCCTCAAGGCCGCCGCCGCGCGGCGCGCCGCCGACGACGCGCTCGCGAGCGTGGATCTGCTCCCGCGTGCCGACGATCGCGCGGCCACCTACTCGGGCGGCATGCAGCGGCGCCTCAACCTCGCGTGCGGCTTGCTCGCGTCGCCGCCGGTGCTCCTGCTCGACGAGCCCACGGTGGGCGTCGATCCGCAGTCGCTCGAGCGCATCGTCACCACGATTCGCGCGCAGGCCGCGAACGGCGCGGCGCTGCTCTACAGCACTCACCACATGGACGAAGCGGAGCAGCTCTGCGATCGCGTGGTGCTCATCGACCGCGGCCGCGTGCTCGCCACCGGCACACCCCGCAAGCTCGTGGCGTCGGCCGGCGTGGAGCTGCGAGTCGACGTGGCGACGCAAGCCGCGCTGCGCGACGGATGGCTCGCGGGCCTCGCCGGCGTCCGCGTGCTCGAGTCGGACGGGCCGCAACGCGCGGGACGGCACGACGTTGCCGTCGCGATCGACTCCCTCGAGCTCGCGCCGCGCGTGCTCGAGCGGGCGAGCGGCGAGCGCGCCACCGTGCTCGAGTTCCGCGTGCAGCGCGCGAGCCTCCACGACGCGTTCCTCGCGCTCACGGGGCGCGCGTCGCGAGACTGAGCATGGGCTCGCTGGCGGCGATCGTCGCGAAGGACCTCAGGCTGCTGGCGCGCGACCGCGTGGCGCTCGTATTCATATTGATAGCGCCCATCGTGGTGATCTGCGTGGCGGGCTTCTCGCTCGCGAGCTTCTACGGCGCGGGCCCGAGCGGCCAGACGGCGTACGAGCTGCCCCTCGTCGACGAGGACGGCGGCGAGCTCGCCGCCAAGATCGGCGAGCAGCTGACCGCGGAACCGCGGGTGCACGTGCGTCGGGTCGCCACGCGCGCCGAAGCCGAGCGTCTGGTGCGCGACAAGCGCGCGGGCAGCGCGCTCGTGATCCCGGCGGGTACGCGCGAAGCGCTGGCTCGCGGCGAATCCCCCCGCGTGCTGCTGTTCGTGGACCCGGTGAAGTATCTCGAGCGGCTCAACGTGCGCCTCGAGGTGCTGCGGGCCCGCGACGAGCTCGCGGCCGCCGAGCGTAGCCGCGTGGTTACCGAGCTCGCCGCGCAGCGCGCCGCGCTGCGCGAGCAGCTCGAGGCGCTCGACGCAACGCTCGCGCGCGGCCGCGAGCAGCTCGCCGCCGCCGAGCAAGGCGTGCAAGGCGAGCGCGCGCGGGCCGCCGCCGAGGTCCGCGCGGCGTTCGAGAGCGCCGCTGCGCGCGTGCGGTCGGACGTCGCCCGCCAAGTGGACGCGCAGCTCGAGGCGCTCGGCGCGCGCGTCGACGCCGAGGTGGCCGCGCGCGCCGCGGCGGTGGCAGCGCCCGCGCGCGAATATCTGGCGGCGCTCGCCGACGCGCGCACGAAATTCGAGGCGTGGTTCGCCGAGCTCCAGCGGCTCGCGGATCGGCGCGCGGACCGGATTCCACCGCCGCCGGAATTCCCGGAGCCGCCACCGGGGCTCACGCGAGCGCTCGACGAGCCCCCTCCTCGCGTCACGCTGCCCGCCGACCTCGGCATCCGTATCGAGCTCCCGGCGCCCAGCCTGCCGAGCGCCGCACCACCCGAGCCGGCCGTCGAGATCGAGCGCCCGTCGATTGCGATCCCGGACCTCGCGATCCCGGGAGCCGCGCTCGCGGTCGAGGAGGTCAGCGTCAGCGGCGGCCCGCCGACGATCAATACCTTCGATCAGAACGTGCCGGGATTCAGCGTCACGTTCCTGTTGCTCGGCATGCTGCTCGGCGTGTCGCTCGGGCTGCTCGACGAGCGCGATTGGGGCACGCTCGACCGCGTGCGCGCATTGCCCGTGGCGGCGAGCAACATTCTGCTCGGCAAGCTCGCTTCGCGGTTCGCCGTGGGCTTCGCGCAGATGCTCGTGCTGTTCGCCGTGGGCTATCTGCTTTTCGACATCTCGCTCGGTCCGCAGCCGTGGGCCCTGTTGCTGCCGATCGCCGGCGTCGTGTTCGCCGGAACCGCCTTCGGCCTGATCGTCGCCGCCGGCGCCCGCACCCGCGACGCGGTGCTGCCGCTCGGCTCCATCGTGATCGTGACGATGGCGGCGATCGGCGGCTGCTGGTGGCCGATCGATCTCGAGCCGCGCTGGATGCGGACCTTGGCGCTCGCGTTCCCCACCACGTGGGCGATGGACGCGTTCAACGACCTGATGATCCGGCGCCGCGGCGTGGAGGCCGCGTACGTGCCGACGGGCATGCTGCTCGCCTACGGACTGGCTTACCTGGGCGTCAGTCTCGCGCTGTTTCGGCGCCGCATGCGGTGACGCGCGGCGGCTTAGACGCGCCGGCAGACGAGCACGGCGTTGGTGCCGCCGAACGCGAAGGAGTTGCTCATCGCGAACTCCACGCCCGCGACAGCGCGTGCCTCATTCGGCACGTAGTCCAGGTCGCAGTCCGGATCGGGCGCGCGCAGGTGCATGGTCGGCGGCAGCGTGCCGGTGCGCAGCGCGAGCAGGGCGGCGACGAGCTCCACCGCGCCCGCCGCGCCCAGCAAGTGGCCGTGCATCGACTTGGTCGAGCTCACCGCGAGCCGCTCGGCGTGCGGGCCGAACACGCTGCGGATCGCCGCCGTCTCGACGCCGTCGTTGGCGAGGGTGCCGGTGCCGTGCGCGTTGACGTAGCCGACACGATCGGGCGCGAGACGCGCGGAAGCGAGCGCGAGACGCATCGCACGCGCTTGCCCTTCCGCCGTAGGCTTCGTGATGTGCGCGGCGTCGGTGCAGAGCCCGTAGCCGACGATCTCGCCGAGCACCTGCGCGCCGCGGCGCGCCGCGCGCTCCCAGTCCTCGAGCACGACGACAGCGGCGCCTTCGCCGAGCACGAGCCCGCTGCGGTCCTTCGAGAACGGCTTGCACGAAGCCGCAGGATTCTCCGGATCCTCGGCCGCGAGCGTCTTGAGCGCTTCCCACGCCTTGATCGTGCCGAGCGTGAGCGGCGCCTCCGCGCCGCCGGCGAGGGCGACCGGGGCCGCGCCGCTCGCGATTCTTTGCCACGCTTCGCCGATCGCGACAGCCGACGACGAGCACGCAACCGAGTACGTGAGGTTCGGGCCCCCCAGCCCGTGCTCCATGCCGATCCACGAGGCGGCCGCGTTGTTCATCGCGAGCAGCACGGTGAACGGTTTGATGCGATCGGAGCCGTTGCGATAGAGCGTGGCGTAACCGTCGTCGGTCGTGGCCGCGCCGCCCATGCCCGTGCCGAAGAACACGCCGGCCGTGGCTCGCTCCTCGTCCGCGAGCTCGAGCGCGGCGTTCGCAACCGCCTGCTTGGCGGCCAGCAGCGCGAGCTGGCTCACGCGGTCGAGCATCCGCAAGCGCGGCGCGGGGAAGTGCGCGCTCGCGTCGACGTCTGCCGGCGCGGCGATTCGCGTGGTGAGGCGCTCGGTCCAGTCGTCGTCGAGCACTCGTATCGCGGACTTGCCTGCCGCGAGGCTCGCGAAGAACGTCTCGGGATCGTTGCCGCCCGGCGCTATCAGGCCGAGGCCCGTGACGGCGACTCTCCTCATCTGTCGGGCTTCATCCGCCGAGCTTCATCGGCCGGTTTGCGTGCGCTTCTCGATCGCGGCGGGCGGCGGCGCCGCGTCGCGCTCGGCAATCAGCTGGTCGATGTAGCGCGCGACGTCGCCGAGCGTGGCGAGCCCCGCGCCGTTGGTTTTCGCGACGACTTCGTACTTGTCCTCGAGCGAGAAGATGAGCTCGGTGAGCGCGAGCGAATCGAGCTCGATGTCGCCGAGCACCGTGCCTTCGGTGAGACGGGCCGGGTCGAGCTCGTAGTCCTTGACCAAGATCTCTTTCAGTCCTTCGAACGTCGTCGTCATGGGCTCCCTCTCGCGGCCGATCGCGCCGCCACGGTAGCACGCGCCTCGGTCGCAATCTGTCCGGCATTGGTCGTAGAGCTCGGGTCCGACGCGAAATCGGCGTCGAAGGTGCCCGCGGCGAATCCGTCGAACGGGCGGACCTTGCCGCCCACGCGGGCTGCGACGGTCAACAAGCCCGGCCAGAGCCGCAGCACGGCGAGCATGGGCGCGGCCGCGCGAGGGCGCATCGCGAGCGCGGCCAACAGCCCGGACCAGCGGAGCCGTGCGCCGAAATTGCGGCGCCACGCCGACGCGTAGTCGCGCGCCACCGCGTCCTGTGCGCGGCCGTCGAGGAGCTCCGCGCGGGCGCGCTCGAGGCGGCCCGTGAGAAGAAACGCAGATTGGATCGCCATGCTGATGCCTTCGCCGAGAATCGGATGCGCCTCGCCGGCGGCATTGCCGACGGCGAATCCGGCGCGCTCGCTCCATGCGGAACGCGTTCCCGGGCGGATCGGCCCCACGCTGAGCCAGGCGCCCTCGCGCTGCGCTCCTTCGAGCGCCCGGCGCACGCCCGCGCAGCTCGCGATCAATGCGCGCTCGACCGCTGCGCCCGCGTTCTCGCCGTGCGCGCCGACACGCCACCCGCGCAGCCGATCGCGGCGCACGCAGCAGGCGATCGTCAACGTGCCGCCGTCGCCGATCACCATGCCGCCGTACCCGCCCTCGAACGCGAGCACCGGCAGCAGGGCGGGCTCGAGCGTCGCGCCGGTGAAGTTGGCCTTGAACCCGAACAGGTCGCTGGGCTTCGCTCGTGCGCGCGGCCGCGCTCCGGGGCCGGTCTCCCACGAGCCGTGAGCGTCGACGAGCAGCGGAGCCGCGAGCGTGCGCGAGTCCGCGACTTCGCAGGATTCGATCCGGCAAACGTGCCGCGGTCCGCGCCGGTCGACCTCCTTCACGGCCCAGTGCTCGAATACGCGGGCGCCGAGCGCGCCCGCGCGGCGCAACAGCAGGGTATCGAGGTGCTCGCGGCCGAGTGCCCTGCCCCACGGCGCGGCGCTGCCACGCAGCGGCGGCAGGCCGGCCGTGAGTATTGAGTCGCCCGAGTACAGCCCCACGCGCTCGAGCGGCGGCCCCGCGCTCGCGGCCACGGCCGCGCCGACGCCGAGTGCGTCGAGCAGCGGCCAGTTCGTGGCCGCGATGCATTCGCCGCAAACCTTGCGGCGCGGAAAGCGTGCCTTCTCGATCACGGCCACCGACCAGCCGGCGGACGCGAGCAGGATCGCGGTCGACGCGCCGGCAACTCCGCCGCCGATCACGATCGCGTCGTAGTGCGCGCCGCTCATGCGCGAGTTGCCGTGAACACGTGACTGAACGCGCCGGCGGCGTGCTCGCGCAGCCGCCAGGCCCCGGCGCCGCCGGGCAACGCGCGCCGCCACGCCGCCGAAAGCTCGTCGCCCCGGAAGCCCGCGTGCACGCTCAGCACGGCGTCGTGACGCGTGATCTCGTTGCACCCGATCAAGCCGAGGAGGTGACTGCCCGCGAGCGGCCACCATCCGCGGCGCGGCTCGCAGCACACGAACGCGCGCGTGTGCGCCGCGATGCCGGCGAGCAACCGCTCGAGCCGCTCGCCCTCGAAGTGATGCACGAACAGGTTGGCGACCACGACGTCGGGCTCGCCGGCGTCTCGACTCGCGAGCCAATCGAGCACGTCCGCCTCGATGACCTCCGCGGACCAACCGAGCTCGCGAAACGCGGCCGGCGTGTCAGGTGTCACGACGGGCTGCAGGTCGAGCAGCACCGCGTGCGTTCCCGGCCAGCGGCGCGCCCGCTTGGCCGCGAGCGCGAGCAGCAGACGGCCGTCGCCCGCGCCGAGCTCGACGATCGTCCGCGGCGGCGCGTCGAGCGCGGCATCCATGGCGCGCAGCAGCAACGAGCGCGTGCCCATGATGCGGTTCACCACGCGCAGATCGCGCCGCGAGCGCACGGCGCGCGGGTCGTCCGGCGGCAGCTCGTCGAGCAGCTCGGGCCGGACACGGCGCGGCAAGCGTGCTCCGCGCGCTGTTTCGTGGGCTGCGGCGCTCACGCCACCTCGAGCAGCGCGCCATGACAGCTGAAACCCGCGCCGAACGACGACATCCACCACCAACCGGCGCGCGCTTCGTCGGCGAGCGCGGCTTCGAGCACGAAGTAGACGAAGGCGCTGCTCAGGTTGCCGAACTCTCGCAGCATCGCGGAGCTGTAGCGGACGTCGTTCTCGGAGAGGCCGAGACGGTTGCGCAGCGCCGCGAGCACGTCGCGGCCGCCCGCGTGCCAGATCCAGGTGCCGATCTGCGAGCGCTCGAGCCCCTCGTCGTCGAGCATCCGGTCGAGCAGCTGCTCGGCGTGCTGCGCGGCGAGCTTGGGGACGGGCCGTGTGAGCACGTTGCGCAGCATCCCCTGCCGCTGCTCGAAGCGCAGTGCCTCGCGCTCCGCCGGATTCAACAGGGATCCGATGGCCTTGCACGCGACGCGGCGCGAGCCGTCACCCGGCTCCGCGCCGAGCACGGCCGCGCCCGCGCCGTCGCCGAAGAGACATGCCGAGATCAGCACGCCGGGATCGTTGTCGAGATACATCGCCGCGCTGCTCACCTCCACGCAGACCGACAGCACGTTGCGGCAGCGCCGCGACTCGAGCAGCGCGTCGGCGAGCTGCCAGTTCGGCAGCGCGGCGGCGCAGCCGTGGCC
The DNA here is from genome assembly GCA_036274615.1 of Gammaproteobacteria bacterium. Taxonomy (GTDB): domain Bacteria; phylum Pseudomonadota; class Gammaproteobacteria; order Steroidobacterales; family Rariloculaceae; genus FEN-1219. The sequence goes on along the minus strand of DASUFK010000055.1, from coordinate 21,468 downwards.
CACGAGGTCGAACGCGTTCACGTCCGTGCGCAGCCCGAGCTCCTCCACGACGTAGCCGGTGAGGCCCGGGCAGAGGTAGCCCGTGCAAGTGCTGACCACGACGCCGTCGATATCGCCCAGGTCCGTGCCCGCGTTGGCGAGCGCGCGCTCCGCTGCCTGCGCCGCGAGCCGCGGCGCGTGCTCCACGAAACGCGCGTGCAGCGTGTCGGGGTCGATGCGGAACACTTCGTCGAGGCTCTCGAGCGCGAGCCGCCGGGCCTCGATGCCGTTCTCGCTGCCGAGCACGAGCTCGGCGATGGTGCGCGAGCGCCGGTCGAGCTTGTTGAACCACTCCGAGCCTTGGAACGCCGCCCAGCAGTCGGCCTTCGTGTAGCGGCGCGCGGGGTGAGCCGTGCCCAAGCCTTTCAAGTACATGTGCAACCGTCCTACTCGTCGCGCGCCGGCGCCCGGCAGCGGTACCGAGACCGCGGCCGCCCTGTGCCGACACTATATAGTCCCTGCAACCGGTGCCGGCGTTCATTATGGGTGACGCGAAACACCCATCTGACCGGTCGCCGTCACGGCAGTCGAGCCGAGCGTGCGTGGCTGACAACGAGCGCCGTCAGCGCGGCCGCAGCGCGAATACCCACACGACGCCGCCCTGCGGCACGATCGTCTCGGTGCCGCGCGCGCGGTCGATGCGGCCGGTCATACCCTGCGCGTCCACGCCCCATCCGGATTGCACGGCTACGTATTGCGCGCCGTCGACCTCGAATGTCGTCGGCACCCCGGTGATCCCGGAGTTCGTGCGATAGCGCCAGAGCTCCTTGCCCGAGGCCGCGTCGAACGCGCGGAAATAGCGATCGGTGGTGCCGCCTTCGAAGATCAGTCCGCCGCCGGTGGCGAGCACCGGGCCCCAGTTCGGCGACTCGAACTTCTGCGTCCACGCACGCTCGCCGGTCTTCAAGTTCCACGCCTGGAGCTCGCCGATGTGGTCGGCGCCGGCCGCGACGGTGAAGTCGGTGGTGGTGGCGCCCGTGAATTGCTGACCGCGGCGGTACTCGACCTCCTCGTCGCCTTCCATCTGCGAGCAGAGGTTCTCGTTCGCGGGGATGTAGAGATAGCCCGTGCGCGGGCTGTACGCCGCCGGCGGCCAGTCCTTACCGCCCCAGAGCGACGGGCAATAGGTCGCGCGGTTGCCCACCGCGGGCTTGCGCGCCATGTCGTACTCCGGACGGCCGGTCTTGGGATCGACGCGCGTGAACACGTTCTGCGTGACGTACGGCTTCGCGCCGATGAACGAGATCCCCGAAGCGGAGCGCTCGAGGAACCACAGATAGCCGTCGCGCGCGGGATGCACGAGCCCGTGCACCGTGCGCCCGTCGCGCGGCAGGTCCACGAGCAGCGGCGCCGACACCTCGTCCCAGTCCCACGAGTCGTTCCAGTGGTACTGGTGGAAGCCGCGGAGCTTGCCGGTGTCGACGTCGAGCGCGATCACGGAGTTCGTGTAGAGGTTGTCGCCGGGCCGCCGGTCGCCGGTCCAGGGCCCGGGATTGCCGGTGCCCCAGTAGGTGATGCCGAGCTCGGGGTCGAAGCTGCCCGTGATCCACACGGGCGCGCCGCCGGTCTTCCATGAGTCGCCGGGCCAGGTGTCGCTGCCCGGCTCGCCGGGCGCGGGCCCGGTGTAGGTCTTCCATACCTGCTTGCCGGAGTCGGCGTCGAGCGCGACGACGAAGCCGCGGATGCCGCGCTCGCCGCCCGAGACGCCGACCATGATCTTGCCGCGCGCGGCGAGCGGCGCGAGCGTCATGTAGTAGCCGCCGTTGTAGTCCTCCACCGCGGTCTCCCACGCCACGGCGCCGCTGCGCGCATCGAGCGCGACCACCTTCGCGTCGGAGGTGGCCATGTAGACCTTGTTGCCGTACAGAGCCACGCCGCGGTTGGTGGGATGGCCCATGCGAATGTCGGGCGGCATCTGCCGGCGATAGCGCCACAAGAGCTCGCCCGTCTTCGCCTCGAAGGCGAGCACCTGATTGAACGGCGTCGTGACGAACATGATGCCGTCGTTGACGATGGGCGGCGCCTGGTGGCCTTCGGTGGTGCCCGTCGAGGCGCTCCACACGGGCACGAGGCTCGCGACGTTGCTCGCGGTGATCCGGGCGAGCGGGCTGTAGCCCCACGAATCGTAGGTGCGGCGATACATGAGCCAGTTGCGCGCTTCGGGCGTCACGAGCCGCGCGTCGGTGACGGCGTTGTACTCGCGGGCGGGTTGTTGCGCGGCGGCGCCGAGCGCGACTCCGAGCAGCACGAGCGGCGCGAGCGCGCGACGAGTCTTGCGGTCGAGCATCGGTCTCCCCTCTTTTGCTAGTTCTTACGGCGGCTGCGCGCCGAACGGATCGCCCGCGGGCTGCGCGAATCCCACCTTCCCCTCGAACGGGCCGGCCACGGCGATCGCGCCGTCGACGAGCTTGAGCGGCAGCGCGGCCAATTGCCACGGCGCGGGGCCCGACACGACGCGCGCGGCGTCGCTCGGGTCGAACTCCGATTCGTGGCAGGGGCACTTGAAGTGCTGGGCATCGGCGAGCCAGTCCGTGACGTCGCAGCCCGTGTGCGAGCACACGCCCGAATACGCGACCACGCCGTCGGCCGCGCGTGCGCGCGTCGCGTCGCCGAGCTTCGCGGAGTCGACGCGCACGACGATCAGCTGGTTGAGCCGCGTGCCGTCGCGGACGCGCTTCGTCGCGGGGCTCATCGGATAGGCGAGCGTCTGCTTCGAGCCGAGCGCAAGGTCCGCCGGCGCGATGACTTGCCCCGCGCGCGCGCCGAACGCGAACACGAGCACGTCGCCGGCTTGCGGCGGCGCGTGCGCCTCGTCGGGCTCGTCGGCGCGGGCGAGCGCCGGAGCGGCGACAGCCAACGCGCAGCACGCGCGCAACACGCAGCGTCTCTTCACGGCCGGCTGCACTCGAACGTCGGACATTGCGCCCCGCCCCGCCCCGCTTTCGGCCGGATTCTACTTGAGATCGACTGCCGTGGCTTTCGGGTAGGCTGGCGTGCAGACCCGTTTCGCGAGCTCGGAGATGAATCGCGCGATCGAAGACCCTCGGCTCGAGGCGATTGTCGCCGCCACCCATCCGGTTGCGGGGCTTGCCTCCGGATCGGCGCTGCTCCGCGCCGGCGACATGCTCTGGGCGATCCACGACGACGCGTTCCGCGTCACGCGCATCGCGCTGCCGAGCTTCGAGACGTCGCATTGGACGTTCGCCGGCGACGGGGCGCCGCTGCCGAAGAGCGCGAAGCCGGACTTCGAGTCGGCGCTGCGCACGCCCGGCGGCACCATCCACTTGCTCGGCTCGGGCTCGGCGCCGGCACGTTGCCGCATCGCTCGTTTGCGGCCGGATGTCGAAACCGCGTCGCTCGACGACCGGCCGCAGCTCTACCGCGCCGTGAGCGAGGCGCTCGGTGGCGGCGCTCTGCCGAACGTCGAGGGTGCGATCGTCGAGCGCGAGCGCTTACGCCTGTTTCATCGCGGCACGGGCGTCGGACCGAGCGCGATCGCGGACCTGCCGTTCGGCTGCCTCTACCACGAGCCGCCGCGCGTGCTCGCCCTGGATCTGTTCGAGCTCGGCGCGCTCGATGGCGTGCCGCTCGCGTTCACCGACGCGGCCGCGATCGGCGACGGACGATGTGCGTTCGTCGCCACGGCCGAAGCCACCGCCGATCCGGTGCTCGACGGTCCCGTCGCCGGCTCGGTGCTCGGCGTGCTCGAAGGCGTGGCGGCGCGCTGGACGCGGCTCCGCTACGCCGACGGCCGCGCCTTCCCCGACAAGGTCGAAGGCCTCGCAATCGACGCCGATGGCCGCGGCGCCTGGATCCTCACCGACGCCGACGATCCCGGGCGCCCCGCGCTGCTCGGCCGCGTCGAGCTCTGTGGCATCTAGAGCAGTGGGATCTGCGGTCCCGCGCGCTCGGCTTCGATGTTGAGGAGCGCCGCTCCTTGTCGGAGACAGCGCTCGATGAGCGCGCGCTCCGCGCTGCGCGCGTCCGAGGAGCGCTCCACCCACGCGCTGACCACCATCACCGGCAAGCGGAAGTCGTCGCGGTGCAGCTCGCGAATCCAGGTGTAGAGCGGCCGCAGCCGCGGCGACGCGATCCACCATGGAATCTCGTCGGGCATCCAGAGACGCGCGCTGCCGAGGTGCTGCGCGAAGCGGCGCCGCGGCGCGCGAGTCTGTCCCACGTAGCGCACGGCCGCGAGGTCGCGCGGATCGGCGAGCGTGTAGATCGCCGCACCCTCCCCGTCGCCGTGCGGCGCGTCGACGACATGCGATGCGGCGGCTGCGCGGATTCGCCGCGCGAGATCCGTCTTGGTGAGCGGCGCGTGCGGCATTGCCGCGCTCAGGTCGCGGGCAACTGCGCGGGCTTCGGCTCGGCTACTTCCTTGCCGGGCCGCGCGCGCCCCGCCATCTCGGCACCCGCATTGCGCGGCAGCCGTGACATGAACCAAGCTGAGGTCGCCGAGATCGCGGCCACGCCCACGAAAGCCAGATAGAAATTGTGCACGTCGGTCGCCGGCCGGCCGGCGACGAGGCCGATGATCTGCAGGAGATAGCCGCCGATGGCGACGCCGAGCGCCAGCGATAGCTGCTGCATCATCCCCGCCATGCTGCTCGCCTGCCCCATGCGCGGCTGGTCCACCTCGGCATAGCTGATCGCGTTCAAGCTCGTGAACTGCAGCGAGCGGAAAAAGCCGCTCACGAGCACCGTCGTGAGGATCACGATTCCGGGCGTGGTGGGCCTGAAGAGTCCGAACGAGCAGAGCAGCGCCGACGCGACCAGCGCGTTGATCACCAGCACGCGGCGGAAGCCGAAGCGTTTCAGCACGCGCGCCGCGAGTGTCTTCATGAAGATCGCGCCCACCGCCGACGTGAACGTGAGCAAGCCCGACTGCACGGGGCTCAAGCCGAACCCGATCTGGAGCATCAGCGGCAGCAGGAACGGCGTGGCGCCGATACCCACGCGGAAGAGCGTGCCGCCCACGACGCCGACTCGATAGGTCACGAGCCGAAACAGATCGAGGTCGAGCAACGGCCGCGGATGCCGGCGCGCGTGCACGACGTAGCCCGCGAGCGCGCCCACGCCAATCACGAAAGTCGCGGCCGCGACCTCGATCGGCACGAGGTGCCGGCCGAGCGTCGATAGCCCGAACATCGCGAGACCGAGCCCGCCGCCGGCGAGCAGGAAGCCCCGCCAGTCGAGCGGCGGCGCCTCCTCCCGGATGTCCGGGATGAAGCGCTTCGCGAGCGCGATGCCGAGCAGCCCGATCGGCACGTTGATCAAGAAGATCCAGCGCCAGTGGAAATACGTCGTGATGAAGCCGCCAAGAGGCGGGCCCACCACCGGCCCCACGAGCGCGGGGATCGTGAGCCACGAGAGCGCCTGCACGAGCTCGTTCTTCGGCACGGTGCGCAGCAGCACCAGCCGGCCCACCGGCACCATCATCGCGCCGCCCATGCCTTGCAGAAAACGCGAAGCCACCAGCGCGCCGAGCGAGTCGCTCGCGGCGCAGGCGATCGAGCCCAGCAGGAACACGCCGATCGCCGTCATGAACGTGGGTCGTGCGCCGAACCGGTCCGCCACCCAGCCGCTCACCGGGATGAACACCGCGAGCGACAGCAGATACGTGGTCAACGCGAGCTTGAGGGCGATGGGGTCGGTGCCCAGGTCCGCCGCGATGGCGGGCAGCGACGTCGATAGCACGGTGGAGTCCATGTTCTCGATGAACAAGGCGCAGGCAACGATCAGCGGCAGGAGCCGAGCGGGTCGCATCCGGGTCGATTAGAAAGCGCGGGAACGCAGTCCATGCGTCATGCGCACATCTTACAGGTGTCGCGCGCACCAGATGACAACGCCGGCACGTTGCCCTATGTTGCCCCAGTCGCAACGATCGAGCTTTTCCGGAGAATGCCGATGCTGAGCCGCCGTGGTTTCGTGAGAGGTTCGTTGGCCGCTTCGGTCGCAGCGTCGCTCGCCGCACGCGCATCCTGGGGCGCCGTGCTCAGCGGCTCGAACAAGGTGGACCGCGACCTCGACGCGATCACCGGCAACGGCAAGGCGGTGACGCTGCCGCGCGCCGCCGTGCAGGAGCTCGGCGATGCATTGCGCGGCAACGTGCTGCTGCCGGGCCATCCGGCGTACGAGGACGCGCGCCGTGTGATCAACGCGCAGATGGACAAGCACCCGGCGCTGATCGTGCAGCCGCGCGGCTCGGCCGACGTGAAGCTCGCGGTGGATTTCGCGCGCGCCTCGAGCCTGCTCGTGGCCGTGAAGTGCGGCGGGCACAGCCCGTCGGGCAAGTCGACTTGCGACCGCGGCATGATGATCGACCTGTCGCCGATGCGCGGCGTGCGCGTCGACCCGGAAGCCCGCGTGGCCACCGTCTTGGGCGGCAGCCTGCTCGGCGACATGGACAACGAGACGATGGCGCGCGGCCTCGTCACCACTGCGGGCACCGTGTCGCACACCGGCGTGGGCGGCCTCACGCTCGGCGGCGGTTTCGGCCGCGTGGCGCGCCGCTTCGGCCTCGCGCTCGACAACGTGAAGTCGGTGGACGTGGTCACGGCCGGCGGCGAGTTCGTGCACGCGAGCGCTAACGAGAATCCGGAGCTCTACTGGGGCGTGCGCGGCGGCGGCGGCAACTTCGGCGTGGTCACCGCGTTCGAGTTCGCCCTGCATCCGATGCAGCGCCAAGTGATCGGCGGACTGCTCGTGTTCCCGATGGACCAGGCCAAGAAGGTGTTCACCTTCTACTCGGAGTACGAGCACGAGGCGCCCGACGAGCTCTACTTGAGCTGCGCGATCGCGAGCAACCCGCGCGTGCAAGGCATCGCGTTCAACGTCTGCTACAGCGGCGACATGAGCAAATGGGACGCGATCTCGAAGAAGCTGCATGGCTTCGGCAAGCCCGTGTCCGACGGCCTGAAGCCGATGGACTACGTGGCGCTGCAGCGCTCGGGCGACAGCAGCGACCCGCGCGCGATCGGCTCGTACACCAAGACGGGCTACGTCAAACACATCTCGCCGGCGCTGATCGACGCGATGATCGACGGCCTCGAGTACCACCCCGAGCGCTCGACCACCGTCGGCTTCCAGCACCTGGGCGGCGCGATCTCGCGCGTGGCGAAGAACGCCACCGCGTTTCCCCATCGCGACATCCACGCCACGTCGCTGCTGCTCGTCGACTGGCCGTCGAACATCGACCCGACGAAGCACATCGCGTGGCTCAAGAAGTACTGGGACACGGTGGAGCCTCACACCGACGGCTTCTACACCAACGACGTCGTCGACGAGTCGCAAAAGCAGATCGACGAGAACTACCTAGACAACTATCCGCGGCTGCTCGCGCTCAAGAACAAGTACGACCCCACGAACCTGTTCCGGCTCAACGCGAACGTCGTGCCCAAAGCATGACCGGGCCGGCCGCGGTTCCCTCGGGTTAGGGCCGGAGGTCCAGCAGCGCCTTGTCGGTGCCGTCCATCGCAAACGGCACCGAGTTGTGCATGTGCGTGATGAGCCAGCGGCTGCCTTCGCGGCGGAAGCACGCGGTGGCGCGAAACCAGAGATCCACTTCCTCCCCGTCCTTCTTCTTGCCGGTGAGGTGCTGCATTCCGAATGCGTAGGCGATGTCGCCGCCAACGGCGATCTTGAGGTCGCGTGACGTCGATCTGATCGGACCGTCCCAGGTGTCGAACCACTCCTCGAGATGGCTCGAGTCATGAGTGATCTCGGGCCCCATGCGGAGAGGCGCCGCCAGGTCGAACGTGACCTCGTCGTCGGCGAGCGGCGCAATGACCGCCGCCGCGTCCTTGGCGTGGAGACCGCGGACGAGCGCCGCAAGCACGCTGCGGATCTGGTCCTCGTCGCTCATCGCCGCTCTCCCTCGCCGGACGCAGCGTCGCCGAGCGGCGTCCGCTGATGAAACATCGCCTTCCGGAGGCCGTCGCGCTGCACGTCGAGTGTGCTTCGATGCTCGGACTGCCCGCCGGACCACAGCTCGCTCTCCGTCGCAACCAAATCGCCCCTCAACTCCATGTCGTGCCCTCCTTGGTAAGGCTCGTCCGGAAGTTGCAAGCGACGTGCCAGATCGGCCTGCGCAGCGGCTCCGCTAACGCGCAAGTTGGGCGGCGAGCAGCAGCTTGCTCGCGGCCCACGAGATGGTGGCCTGCAAGCGCGGCGGCGCCAGCGCGTAGCCTTCCGCGAGATCCACCCAACGAAATTCGTGGTGCTCGGGACGACCGAGTTGCGGATTCACCGGCAGCACGACACGCTCGGTCCCGGTGCGCGCGAGATAGAAGCGCGCGACCTTGTTGCGGGCATAGGGCTCGGTCTCGAAGAAGTCGTCGCCCCACTCGAATACGAGGTCCGCGATCCCGGTCTCCTCGGCGGTCTCGCGAACCGCCGCCGCGCGCGGCTCCTCGCCGGGCTCCACGAGACCCTTCGGGAAGTCCCAGTTCTTGTACGCACGCAGCAGCAAGATGCGCGCGCCGTCCGGCGTCTCGCGCATCACGACGACGCCTGCCGACAATCGCCGCTCGCTCATTGTCCGAGCATAGCTGACGCGTGGGCGACCACAAGCTCGCCGCTGCCGCAGGGAATCAATCGCGGTTGCAGCGCACTAACTGGTATCGGCGGCATCCGTCGGCCGATCGACGACAGCCAATGACATGGAGGTGAGGATATGAACCGCTACGTGGATGAGTACGTACTGCCGCTGCCGAAGGACAAGATCGAGGACTACCGTAAGATCGCTCAGCAGGCCGGCAAGCTTTGGCGAGAGCACGGCGCGCTCGAGTACCTCGAATGCATCGCGGACGACGTCAAGCCCGGCCAAATCACGTCGTTCCCACAGAGCGTGGACTTGAAGCCCAACGAGACGGTGGTGGTCGGCCAGATCGTATTTGAGTCGCGCCAGCACCGCGACCGCGTGAACGAGAAGGTCATGCAGGACCCGCGCTTCGCCGGCATGGATCCGAAGACGATGCCGTTCGACGCGAAGCGAATGTTCTGGGGCGGCTTCGAAACGTTTGTGCAGATGTAGCACTCCGAAGCATGGGGTTGGCGTCGCGCCGGCCCCATGCCCTGGCTGAAACCTCGCGGCAATCCGCAAATTCGCAACGCCGGCACCCCTATTCGGGCCGGCGTGTGATGCAGGTCCGCGTGCGAAGGCCTCGTTACTACTACGTTGGGCGGCGTTGTCGAGACTCACGATGAGCGCCAACGTCACGCAGAAATCGAAGGGTCCCGCGCCGAATGCCGCGGGCACGACGCCGCCGGTGCCGGACGAGCGCGACGGCGTCATCGCGCGCCTGCAGCGCGAGCTCGCCGAGGAGCGGCAAGCCGCAAGCACGCTGCGCGAGACGAGCGAGCAAGCGCGCTTTCAGCTGCAGATCCTCGAGAAGAGCTACGCCAAGCAGCTCGGCGACGCGCGTACCCGCGCCGACACGGCCGAGCGCGAGCTTGCCGAGAAGAAGGCGCGGCTCGCCGCGCTCGACTCCGGCGAGGACACCACCAAGCTATTGAAGGAAGCCCGCGCCGAGCTCGCGCAAGTGGCCGCCGAGCGCGATGAGCTTCGAGCGCAGATCGCGCGCGGCGGCTCCTACAAGCCCGAACGAGCGCGCCGGATCGAGCCGCAAGCCGTCGACGACGGCGGAACGATCAACGCGCTGATGACCGACTCGAGCTGGATCCGCGAGCGCAAGGCCGCGGCCGAAGGCCACCTCGAGGCGAAGGTGAGCGCCGAGGACGACTCTCCGTCCGTCGACATGCTCGACCCATCGCTCGTGTTCACCAAGGGCAAGCGCGACGACGACGAGTAGCCCGCCGGCGCCGCGCGCCGGCGCTTACTGCTTCGCCGGCTGAATCAGCTCGATGCGGTTGCCCGCGGGGTCCGTCGCAAATCCGATGACCATTCCGCTGGTGCCGAAGGGCCGCGGCTCGGCGTCCACCGCGCCGCCGGCCGCCTTCACCGCAGCCACCGTGGCCGCCATGTCGGTGACGTTGAGGATCAGGTGCGGCACCGGATCCTTCGTGCTGGTCGCGTCGGCGTGCATGATCACAATCTGCGCCTGCTTGTTGGCCTTGGCTGCTTCGACCGTGTCGCCCACGTTGTAGAACAGCTCGATGTTCGGACCCATCGTTAGCTTGTTCACCTGCTTCAAGCCGAACGCCGCTTCGTAGAACTTGCCGAGCGCCGCGACGTCAGGACCGCCGATCCGCGCCGAGTTCAACGTCACGCCGGCTTGCGCCGCCGTGAGCAACAATGCGGCGCCCGCGCCCGCCGTGATTTTCGCAACGATGTTCATCGCGTGTTTCCCCGCCGAAGTGAATGTGAATGATGATGCGCGGCGATCATACCCCCAAGCTCGCACCCGGATCGAGCCGTCACCGCGCGCGGCGCGTGATCCTCGGGCTGTAGCCGAGCTGCTCGTAGCGCAAGCCGTCGGCCGCGCGGTCGAGCCGGTACACGTACAAGGTGCGCGGCTCCGTGCGCCCCGCGTTGCCTTGCACCACGACGCGGTCCCCCGCGCGGAACGTCTCCGACGTGATGCCGATGTCGGCGAGCTCGCGGCGGTTGTCCATCTCGAGCCGCCAAGACTCCCGTGTGCCGTCCTCTCGCGTCACTTCGACGACGAGGAAGGGATGGGGATTGACGAAGTGGAACTCGGCGATCGCGGCCTCGAGCGTGAGGCGCTTGGCGCTGTCGTACGCGGCGGCGATCGAGTGATGAGCGCTCGCCGGCGCGACGGCGGCGGCAAGACCCGCCGCGGCAACCCAGATAGATCGGTTCGCGCCTTTTCGTCCCATGGTCACTCGACCGGAGCACCGGGTGCACCCTTCGCCAATCATACGTGCATGCCTGCCCCGTTGCGCGGCGTGCCTCGAAACGGCAAGCTTGCGGCCGACCGCCATGGATGGCGGAAGTGCCGCAAATGCAGGACGCAATTTGCGGCGAGCTTCGTGCACGTCGAGGGGTGGAGTGCATGGCGACGTCGAGCAACCGGTTCGTGGCGATCCTCATGGGCGTCGGCGCTGTGGCGCTCGGCGCCTGCACATCGAAGGGCGGCGACTCGGCCGCGCCCGCGGCGACCGCCGACGGCGCATACAAGACGCCGCGCACCTCGTGGGGCGATCCGGATCTGCAAGGCATCTGGCCGGGCACCGCGATGGTCGGCGTGCCGATGCAGCGCGACCCGAAGCTCGGGGAGCGCAACTGGCTCACCGAGGAAGAATTCCAGGCTCGCGAGGCGCAGTTCGCGAAGCAGGAGGAGCAAGACAACGCCGACTTCGACCTCGCGCATGCTGCGGAAACACCGGGCGGCGACGTCGGCGGTCCCGTCTCGCCTCCCCCGCACTGGCTCGAGCGGGGCAAGCCGCAATACCAAGCGTCGTTGATCGTGGACCCGCCGAACGGCCGAACGCCGCCGATGACCGAGGCCGCGACGCAGCGTCAGGCGGCCTTGCGCAAGGAGCGCGAGGGCCGCGGCCCGTCGGACTCCTACACCGACCGCAGCCTCTACGACCGCTGCATCACGCGGGCGCTCGTCGGGTCGCTCACGCCGGCGATCTACAACGCGGGCAACGAGATCGTGCAGTCGCCCGGCTACGTGGTGATCCGCAACGAGATGATTCACGAGGCGCGCGTCGTGCCGCTCGACGGCCGGCCGCACGTGGGCGGCGACATCAAGCAGTGGCTCGGCGATTCGCGCGGCCACTGGGACGGCGACACGCTCGTGGTGGAGACCACGAACTTCACCGATCGCACCAACGTGGGCGGCGCGCGCCACAGCGACGCGTTGAAGGTCACCGAGCGTTACACGCGCGTGGACGCCGGCACGCTCGAGCTCAAGATAACGATCGACGACCCGCAAACCTGGACCAGGCCCTACACGCTGTCGCTGCCGCTCCAGCGCGACGACGGTTACGGGATGTACGAGTACGCCTGCCACGAGGGCAACTTGGCGATGTTCAACATCCTCTCGGGCGCGCGCGCCGACGAGCGCGCGGCCGCGTCCAAGCCGCGCTGAGCGTCGCGCGGCTTCTCTCGGCGCGGATCTCTACACCGGCACGAGCACCGTCAGCTTGAGATCGGCACGCTGCGCCACGCGCAGCGTGAACTGCTCGTACTCGCAGCGCCCGCGGCGCGGATGGTCGAACGCGCGGCGGCCGCCGTCGCGGCCCAGCACCGACTGCGACTCCCAGGCCGCCGCAAACTCCACGCTCGCTTCGCCGAGCTCGTGCACGAGCGCCTGGCGCACGGGATCGTCGCGCCAGGCCGCCGTATCCGCCCGGTACTCGGCGACGAGACGCCGCGCGCGCGTCTGCCAATCCACGATGAAGTCCCTTGCCCGGGGCTCGAGGAACACGAACTGGAGCAGATTGCGCGGCGCCGAATGGGCGCCGCGCGCCCGGCCGAGCCAGCCGGAGAAGAGCTCGCCGGCGGATCTGTTCCACGCGACGGCGTCCCAGTGCCGGTCGAGCATGTAGGCCGGCGTTCGCACCGCGTCGACGAGGTGCTGCAACCGTTGCGGGTCTTCCCGCTTGGCGGCCGGCGGCGACGGATCGGCGCGAGCCGCGAGCTCGAAGAGGTAGCTCCGCTCCGCGCGCGACAGCTTGAGCCCGCGTGCGATCGCCGCGAGCGTGGGCACCGACACGGACGTCGTGCGGCCCTGCTCGATCCACGTGAACCACGTGGGGCTGATGCCGCAGAGCTGCGCGGCCTCCTCGCGCCGCAAGCCGGGCGCCCGGCGACGCTGGCCGGCGGGCAGGCCGAAGTCCTCGGGCTTCAGCAGATCGCGCCGGGCACGGAGGAACTCGCCGAGCTGCTTGCGGAGCTTCGAGCTGGAGCGTTCGAGTTGCATCTTGTAATAGGATAACTGGCTACCTTCTAACAGGATAACGCGAGGGCCAGCATTTGGCTCCGGCACTTCTCACGGAGCCACGCGATGCGAACCCACGACGCAGCCGTCCTCGAGCAATTCGACAGCCAAGCCCGTCAGTACTTGACGAGCGCCGTGCACTCCGCCGGGCCCGATCTCGAGCGGGCACGCGAGCTCGTCCGCGCCTCGCTGCCACCGCGAGCCGCGATCGTCGACGTCGGCTGCGGCGCAGGCCACCTCGCCTTCGCGCTCGCGCCCCACGTGGCACGCGTCGCGGCCGTCGACCCGTCTCCGGGCATGCGCGCGATCGTCGAATCGGCTGCGCGCGAGCGCGGGCTCGCGAACGTGACCCCTCATGCGGCGGAGGCGGCCGCCCTGCCGTTCGAGTCCGCCGTTTTCTGCGCCGCCGCGAGCCGCTACAGCGCGCATCACTGGCGCGACGTGCCGGCCGCGCTACGCGAGCTGCGCCGCGTGCTGAAGCCGGGCGGTTACCTGTTGATGATCGACGCGCTCGGCGACGACTCGCCGCTCGTCGACACGCACCTGCAGGCGCTCGAGCTGCTGCGCGACCCGAGCCATGTGCGCGACCTCACGGCGGCGCAGTGGCGTGCGGCGCTCGCGGACGCGGGGTTCGCCGCGATCGAGGAATCGGCGTGGCCCACTCGCATCGAGTTCGGGCCGTGGATCGAGCGCATGCGCACTCCGCCGGAGTCCGCGGCGGCTATCCGCCGCCTCGAGACGGGCGCGCCGCGCGAGGTGTGCGAAGCGCTCGCGATCGACGCCCACGGCTCGTTCACGTTGCGCACCGGCTTGTTCTGGGCGCGCGCGCTCTAGCCGGCTCCGAGCACCGCCCACGTGGGCGCGTGATCGCTCGCCTCGGGCTGGCCTCTCACCCAGCGGTCGACGTTCGCGTCGCCGAGCCTCCGCGCGGCAGCCGGATTCAGCAGCAAGTGGTCGATGCGCAGCCCGCGGTTGCGCTGCCAGTGATTGCGGAAGTAATCCCAGAACGTGTAGATCGTCTCGCCGGGATGACGCGTGCGCAGCGCGTCGATCCAGCCCTGCTCGAGCAGACGGCCGAAACAGGCACGGGTCTCCGGCTGCAGCAGCGCGTCGTTGCGCCACGCCACCGGGTCGTAAACGTCGGCATCCGTGGGCACGACGTTGAAGTCGCCGGCGAGCACCGCCGGCTCGCCCGCTGCGCAGAGATCCTTCGCATGCTCGATGAGCCGCTCGAACCAGCGCAGCTTGTAGTCGAACTTCGGGCCGGGCTGGGGGTTGCCGTTCGGCAGGTACAACGATGCCACCACGACGCCGCCGACGGCGGCTTCGAGGTAGCGGCTGTGAGTGTCGTCGGGATCGCCCGGCAGGCCGCGCGCCCGTTCGACGACCGCCCCGCCCTTCGCGAGCACCGCGACGCCATTGAATCCCGCTTGCCCGTGCCAGACACCGTCGTAGCCTGCGGCCTGAATGGCGAGCGCCGGGAACGCGGCGTCGTCCGCTTTGAGCTCCTGGAGGCAGACCACGTCGGGCGACTCCCGCTCGAGCCACTCGAGGAGCCGCGGTAGACGCTTGCGGACGCCGTTCACGTTGTAAGTCGCGATCTTCATGCCGCCACTATAGAGGGTCGGCCGCCGTGGTTGGCGGCCGCGGCGCCTGACCGCGGATGACGCGTGCTACGATCCGCCCGCCGCACACGAACTCCGGGGGGAGCTTTCATGAACCTGTGCCATCCGGCGAAGCTCGGCGCTGCCGCGCTGCTCGCCGCCGTCTCGATCGGTGCCTGCGCGCAACCCGCGTCGAACGCCGCGAGCGCCGATCAGGAGCTCGACGTGCGAGGCGGCAAGATCCGTGTCGTCACCGTGGCGAGCGGCCTCGCGCATCCGTGGAGCCTCGCGTTCCTGCCGGACGGCAAGACGCTCCTGGTGGCGGAAGCCGGCCGAATCCGCATGATCCGCGACGGCGCGCTCCTGCCGGAGCCGGTCTACACCGTGCCGGCGGGCACCTCGAAGGAAAACAACGACAAGCTCGCGTGGATCGCGGTGCACCCGAAGTTCGCCGCGAACAAGCTCGTGTACTGGTCGCATCCGCTCACCGGCGAGCGCGGTACGACGCTCGCGGTGTCGCGCGGCAGGCTCGACGGTGCCAAGATCGCCAAGGCCGAGCAGATCTTCGTGGCCGACGCGTGGGAATCGAGCGGCAACATGGCCGGGAAGATCCTGTTCGGGCCCGACGACACGCTCTACGTGACCGTGGGCGACCGTGACCGGCTCTGCTGCACCGGCACCGAGGACAACAGCCTGCGCCTCAAGGCGCAGGACTTGAGCAACGACGTCGGCAAGACGCTGCGGTTGAACGACGACGGCTCGATCCCCAAGGACAATCCGTTCGTCGGTAAGCCCGGCGCGAAACCCGAGATCTACACCTACGGTCACCGCAACGGCTACGGCCTCGCGTTCAACCCGCAGACGGGCGAGCTGTGGCAGGCGGAGATCGGGCCGATGGGCGGCGACGAGGTGAACATCTTGAAGCCCGGCCACAACTACGGTTGGCCGTTGGTGTCGATGGGCCGCAATTACACGGGCTCGCTGCCGTCCGAGCATCCGTATCACCAGGACGGTATGGACGATCCGCGGATGTTCTGGGTGCCTTCGATCAGCCCGTCGAGCCTCGCCTTCTACACGGGCGACAAGTTTCCGCAGTGGAAGAACAGCATGCTGGTAGGGTCGCTCACTCAGCAGAACCTGCAGCGCGTGTCGTTCGGCCAGCCGTCACAGGCCGAGGGCCGCGAGCCCGTGCTGCGCCAGCTCGGCCTGCGGATTCGCGACGTGCAGCAAGGCCCCGACGGTTTCATCTACGTGGCCACCGAGCGCAGCTTCGGCGGTACCCGAGCCGACGGCACCGTGCTCAAGATCGAGCCGGTGGAAGGTGCATCCACGCCGTCGGGCCCGGGCACGCGCTGAGGCGCCGCCCGCGCTCGAGAACGTCAAGGCTGCAGGACGCGGCGCAACGGCTTCACGCTGTTCAACGGCAGCGCCCGGCGCGACGTCTCGATTCGCTCGAGCAGCCGCGCGTCGGTAGGAAACGCGACCGCGGCCGGAAGCTTGATGCACGACGCCCCGCCGCTCGCCGCGAATGCACGCACACGGATGTGAAACATGGTTTTCCCTCCTGCGGCGCATCCGCGCCGATCGAGTTCCTTGTAGGTCATCTCCCTAATCGCGCCGCTGCCCGGAAAAGTGCGGCCAGCGGCGCTGATGCAATAAGCAGGCCGCGCGGCGGCGCGGGCGCGGGGTGCACCGGGGAGCGCGCAGGATCGCTGCGCGCTTCTGTCAATTGCGAGCAACGTCGCCGGTTCCTAGGCCCGAATCGACGGGAAGCCGCCGCGACCCTGCCCGGCCGAGAGTGCCGGGCCGCGTCGCGGTGCCTTTCCAAAGTTTCAAATTTCGCCCGCGCAATCGCGCCGGATGCCCCGGCGCGACCCCGCTTCGATGGGATTGGCGGTTTGCCGCTCCTAGATGTTGCGGCGCCAGAACTCGGTGCGCGGCATCGCGCGCGTGGTGGCGTTGAGCCAACTCGTGAGGGCGTGAAGCTCCGCGGCAACCTGCTCCTCGTCGAGATCACCCGTGAGCCACGCTTCCCAGACGCGCAGCAGCATCTTCGCGAACCCGGCCGGCGGGCAGATCAGGTCGCGCTTCAAGATGCTCTTGGGACGCTCGTCGTCCTCCCATTTCGGGTCTTGGCCGCTGCGCCCGACGCAGGTTGCGACCCGATCGCCGCGGCCGAAGGTCAGCCGCGCACGCGACAGCGTCACGAAATAACGATCGTCTCTACCTGCCAGAGGGACATGAATTTGCAGCTCTATTTCCATCACTCCACTCGCGCGCTCCGGAAGCGCCCGCACTCTAGCGCCAGACGCGCGCGAAGTCGCGGGGGCGGCACACGCGGTTGACGGAGTGTTGCGGCGGCCGTAGCGTTCCCAGGTACGCCGTGCGTCGGAGGTCTTATGCGCCTCGAGACCCGAAATTGGTCCTCGGCAATCTGTCTCGCCGCTCTCGGCCTCGCGAGCCCCACGATCGCTCAGGTCCGCAAGGGTGCGGAGCCTTGGACGCCGGCGCTGACGGCCGACGGCCAGCCGAACATCCAGGGCGATTGGACCAACGACACCTATACGCCGCTCGAGCGGCCCGCCGAGCTCGCCGGCAAGGAGCTCTTCACCCGCGAGGAAGCGCTCGCGTACGTGAAGTCGCGCACCGACCGTTTGGAAGCGCAGGCCGCCGACGACATCCACTACGACGACGCGATCTGGCAGGCCGAGAACTACGGCAAGGTGGCGAATCTGCGCACGTCGCTGATCGTGGAGCCGCGCGACGGCAAGGTGCCGCCGCTCACGGCGGCGGGCAAGGCACGTCATGCGCAACAGCTCGCGGCGCAGCGCGCGGAGAAAGTCACCACCGGCGCCGCGAGCCGATCGCTCGCCGAGCGCTGCATCTCCTGGGGTAACGTCGGCCCGCCGATGGTGCCGCCCACCTACAGCGCGAACCTGGAGATCCTGCAGACCGCCGATGCGGTGATCATCCGCCACGAGCTCATGCACGACGTTCGCATCGTCTACTTGGACGGCCGCCCGCACCCCGGGGCCGGCGTGCAGTGGCTCGCGGGTCATTCGATCGGGCGCTGGGAAGGACCCACGCTCGTGGTCGACACCACCAACTTCACCGACAAGACCAACTTCCGGGGATCGCCGCAGAACACACGCCAGGACATCTTCGCCACGGAGCACCTGCACGTGGTCGAGCGCTTCACGCCGACGTCGCCGGATACGATGCGCTACGAATTCACCGTCGACGACCCCACCACCTGGACATCGCCTTGGTCGGGCGAGATGGAAATCCGGCGCACCGAAGGTCCGATCTACGAGTATGCGTGCCACGAAGGCAACTACGGGCTCGCCAATATCCTTCGGGGTGCAGCGGCGGCGGCGCCGTGAACAGTCCCCCGACGACCCCGCATTGATGCAGAATCTCCTGCGGGACTCACGCTCGGGAGGCGCACGCTTGGACCGTCGTTGGATGATCGCTGGAGCGGTGGCCGCGGCCGGTGCCGCGGCACTCGCATTCACGATCGGGTGGCGCGCGCCCGAGCGGCAGTTGGCGGTGCTCGACCGCTACTGCGTGGGCTGTCACAACGACGACGATCTCGCAGGCGGCATCTCGTTCAAGAAGCTCGATCGCAGGGACATCGGCCGTAACGCCGCCGTATGGGAAGCCGCCGTGCGCAAGCTGCGCGCCGGGCTGATGCCGCCGAAAGGCGAGCCGCGGCCGGAGCGCTCCGTGCTCGACGCCACGGCGGCGCTTCTCGAGCGCGAGCTCGACGCCGCGTGGGCGCGTGCGCCGAACGTCGGCGCCAAACCGCTCGCGCGGCTCAACCGCACCGAGTACGCGTACGCCGTTCGCGACCTGCTCGCGTACGACGCCGGGCCGATCGCGGCCGCGTTACCGGTCGACGTCTCCGCGGGCGGATTCGACAATATCGCGGCGGCGCTCAGCGTGTCGCCGACATTGCTCGAAGGCTACGCGCAAGCCGCCATGCAGATCGGCCGCCGAGCCGTCGGCGACCGCACCATGGGTCACACGGAGATTCGCTACGCGGCGCCGGCGGGCGCCGCGCAGCAACGGCACGTCGAGGGCCTGCCGCTCGGCACGCGCGGCGGGCTCGCGGTGCTGCACAATTTTCCCCTCGACGCGGAGTACCGATTCACCGTGCAGGCCAGCGTGCCGTCCTCGGGCTGGAACAACCCCACCGGCCGGCTCGTCTATTGCGACGGGCCGAGTCTCGACGTCACTTTCAACGGCACGCCGGTGAGCCTCGACGGCCGGCGAAGCTTTCGGCTCCGCGTTCCCGCCGGTCCGCAGCGGATCACCGCGGCGTTGGTCGAAGAGCAACATTGCGCGGGCGTCAACGAGCATTACCAGGGAGAAGTGGAGCTCGGCGGCGCCGTGCTGGGAATCGTGATCGACGGCCCGTACGAAGCCACCGGCGCCGGCGATACTCCGAGCCGCCGCGCGATCTTCTCGGACTGCCGTCCCGGCGCCGCAGCGGAAGAAGCCGCGTGCGCGCGCCGCATCCTCACGCGCCTCGCCACCCGCGCGTATCGGCGTCCCGTCGACTCCGGCGGCGCGGAGCTCGAGCTCCTGATGCAGTTCTACCGGCTCGGCCGCGACGAAGGCGGCGACTTCGAGGCGGGCATCCAGTACGCGTTGTCGCGGCTGCTCGTCGACCCGAGCTTTCTCTATCGATTCGAGCGCGAGCCGGCCGAGGCGCGCCTCGAGGCGCCCTATCGGATCACCGACGTAGAGCTCGCGTCACGCCTGTCGTTCTTCTTGTGGAGCAGCATCCCGGACGACGAGCTCCTCGCGGCAGCGACTGCCGGGCGGCTGCACGAGCCCAAGGTGCTATCCGCTCAAGTGGAGCGGATGCTCGCGGACGAGCGCTCGCAGCGATTCGTCGAGAGCTTCGCCGGGCAATGGTTGAGACTCCGCGAGCTCGCCGATTTCCCGTCGCAGGACCCGGACTACGACGCCGCCTTGCGCGACGCGTTTCGCCGCGAGACCGAGCTCTTCTTCGCCGACGTGCTGCACGGTCACCGCAGCGTGCTCACGCTACTCGACGCGGACTACACGTTCTTGAACGAGCGGCTCGCGGCGCACTACGGCATCGACGGCGTGCGCGACAGCTACATGCGCCGCGTCGCGTTGCCGACTGGCAGCCCGCGGCGGGGCTTGCTGGGACAGGGTAGCCTTCTCACGGCCACGTCGGCGCCGAATCGGACGTCGCCGGTGGTGCGCGGCCAGTGGATCGTGCAGAACCTGCTCGGCGCGGCGGTGCCGAATCCGCCGCCCGGTGCGGCCGCGGACCTTTCCAAAGAAGCGGCGAAGTCGGCCAAGCTTTCCGGCGACACGGTGCGCGAGCGCCTCGAGGCGCACCGCGCGAATCCCACTTGCGCCGCGTGTCACGCCATCATGGATCCGCTCGGCCTCGCGCTGGACAACTTCGATCTCGTGGGGCGCTGGCGCGAGCAGGAGGACGGTCATCCGGTCGATTCGACGGCCGTGATGACGGACGGTACCGAGCTCACGGGGCCCGCCGATCTGCGGCGCGCGCTGCTGTCGCGCTCCGGCACGTTCGTCACGGCGCTCGCCGAGCGGCTCATGACTTACGCGCTCGGCCGCGAGCTCGACTACTACGACCGGCCGGCAGTCCGCGGCGTCGTTCGCGCGGCCGAGGCCAACGGCACGACGCTCGACGCGCTGATCCAAGCGATTGCCGCGAGCGACCCGTTTCAGATGCGGATGAAGACCGGCGCCGAAGGCACTGTCGCGGCGAACGGCCGATGATTCCGGACGCCCGGCGGGGCTGACTGCCCGGCCTGCGAACGAGCTTCGAACAAGGGGGAAGCCATGCGCGCTCTGACTTTTACGATTACTTCAACAACCGCTGCTATCATATTGTTTTCATGCATATCGTCTTCGGCGGTTCGCGCGGCAACCGACGTCGATGCGCTGGCCGCGCGCGTCCAGGTGCTCGAGGACCGCGAGGCCATCCGCGCGCTGATCCTGGCCTACGGCCAGGCTCACGACCACCGCGATTACCGCACCTTCGCGAGCTTGTTCGCGCAGAACGGCGAATGGGTCGGCGGACTGGGAACGGCCAAGGGTCCCGATGCCATCTTCCAGCTGATGGACAAGACCATCGGCCACGATCCGAAGCCGAACGGATCGGGCACTTATCACGTGCTCACCAACGATCAGATCGAGATCCATGGCGACCGCGCGTCAGCGACCACCAAGTGGATCTACATCACGCCGGGAACCGATGGCGCGCCGAAGCTCGTCTACCTCGGGCACTACGACGACAAGTTCATCCGCGAGAACGGCACGTGGAAGTTCCTTCGGCGCGAGGCGCCGGCCGACATACCCGTTCCGAAGTGATCCTCTGACTGGCGGCATCCCCACGCCCGCGGCTCGCAAGACGAGCCGCGGCGGGCCCGTTGACAGCGTTATACTTTGCGCCGTAAAGTCCTTTACTACTTGGCGGAGCGTCGCACTTGGGCACAAGAACGAAGCGCCAGCTTCCGTTAGAAATGACTCACCCGCCGGAGCTCGATGCGAACGCGATTCCGGGCCCCATGCGCCGCCGTTACGCGCTCCTCATCAATCCGTTCTACCGCAAGGATCCGCACGCGAGCTTCGGCAAGCACGTGCTCACGCCCACGCTCGCGCTCACCGCCACGGCCGCGGCCACGCCGCCGCACTGGGAGGTGCGTTACTGGGACGAGAACCTGCTGCAAGGGGCGCCGCCGCTCGACCCGTTTCCCGAAGTGGTCGGCATCACCGTGCACCTCACGTTCGCGGCCCGCGCCTACGAGCTCGCGAGGTGGTACCGGCAGTGGGGCGCGAAGGTGGTGCTCGGCGGGCTGCACGTGCTTTCCGCGCCCGACGAGGCGGCGCCGCACGCCGACGCGCTCGCGCTCGGCGAGGGCGTGCAACTGTGGCCG
>DASUFK010000054.1:0-16843 GCA_036274615.1 Gammaproteobacteria bacterium | reverse complement strand
GGTCGTAGCTTGCCTGCTCCGCGCCGCCGCGCGGATTCACGAGGCCGCAGCAGGCGTGCTCGATCTTCGAGTGCTCCTGGTACCAGTCCACGGTCCATTCCCAGACGTTGCCCGCCATGTCGTAGAGCCCGTAGCCGTTCGGCGCGAACGAGCCCACGGGCGCCGTCCACTCGTAGCCGTCGTGGAGCAGGTTCTGCCACGGGAATTCGCCTTGCCAGGTGTTGGCTTGCGGCTTGCCGCCGGGCGCGAATTCGGCCCCCCACGCGTACTCGGCGCCGTCGAGACCGCCGCGCGCCGCGAGCTCCCACTCGGCCTCCGTGGGCAGCTCCCTGCCGGCCCAGCGCGCGTAGGCCTCGGCGTCCTCGAACGCCACGTGCACCACGGGATGGTCCCACAGGTTTTGCAGCGAGCTGCCGGGGCCGCGCGGGTGGCGCCAGTCGGCGCCCGGCACGTAGATCCACCAGTTGTACGGATTGCGCAAGTCGACGAGCCCGTCGGGCTTGCGGAACATCACGGACGACGGCACGAGCATCTCGGGGCTCGCGCCGGGATAGTTCTCGGCATTGGCCGGCTTCTCGGCGAGCGTGACGTAACCCGTGGCATCCACGAAGCGGCGAAACGCCTTGTTCGTGACCGTGTGCTTCTCCATGAAGAAGCCGCTCACGCTCACGCGGTGCGCAGGGGCCTCCTCGGGGTAGTGCGAGTCCGAGCCCATCGTGAACTCGCCGCCCGGTATCCAGACCAGGTTCTCGGCGCGCGCCGCGGCCGACGCGGGCTTTGCGGTGGTGCCGTGCCGCTTCACTTGAGCGGACCCACGTTGAACAGCATGCCGAGAACGGCGAGCAGGCCGAGCAACAGCAGCAGCAGCGCGACGATCAGCGTCATGGACACGGGGAAGCCGGTCTCGGCGTGGATCAAGCCCGCGCCGCGCATCTGTCCCCGCACGGCGCGCTGCTGCACCATGAAGCTGACCTGATAACCGATGCCGAGCACGAGCAACAGCACGCCGAGCGTCACGAGTGATAGTCCAAAAGTGCGCGCAGTGCCGCTGTCCACGGGCAGCGCCCCTCCTTGCTGGAGCTTCGTGAAGAACTGGAAGATCGTGAAGCCGAAGCCGATCATCGACAGCGACGTGCGAATCACGGCCATGAGGTTTCTGTCCGCGGCGAGCCGCGTGCGGTGAAACGCCATCCCCGTGCGGCGCGCCGCGAGCTCGGTCTTGATGTCGTCCAGGCCCGAGGCCGAGGTTACGTGCGCCGCATTCTCGTGTGCCATCGCTAGGCCTCCCGCGCGTGTCTTTCGTGTTGCCGCTCGCGCCACTCCGTGACGTCGCGGCCGAGGAAGTATTCGAGGAACGTCCGGATCACGGCCACCGCGCCGAGGCGGCCGATCGACTCCCAGCTCGTGCTGATCGACGACTCGATGATGTCGGCCGCGAGCTGAAAGGTGAGCGCCGCCACGAGCCAGCGCGCGTAGTCGAGCCCGATGGTGCGCTTGTCGTGATTCGACGCTCCCCGGAGCACCGCGAGCGCCAGCCTGATCACGACCTGGAGCGTTGCGCCCACGATGATCGCGAACGCGACCGCGTCGATGATCACGATGGTGGGCTCGGTGATTGCTCTCAGCCATTCGTTCATGTTGCTTCCCCGTTCATGAGCATGACCACCGGCCTTCGTCGCTCGAGTTGCGCGGGCTTGCGTGCCGCGTCACGAAAGTACCATCGCGAGATAACCGTAGATCGGGAACACCGCCGTGCTGAGCGCGTACGGCACCGGATAGCCAAACGACGGGATATTGCTCTTCGACGTGTCCGAGATCGCACGCATCGGGGTGGTGCTGTCCTAGTGCGCGTACGCGGCGCCGCCGCGCCCCGTGACCTTCACGTACAACGCGCCGAGAACGGCGCCCGTCACCACGCAAACGAGCACGACACCGATCACCGGCACCACGCTTGGCGTGCCGTTCGCGATCGCGAGCGCGACACCGGGGTGGCGAGACGTGGTCGACAGCGCGAGCACGGTGCGGTCTTGCGCCGCGGGCCCGCCGAGCAGATGACCCGCAACCAGCGCAGCGACCGCGAAGGCGACGATCGTGAGCAGCGTGTAGTTGCCGGCGGACGCCGCAATTGCGGGCCAGATCTTCGCCAATACGGGCAGAAACGCCGCCACGAGCAGCAAGGCCGCGAAAATCGACAACGGCCGCGAGATCTTCTTCGCCGCCGACGGCGCGAGACGGCCGACCGCGATGCCGAGCACGAGCGGCGCGAGCAGCGAGCTACCGACGATGAAGGCGATTTTGCTCGCGTCCGTGTGCACCTCTTCGCCGAAGAGCCGGCCGATGAACGCAGCGGCCGCGGGCACGAACACGATCGACGAGAGCGCGCTCACCGCGAGCAGCCCAACGACGTACGGCGTGCGCCCGCCGGCCTTGACTTCGGTACTCGGTAGGAATGGCGGCACCGGCGACACGGACATCGCGATCAGCGCAATCTTCAGCGATCGGTCGAGATCGGCGAACGAGAACGCGATCGCGATCGCGATCGCCGGCATGAGCACGTTCATCGACAGCAGGGAGCGCGCCAGCAACGACGGCCGCCGCCAGAGGTAGACGAGATCCGCGAGCCGCGCGTCGAGCATGACGCAGAAGACCATCAGCGCCATGCTGCCCTGGATCGAGATGGAGATCAGCTGCGTGATCGTCACGGTACCCCGACTCCGCAATATGCTTGCAACACTGCGAATGCGCGAAGCGCCGTGGCGGCGGCAATGCACGCTCGGCGCGTAGCTCGGAGGCTGGCACGCCCCGCCCGCGCGGGAACATAGGACTTTCGTCCCGCCGTCGGCAGGAATCGCCGAGAGTGGTGCGTGGCGCCGCGGCCTTCATTCCGCCGCGGCCCGCCGTACCGAGGTGGTCCTTGGCCTACTAGCGATCGGCGGCAGGCCTGCCTGGTCTCGTCAGTGCACCGCCGGGGGCGTATTGTCGTTGCTCGCGGCTTCCGCGAAGTAGTTGCTCACACCGTCGGGATCGTCGAGCCAGATCGTGCGCATCGGCCCGGGCGCGGACAGCGGCCGGTCGATCTTGGCCTTCTTCGCCTGCGCGACGGCGTCGACGCCGGCCACGTTCCATACGATGTACTGCAGGCCGGCGTCCTCCGTGTCCTTCGGCAGGCCGCCGCCGAACGACCAGAGGTTGATCGTGGTGGTGCCGTGCGTGTAGCTGTAGCGCGTCGTGCCGAGCAGCTCGTCCTGCACCGGCGCGTGCTCCTCGAGGCCGAGCAGATCGCGGTAGAACGCGCGGCTCGCGCCGAGATCCGCCACCGTGAGGCCGATCTCGAACCGCCGCAGCTGCTCCGGCGTCGCGTTCGGTACGATCACGAGCTCAACCCATTCGCCGTCCGGGTCTTGCGCGAGGCCGGCGCTCGTAGCGCCGGGTCGTGTAGTGGGGAGGAAGTCCGGCGGCTCGATACCGTGGCGCGCGAAGCGCTGCGCGAGTGACTTCTCGTCCGTGAAAAAGAACGTGAGCAACCGCAGGCCGATCGCGGCACGCACGGTGGCGGTGTTGGGCGCGGACGGCGGTGAAGGAAATAGCTTCACCTCGGACAGGCCCACCGGGTAGCGGATCATCGCGTTGCCGCCTGCGGCCGTCGACGGCAGCGGCATGATGCCGAGCACCTCGCCGTAGAACTCGCGCATCTTATCCGTGCGCTCCGACGAGAACCGGCGAAAGACGTTCACCTCGCCGACGTCGGAGCGCTTCATGCCGGCCTGCCAGAGCAGCGGCCGCAGCGTGTCCGAAGGCGTCTGGCCGACGGCGATTCCGGCAGCAAAGGCGAGCAGTGTCGTGATCGCCGCTCTCGTCAGAAGCTCGCGCGCGTTACCCATCCGTCCTATCCCATCGAGGGTTGGCCGCAAATGCTACACGAGCGCCTTCAACCTCGCGCGCGCCTCACGGCATACGCGAGGTCCGATCGATGGCCGCGGCAATCCGGTAAACCGAGTCGACCAGTGGCAGCGAGAGACCCGCGAGTACGGCGCTGCGAGCCGCATGACCGAGCGTCTCTTCCACTTCGAGCGGCCGGCTGGCGTCGATGTCCTGGTGCGCAGACAGCCGATGCGACGGCGAGTGCTCGCGCATCTGCGCGCCGATATCGTTGAGCACGCGCACGGCGTCCCCCTCGGCGATTCGGTTGAGGGTGGCGACGGGGAACACGGCGTCATCGGTGAGCGTCACCCCGGCGCGCGACGCGAGCTCGCCCATTTCGCGGATCAGCCGCACGAGCACGAGCGCGGCGTCGGGGTCCGTCAAATATTTCCAAGTGACCACGCGCGTCGATATCGCCACGCCGGCCATGCCCACCCAGGCCACGAACTTCGACCACTCGCGGGCCGCGACGTCGGGTACCGCCACGGCGCGCACGCCCGCCGCGTCGATGTGGCGTGCGAGGTTTCGTACGGCGTCGGGAATGCCGCCCGCGAGCGACCCGATCTGCAGGCTCACGTTGCGCGTGAACAGCACCTCTCCCGACGGCAGCAGCTCGCCGCTCAGGTTCGCGAGCGCGCCGAGAACGTGCTCGCGGCCGAACGCCGCTTGCAACAGGTCGTTCTTCAGCACGCCGTTCTGCACCGAGAACGCGTAGCCGATCTTCGCGTGCGTGAGCGGCCGCAACGACTCCGCGGTGCCGATGGCCTTGGTGGCCACGATGAGCACGTTCGCCTCGTGAAGCCGCGCCGGATCGTCGATGACCTGCACGGGCACCGTGAGCTGCGTGAGTCCCGCGATCCGCAAGCCGTCGGTGCGCACCTGGGCAGCTCGCCGGCCGCGCGCGAGCAGCGCCACGGAATGGCCGGCGCGGGCGAGATGGGCGGCCAAGATCGAGCCCATCGCGCCGGCGCCGAGAACGGCGAATTCGAAGGTGTCCACGAACGTCATGATAGCCGCACGCACACCGCGCGGACGTTCATCGCGCATTCATCGTTGCGGGGCTAGCGTGGCAGCAATCGTGAAGAAAGGAGCTCACCCAATGGCGAC
Organism: Gammaproteobacteria bacterium; assembly: GCA_036274615.1. GTDB lineage: Bacteria > Pseudomonadota > Gammaproteobacteria > Steroidobacterales > Rariloculaceae > FEN-1219. The sequence goes on along the minus strand of DASUFK010000054.1, from coordinate 11,815 downwards.
TCTGCTCAGGATGAACTCGACGGGCTCGGCGCGCGCCCGCGCGGCGCTGCTGTCGCTCGCGGTCGGAGTCGCCGCCGCAACGGTGACGGGTCTCGCTTACGCCGAGGACGGCGGCGGCGCGCGCAGGTGCGTCGCGCTCACGAACATCGACCGAACCGAGGTCGTCGACGACGGCACGGTGCTGTTCCACATGCGCAACGGCGACGTGTATCGCAACGTGCTGCGGCACGAGTGTCCCACGTTGAAGAATCGGGATCAGTTCGCATACCGCGCGAACGCGGCGCAGCTGTGCCGCTCGGATCTCATCACCGTGCTCGAGAGGCGCGGCGCGGGCTTCGCGCCCGGCCCGTCGTGCTCGCTAGGCTCGTTCGAGGCCGTTGGCTCCGGCGGCGCGCAGTAGCGCGTCGCACGGCCGAGCGATCACCGGCCGCGTAGCCTGAGCCATGCACCCATGCGCGCGCAGAGCACCGCCGGCAGCGCCAGCACTCCGAATAGGATCAGCCCGAGGGGCAGCAGGCCGAAGGAGCCGTCGGCGGTGAGGATCATCGCCACCGGCTGCACGAGCATCGTTGCGAGCGCCCAGCGCCACGGCCGCGCGGGCTCGAGGTAGCCGAGCACGCCGGCAAGCGCAATGCACAGCGGATACGCGGCCGACCAGTACCACGGCGAGTCCCAGGCCTCGCTGCGGCCGCCGAGGAGCGCGGTGATGAGCCACGCCGCCGCACCGGCGCCAAGAGCCACGGCGTAGAGCTGCCCCGCGCCAAAGCGCGGGTCGCGATCGGAAACGTGCGCCCGTGCATCCATGGCGCGGAATCTAGCGCTTCGAACACAATGCCGCCGCGACTTCGTTCACGCGCTCCGCGTCCGCGCCGAATGCGGCAGTGAGCAACTCCGTCGTGTGGGGTAAAGTCGGCGAAGCTCGGCATCGGAGGGAGCGCTGGACATGCGCACCGCGATCGCGCTGCTCGGCTCGTGCTGGCTCATCTTCCTGGCGGCCTGGGCGCTTAGCGCGCGCGCTGCCAAAGAATCTCGTCATCGGCTCCCGCGGGCCAAGCAAGCGGCCTTTGCCCTACTCGTGGCCATCGGCGTAGGGCTGATGGTTGCAAGACTGAGCGGATGGACGGGTGAAGCGAGCACGACGTGGTTCACGGCAACCCTCTGGCCGTTCAGTACAGCGCTCGCCGCCGCGGCAGTGATCCTTTCCTATGCCGGACTTGCCGTGGCGCTCTGGGCGCGAACGTCTCTCGGCCGCAACTGGAGCGCAATTCCTGGCCGGCGAATTCCCCGAGCAGTGGCCGTCTTACCGAGCCCGCACCAAGCGAGTGTTGCCGTTGCTTTGGTAGTGATACCGACCGCTACGAAGGCAATCGCGCGAGCTTCTTGCGCACCACGCGGTTCCACCACATCAACACGCCGGTGACGACGAGCAGCGGCGGCGCTAGCCCGAGCACAAACCACGGTATCTTTACGGGCCAACCGCCGAAACTGCCGGTGTGCAGGGTGCCGACCCAGGCCATCACCCAGTCGCCCGCGCTAGCCACGGCGTGGTTGCGCCGCTCGAGTAACGCGCCGTCGTGCCGGTCGAAATAGAGCGATACGTAGCCGACCTCGTTCGCTTGGCGCACGCCGCCCGGAGCCATCACGACCTCGAGCGCCGCCGCGTCGGTCGCGGAAACGAGCGCGCGCCGCACCCAGAGGTGCTGCGGCTCGTGCAGCAGGCGATGGAGCAACATGTCGAGCGCTACGTCGGCTGCGCCGTCAACTTGGCGTGCCCGCCGGCATCGCGGATCGCGTCGAGCAGCTCGCGCGACATCCGCTCGTCCACCTCGGCCGCGCGCTGCATCGGCACCGGATAGCGCACGATGGCGTCGACGGAGCGCACCGCGAAACGCAGCTGCACGTACGGGTCCGTCCTCTCCGCAGAGCTCGACACCGACGTGCGCCGCAGCTCGCGCGCCTGCCGCTCGATCTCGTCGCGGTAGTCCGCGAGCACGTGTTTCGCGGCCTCTAGCAGACGTTGCTTCACCGCCGAGTAGTCGGCTCCCTCGGGAACCGCGAGCGTGAGCTCGCGCCACGCGAGATTCACGCCCGGGATCTGCTTGAAGAGGCCGCCCGACGCCTGGAACACGACCGAGTTCGCGAACGCGACCACGCGCCCGGTCGCGCCGAACTGCGGGCCGAGCTCCATCATGTGCAGCCGCACGAGGCCCACGTCGATCACCTCGCCCGTCACGCCGCCGATTTGCACGCGATCGCCCACACGCAAGCCGTATTTGCCGATCAGGAAGAAGTAGCCGACGATCGACACGAGCACGCTCTGCATCGCCACGGCCACGCCGGCGGTGAGCAAGCCGGCGAAGGTCGCGAACGAGCTCGCCTCCGACGCGAACGCGATGCCGATGATCGCGAGCGCCACCGTCCACAGCACGAAGCGCCGCACGAGCAGCAGCTGGTGCCGGCGCCTCGTGTCCTGCGCATATCTGAAGACCGCGCGCTTCCAGAGCTCGCCCGCCGCGATCACGACGCCGAGTATCACGAGCAGCAGCGCCGCTCGCGCCGCGAGCGTCTTCCAGGCCATGAGGTATTGCGCTCGCGTGGCGGCGCGCCAGCTGTGGAGGTTGTTGTGGTACTGATCGAGCAGCACGCCGACCTTGGCGAGCGGGATGAGGATCGCCGACGTCTGATCGAAGAGCCAGGCGAGCGTGTCGTACTCGTCGCGAGCGGTCTTGAGCTGCGCGGCGTTCCTGGCGCCCGCGAGGGCGGCGATCTCGTCGCCGCGAGCCGTGAGCGTCTTGATCTGTTCCTCGGGCGCAGAGCGGATCTGCGTGAACGTTTCCTGCAGAGCCGTGGTGCGGCGGTCGATCTCGTCGATCGTGGCGAGCTTGTGCGTGAGGCGGAGCACGTCGGAAGCCAGATCCCATATGCCGAATCGACTGCCGGTGGTCGGCTCGGCGGTCGCCTGCACAGCGGTGACGCCCGGCGCGGAAACCATGGGCTCCACCGCACCGTTCTCCGGCGTCATGGCCGCCGCGGGAATCGACGCCGCGATCGCGTTGATGTGCTCCTTGAGCGCGCTCACGCCCGAGCCGTTGGCGTGGGCGAACTCCGTCATCGTCTTCAGCAGATTGCGCCGCGCGTTCACGAGATCGAGCTCGCTCTGGAGCTCGCTTGCCTTCGTTTGCAGCTCGCCGCGCTCGGCGGGAGTGGCGGCGGCGAGCTGCCGCTGCGTGGCCGCGATCTCGGACTGGATCGACTCCCGCCGCGCGTCGAGGTCCTTTTGATTCTGCTGGAGCGCCGCCTGCGCCGCGGCCGCGTCACCCTGCTCGAGCTCGCCTTGGCTGCTCAGGAGCTCGGCGTTTGCGCGCGCGATCTCGAACGCGAGCTGCACCACGCGATCCGCCGTTTGCCGGTTCGCGTAGAGAATCAGCAAGTCGCTCGGCTGCGTCGAGGACTGTTGCTGCACGCCGAGCATGCGGTACCAGCTCACCGTCTCGTCGAGGATGCGCACGACTTGATCGCCGTTCATGACGGCGCGGTTCGCGACCGGGTCGGCGGGCCGCGCCTGCGTTGCGGCCGCGGGCGCCTGCGGCGCGTTCTGCGCATGAGCGCAGAGCACGCACATGAGACACGAGCAGATGACCGCGATGAGCCTGTTCACGGCGCCCATGATAGACCGCGCGGCCTGCAGACTGCGCGCTCGCGACAAGATCCGCGCCCGATCGGGTAGAATCCGCCGCCAGACAACCGTCACGAGGCAAGGGAAGGCCGCCTCCGAGGCCCACCCGATGCCGCTCTCTCCAGGTACCCGCTTCGGTCCCTATGAAGTCGCCGCGCTGATCGGCGTTGGGGGCATGGGCGAGGTCTATCGCGCCGCCGACACGAACTTGAAGCGCGACGTTGCGATCAAGATCCTGCCGGATTTCCTGTTGCACGACGCGGACCGGCTCACGCGTTTCCAGCGCGAAGCCGAGCTCCTCGCGGCGCTGAGCCACCAGAACATCGCCCACGTCTACGGGCTCGAGCGCACGGGCCCAACCACGGGGCTCGTGATGGAGCTCGTCGACGGGCCGAGCCTCGCGGATCGCATCGCCCGAGGCCCGGTGCCGCTGGCCGAAGCGCTGCCCATCGCGATGCAGATCGCGGACGCGCTCGAGGCCGCGCACGAGCGCTCGATCGTGCACCGGGACCTCAAGCCGGCGAACATCAAGCTGCGCCCCGACGGCACGGTGAAGATCCTCGACTTCGGCATCGCGAAGGCGCTCCAGCCCGTGCTCGTCGCGAGCGGACCGCAGCAAACGCAGCTCGCGAACACGCCGTCGATGACGCAGATCGGCCTGATCTTGGGCACGGCGGCGTACATGAGCCCCGAGCAGGCGCGCGGCAAGTTCATCGACAGGCGCACCGACGTGTGGGCGTTCGGCTGCGTGCTCTACGAGATGCTCGCGGGGAAGCCCGCGTTCGAAGGAGAGGACGCGACGACAACGGTCGGGCGCGTGCTCGAGCGCGAGGTCGACATGAGCGCGCTGCCGCGCGACGTGCCGCCCGTCGTTCGCAAGGTTCTGACGGCGTGCCTGCAGAAGGACGCCAAGAAGAGAATCCGCGACATCGGTGACGTGAAGCTCGCGCTCGGCGGCGCGTTCGAGACGCCGGCCGGGCGCGTCGCCCAGGAGCCCGCGTGGCAGCGCGGCGCGAAGCTCGCCGCGGCAGCCGCGATCGGCGCAGCGGCCATCGGGCTCGGCACGTGGCTGCTCTGGCCGAAGACCCAGCCGCGCCCGATCACGCGGCTGTCCATGCCTGTCTCCGTGTCGCTCTCGACCCCGTACGTCGCCATCTCCGCGGATGGCCAGCACGTCGCTTATCGAAACAGCGCCGGCTTAGGGATCGTCGTGCGCGACCTCGACCAGTTCGAGCCGCGCATGATCGCGGGCACCGGCGATGCCACGCAGCTCGCGGGGTGCTTCTCACCCGACGGCTCATGGCTCGCGTTCAGCGCCGGAGTGAGCGGCCACGCGTTGAAGAAGGCGTCGCTGTCGGGCGGTGGCTCGGTAACGGTCGCACAAAACCTGGTTCAAGCCGACCTTTGCGATTGGGGCAGCGACGGTTTCATCTACTTCGGCGCCGATTCCGGGATCATGCGCGTCGCCGAAGGCGGCGGTACCGCGGAGCTCGTTGCGGGGCGTCGAGGCGAAAATGGCCGGGCGACCGTGGAGCACCCGAAGCTGCTGCCCGGCGGGAAGCTCCTCTACACGTGGTACGGGAACGCCGGCCTCGCCACGGGCAGCGTCGACGTGATGGACCTCTCTACGCGGGAGACGAAGACCGTTCTGGACGCTGCCGGCATGGCCTCGTTCCTGCCGTCGAGCCGCGATCCGACTCGCGGCTACGTGCTCTACGGGAACGAGGAAACTCTGTTCGCGGTGCCGTTCGATTCGCGAACCCTGAAAACCGGCTCAATACGGCCCGTCGCGAGCGACGTTTACGGAATCGCCTCGCTGTCGAGCGCGACGGTGTCCGCGTCCGGCACGCTGGCGTACCTTTCGGCCCCAGGCCAGCGGGGGCCCGTGGGCGACGCGATCTTGATCGAGATGGATCGCGCCGGCACCGAACGCGTGCTCGCGGAGAGGCCGCAGCTCTACGGTGAGATCACGTTTGCGCCCGACGGGCGGCGCGCATCGACGGCGATCATGGACGGCAGCAACGCGACTGCGGCAGATGTTTGGATTTACGAGCTCGACGGCGACCGGTTCGTTCGAGCTACTTTCGGCGGCGCAAACGTGGGCGTCTCGTGGACCGCGGACAGCCAACGGCTCGTCTATATGCACTCGGGCTCGCTCGCAAACCTCGGGGTCGAGATCCAAACGGTGCCCGCGGACGGCAGCGGCGCGCCAAGCACGTTGATCGCCAACTCGAGCTGGATGCGCGGGCTCGTAGTTCCTACGTCCCTCGGCGCCGACGGCAAAGCGCTGCTCGTCGCGAACGACGTGGGTGCAAACACGGACATCTTGGCCGTCGATCTCGACGGTACGCTGGCCCCGCTCGAGCCGAATCGAAAACCGCGTGACTTCCTGGTGACGCCGTTCAGCGAGACGTCGGCCGTGCTCTCGCCCAATGGCCGCTATGTGGCCTATACGTCGAACGAGTCGGGCCGCAACGAAGTCTATGTCGTGCCGTTTCCGGGCCCCGGCGCCAAATCGCCGGTATCGCGCGGCGGCGGCAGCTCCCCGCGCTGGAACCGCAACGGGCGTGAGCTGCTCTACCTAAACGGGGACGAGCTGATCGCCGTGGAAGTCGACACGACAGCGAATTTTCGCGCGCTCGCGCCACGCGCGCTGTTCAAGATCCCACCGCTACTCACCATCCGCGGCACGCCGTACGACGTGTCTCCGGATGGCGCGCACTTTCTGATGCTCAAAGCCGTCACGGCCGGCGACGCGCAGCAGAGCGTCAATCTGCGAATCGTCGTGAACTGGATCGATGAGCTCGAGCGCGCAGCTCCCGCAGCTCAGCGGTGACGCGGGCGCGCGTGCCGATACCGCGTGACGGCTGCGCCTGAGCCCCGGGCTGACGCGTGCCACGCTCCGGCTCGAAATAGTTGCCGAGGGTGCTAGGGCAGCGCGATCGCTACCAGCTCGGCCGGATAGTCGGTGCTGCCCACCGACACGACCACGTACTGCTTGCCGTCGTGCAAGTACGTCATCGGCGTGTTGTTCTGGCCGACGCCGAGGTCGATCGACCAGAGCGTCGCCCCGGTTGCCTTGTCGAGCGCCTTGAACCTCGTGCCGCCCACGTTCGCGGGCGAGCGCGGCGTGCTCTTGTCGGGCTCGGTGATGAACAAGAGCGTCTTGGTCACGATCACCGCCGACGGCGTCGCGTCGCCGAGCGGCCCGAGCTTCAGCGCCGCGATCGCAGGATGGTTGCGCGGGCCGTCGGCGTTCGGAACCATCCACGCCTGCTCGCCGGTGCTCAAGTCGTACGCCGTGATGCGTCCGTACGGCGGCTTCATGATCGGCAGGCCGCGCGGGCCGTTGAAGATCTCGCGCATGCCGGCGCGGTAGCGCAAGTCGGAGCGCTTGGGATCGGGGGCGAACAAGTCCGCGACGAACGCCACGCTGCGCGACCCCACGTACAGCATCTGCGTCTCGGGGTCGAACGCGGCTCCGTTCCAGTTGGCTCCGCCGCTCGCGCCCGCGAGCTGGATCGTGCCGAGCTTGCCGTTCGGCTCCTGGCTGATCACCGACGGCGGCGTCCACTGCGGCCCGATCACGTAGCGCTTCACGAGCTCGAGCGCTTCGGCGCGCAGCTCGGGCGTGAAGTCGATGAGGTCGTTCTCCGTGAGCCCTTGGTGCTCGTAGGGCGGCGGCTTGGTCGGCACGGGCTGCGTGGGCGACGTGACTTCGCCCGGCACCGTGGACTTCGGCGCGGGCTTCTCCTCGATCGGCCACACGGGCTTGCCGGTGACGCGGTCGAGCACGAACACGAAGCCCTGCTTCGTGACCTGCGCTAGCGCCTTGATCTTGCGGCCGTCCACCGTGATGTCGACGAGGTTGGCTTGCGCCGGCAGATCGTAGTCGAACAGATCGTGATGGGTGGTCTGGAAGTGCCACACGCGCTCGCCGGTCTTCGCATTCACGGCGACGATCGAGCTCGTGTACAAATCGTCACCGAGCCGGTGGCCGCCGTACATGTCGTTGGTGCCGCCGGTGGTGGGGATGTAGACGAGCCCGAGCTCCGCGTCGTAGCTGAACGTGGACCAGACGTTGCCGGCGCCCGAGTACTTCCACGCGTCGTCCTTCCATGTGGCCGTGGCCGGATCGCCGGCCTTTGGTATAGCCGTGAACGACCAGCGCAGCTTGCCGGTGCGCACGTCGAACGCGCGGACCTCGCCCGGCGGCCCGTCCTTGTATACGGCCGAGTCCTGTTCGAGCATCGACGCACCCACGAGCACCAGGTCGCCCGCGACCACCGGCACGCCCGCCCACTTGTAGCGGAACTCCTCGGTGCTGAGCTCGACCTTGCCGCCGTCGCCGAAGCTCGCGACCGGCTCGCCGGTACGCGGATCGAGCGCGAACAAGTGCTGCTGGCGCACGTTGAAGACGCGCGCGTCGGCTCCGGCACCCCAGAATGCGACGCCCTTGCTGATCATCAGCGACGGCAGGCCCTCCACGCCGGCGATGAGCGGCGTCTGCGTCCACAGCGTGCGCCCGGTCTTCGGGTCGATCGCCTCGGCGAGGCCGAAGCCGTTCGGGATGTAGAGCCGGCCGTCGACGTAGATCGGCGTGGCCATATAGCGATTCGAGACGCTCAGGTCGGGATTGTCCGCCAGGATCTTCGGATCGACTTGCGGGTGCCGCCAAGCCACGCGCAGGTTGGCGACGTTCGACTTGTCGATCTGCGCGAGCGGCGAATAGCGCGTGGCGTGCGAGTCGGCGGAGTAGCTGCTCCACGTCGTGCTCGTCTGAGCGTGCAGCTGCGCAGAAGCGCCGGCCAGGAAGGCGCAAAGCCAAAGCCGCCGGCATTCGTAAAATTTCATGGTGTCGAACCGCCCCGGGGGAAAAGCGCGCCCCGCGCCACTAGGGCGATTCTATCTCGACGTCGGCCGCGGCCACGCCTTGCTCGCCGCACACGGTAAAAAAAAGAGTCACTTGCCGCCTGCCGTCCGCGCCCTTCTCGACGTACAGCGCGGGATCGCGCAGTTGCCGCGCTGCGCCGTAGATCTCGCCGACCTCCGACGGGCGCACCGGCCAGTCCGGGCATTCGTAGCGGGCCTCGGGCTTCAGCACCTCGTCGACCGCGCCCACCTTCCAATCCTTCCAGTCTCCGGCGAGCGGCATCGTCGTGTGCAGAATGCGTTCGGGCGCGTCGCCGATCACCGAGAAGAAGATGTGCAGCAGGTCGCCGTCGCGGAGCAGCGCGACGTGCCGGACCTTGTTGTGGTACGGCGTGTCGCGGAACGGGCTCTCCCCGTTCACGAATGGCTGGAGCGGATCCGACGAGCGCACGAGCCGGCCGAGACGCACGAGCCCAAAGTACGCGCCGCCGTGCTCGAACACGCGCAGATACGGCTCGCGGCTGATCGCCGGCCGCGCCTCGAAGTGCAATCCGTCGGTGGACACGGTGACCTGCGTGACCTGGCTGTAGCCGTGCTCCCGGAGCCAGGCTTGCGCCGCGAGCGGATCGTCGGGCCAGCGCTGGCCGTCGGAGAACTGGCCGTGCACCCACATCACGATGCGTTGGTTCGCGTCGTCGACCATGATCTCGGGCGAGGCCACGTGCGTGTAGACGCCGTAGATCTCGTACGGCGGATCGGGCTGCGGGCGAAACAAAGCGGTCTGCGACACGTTCAGCACGCCCGGCACGTACACCTTCCACGGGCCGTGCAGCGAGTCCGCGTAGGCGAGACGGATGAACGTGCCGCGGTGGTGCGCGAAGTACATGTAGTACTTGCCGAGGGGATTCTTCACCCAGGCAGGCACCTTGATCACGGACGGGCCGCGGACGTTGTCGCCCAGCGACGGATCGGAGCGCACGCTCACGAGCGGGTTCTCGTCGAAGCGGCGGGCGGTCACGCCGGCAGCGGCCTCGCCGCACGCCGTGGCTGCGAGGAACGCGAGCGCGAACGCCGCGAGCTGGTTGCGCGGGTTCATCGGCTTCAACCCGGCGGCAGCACGAACTCGCCAGCGGGCGGCGCGTGCACGGGCCGCTCCTGCGGCTTGCCGGCCTGCGGCAGCCAGCCGTACGGGATGCGGTAGGCGCGATACACCGCGTTCGAGTGCCGGCCGAACTTCGACGGCGCGTTCATGTACTCCCACACGATCGCCTTGTCGGCCGTCACCTCGAACACCCGGCCCGGCGCGCCTTCGGTGATCAGCGTATTGCCGTTCGGCAGGCGCTGCGCGCCGCTGATGTTGGTGCTGTAGAAATTCGGATTGGTGTACGACCACACCGTCTCGAGCTTCACCGGGTCGATCTCGAGCACGCGCGAGGTGGCGCGCGCGTAGATGCCCTGGCCGTTCGGCGCGATCGGCGTGGGCGCGCCGTAGCCGCTCGAGCCGCCGTTGTCGAACACGAGCAAGTGGCCCGCGCCCGGCAGCCCCGGCGGAATGAAGTGCGCGTGGTGCTGGCCGATGATCTGGCCGATCGCGCGCTCCTCTTTGCTGAGGCTGTAGTCGGGACCGAGCCGCCACACCACCGAGCCGTCGCGCGCGACGATCGCGATCAGACTCGCCTGGCGGCTGCTCACGATCACGTTGTCGGGCGCGAAGCGCCGATCGCCGGCGTCGAACCACGGGTTCGGGCCCACGTAAGCCGCAGCGTTCAGGTGCAGCCAATCGTAGTTGCCGCGCGGGCCGCCGCCGGTCTTGATGGCCTCGCGAGCCGCCGGGTCGAAGCCGAGCTCGCCGATATGGCGGCTCGCCTGCCACTCCCACACGATCTTGCCGTTCGCGTCGATCTCGATGAGGCGGTCGTCCTCGAGGGTCTTGTCGGCCACGGCCGCGTCGTTGGCGTCGACGTGCGTGAGCAGCAGCGTCTTGCCGCCGGTAGCCTTCGGCTCGGCCGACGGCGAGTAATAGCCGGCCGGAAAATCCGTGCGCTGCCAGTCGTGGTGCACGCGCGCGCTCCATACCTTCTGCTTGTCTTGCGCCTCGATCTCCACGTTGCGGTCGAAGCGCCAGAGCTCGCGGCCGTCGTAGTCGCGCGCCACGAGCGCGAGGGCTTCCTGATGCGGCGGGTTTGCACCGGCCGTGGCGATCACGACGCCGCCGGGCAACACGCGCGCCGGCCCGCCGGGCGACACGTTGAAGTCGCTCCACTCCTTCACCACGCGGCCGTTCATGTCGATGACCACGACGGCGGGCGTGTCGAGTATGGAGAGCACGGTGAACCCGCTCCAGGTCTTGTCGGGCTCGTAGAGCGTGGTGCCCGTGGGGAAAACCGTGGGCGCGGACCAAGCGCAGGCGGGCAGAATCGCCGCGAGCGCGGCCAATATGCGGAACTGCATCAGAACCCCCGTTCTGTTTTGCGCAATCTGCGCCGATTCGGTGCCTCGGCACAAGGGGAGGGTTTGCTTTGACGGCGCCCCGCCGGCACTATTTTCGGCGCTCCGGTCTCCTCGACGCTCGGAGAACCCATGCGACGGTCGGCACTGCTCTGCGCAATCACGGTCACGGCGGCGCTCGGCGTTCTCTCGACGCACGCTGCGCAGGCGCAAGCCGAAGCCGCGGCCGTGCGCCCCTGCCGCGCATCGTTCGACGAGACCACCTCGGGCGGCGACGTGATGACGCAGCGCGGCGAAATCCGCTTCGACCGGTCGATGCCCCAAAGCGACGGCAGCTTCATCATGTCCGGCTCCGGCACGTCCACCGTGAACTACACCGCCGTGGGCAGCTGCCAGGTGCTGAGCGGCTCGCCGTTCACCGCGCAAATGATGGGAATCCTGGTCAGCGACGACGGCGCGTTCGTCGAGATCGACATCACGCCCGTCGACGCGGAACCCGATCACGTTCCAGTGCGGCCGCGGCACGGCCGAGACCAATGCCGGCATCGACGGCCTGCCCACGGTACGGTTGCCGTTGCGGCACGGCGCGAGCGCCCGCTACACCGAGGGCGGGCCCCGCGGCGGTTCGATCTCCGGCACCGTGACGCTCGAGCTCTGCGGCGCCGACCGCGCCTCGCCCGAGCCGACCGCGGATGAGCCGGCCACGCGCCCCCCGGCCGCCGAGCCGGTGCGCCCGCAAGACGCGGCGGGAGAGCCCGGCGCCGGCGGCGTCGACTGCCTTCCGGACGTGCGGCGCAAGAATCCGTTCGACTGCAGCGA
>DASUFK010000053.1:0-14109 GCA_036274615.1 Gammaproteobacteria bacterium | reverse complement strand
GGCTCCTGGGCAAGGATCGCGTCCAAGATCGCGTCCGAGACCTGGTCCGCCATTTTGTCCGGATGGCCTTCGCCGACGGACTCCGAGGTAAACAGATATGACTTGCTCATGGTTCCTACCTAGTGAGTGAGTTTTTCGTTTCGTACCGATTAATTGCCGTCTTCAACTCGGAAGCCAGTCGCCTCTTTGTTCAAGACGAACCGCCCCGCCTGCACTGCATTCGCCCAGCGCGCCGTCTTCACGACGCCGCCGAATGCAAAGAAGTGAATCTTAGCGATGCGGCAGCCCGGATGGGCCGCCCGATGCTTCGCGAGAGAAAGCACCATCTCGTCCGGCGCCTGCTGGCTCAGCAGGTTGCCGATCGCACCCATCCGTGACGTGAGAAAGCGCATCGAAGCGCCGACACCGCACAGCATCGCGAACTTCGCGAGCTGCTTCAGAGAGCAGGGGCCCGGCATGCCGATGTGAATCGGCATCGTGATGCCCTGCCCGGTGGTGGACGTTTCCCACGCCGCGACACCTTCGGGATCGAAGGTGAACTGCGTAGCGATGTAAACCTTGAACTCGGCGCTCTTGGCGAACGCCGCCTTGCCGCGCAGCGCCTGCTCGACTCGCGCCTCACCGATCGCCTTGCTGCCCTCGGGATGGCCGGCTACGCCGACTTCGCGAAATCCGTACTTGGTGAACAGGCCGGTCTGCAGGACCTCGAGACTGCTGTCGAACGCGGGCTTGTCCGCGGTGATGTCGCCCGCCACGCAGAGCGCGTGGTCGACGCCCAAGCCCTGCAACGCGGCGAGCGCCTCCTCGAGCTGCCCGCGGCTCTCGAGCTTGCGCGCGATGATGTGCGGCACCGCCCGGAGTCCCAGCTTCTGCACGCGGCCCGCGAGCTGAACGATGTCGCCGAGGGGCACTCCCGGCGGGTGCGCCACGTACACGGCCGTGCCGGGCGCGAGCACCGACTTGATCTCGTCGAGCCGGCCGGCGTCGTGCGGCGTGGCCTCGATCGAATAGTCGCGCAGGAAGTCGACTATGTGCTTCTTCAGCTCGTCGTTCGATGACATCGCGTGACTTCGTTCAGGGCTTGCGCGAGACGACGAAGCTCTCGTCGTTGAACCACAGGCCCTTGTGCTTGCGCAGCACTTCCGCCGTCTGCTGCAGATAGTCGCCCTGCCCGGTAACGACGGCCTCGATGCGCTCGTCCTCGATCTGGCTCACGTAGATCGACGCGTTCCACGCCGCGAACAATGTGGAAGTGCCGATGCTCTGCGTGACCTCGCTCGGCAGCGTATGCATCTCGTAGCGGAATATCGACTTGGCATCTGAGCCGGAAACGAAGTTGTAGTTGCGTGCGTCGCGCCCGAGCTCCTCGCGCAGAACCTTGATCAGCTCGTGGCGATTCACCTTGAACGGCTGCTCGTCGGGCCAGACTTTGTGAACCATCTCGAGCGCCGGGTCCTCGCCGCAAGACTGCACGGCGAGCAGGCGTCCCGACGGCCCGAGGCTGCGCACGAGCGGCGCCAGCACCTTCTTCACCTTGAACTCCGCGCTCATGCGCGCGCGCCAAGGCTGCGAGGCGACCACGAGGTCGTAGTTGCCGCCCACCTGCCCCGCTTTGGGGATCACGTTGTCGAGCAGGAACGAATGGTCCTTGCGGTAGATCACGAGCACCGACGGACGGACGTACATCGGATTGCCGGTCTTCTCGCTCGACTTGACTTGCCAGCCGTCGACGAGGAACTCGTCGAGCGCGCGGAGCTGCTCACCGTATTCGAAGGCGGACGACCCCTCGAGCGCGACCTCGCGCCAGTTCATCGCCGCCGCATGGGCCACGTCGCGGGGCCGCAGCCACGGAGCTTCGGCGTAATAGAGGTTGGTGATGACGATGACGCTTGCCGGATGCTCGATGAAGCGGTCCGGAAATTTCTCGAGCGACAGGCGCACGTCCTCGAGGCTGATCTCCTTGCCCACGATGCAGAACGGCATGATCGGAAAGCGCCGGTGCATCGCTCGCATGATGTGCGACAGCACGGTTGCGTCGCCCATGCCGGCGTCGAACAGACGGAGCGCGGGCGGAGTGGGCTTCAACAACGCGAGCTCGCGCGAGGCGCGCTCGGCAACTTTCCATTTCTCGTTCGTGGTGTTGACGAAGGCCAGGTACTTCTGGCGATTGTCGTAGAAGCGGAACGGCCGATCTTGTGCCGATGCGGGGCCCGACTTCTTCGAGCTCTTGGCGACTGCCGAGGCTTTGCGCTTGGTGCTCACGCTCATTATGGTGCCTTTGGTTGTGTCCTGCTCTGCATGACTACCGCCGTTGGTCGGCGCCGAGGGCCGATGCTCGGTGATGAACCCGCGGATCTTCGCAGCCGTCTCGAGCGTGACGTCCTTGCCGTTGCGCAATCTGACGCACAGCTTGCCGTCGTTGACCGACTGCCTGCCGAACGTGGATTCGGCGATCCCCGTGCTGCGACAGAACGCCTCGATCTCCTCGAGCAGGGACACTGCCGCGGCTTGATTCAACTTCCGAACGCCCCCGAACGAAAATTGCTCTTATGGTCTCAGTGGAGCGCGCGCTACCTTACGCCCTTCGAAGATCGATTGCAAACCGGTTCTGCCCACCTTTGTCGGGTCTGACGGTAGTGGGCAGTATCCCACAGAGCCGAATCTGCCGCGCCAAAAGAAAGGGCGGCCAGGCGGCCGCCCTTTCGGTGCAGGGTTACGCGGCCGCCCGGCCGCGCAGGGGACGCTCAGAAGTTGAATGTCAGGCTCAAACCCACTTCGCGCGAGCGGCCCACGATCGAGAAGTCGTAGCCCCACGTATCGCGCGTATCGAACCCGCCGTTCACGTACAGCTCGTCGGTGAGATTCTTGCCCCAGACCTCGACGCTGTAGTTGCGGGCGGCCGGCTCGTAGACGAGTCGCGCATTGAGGATGCCGTACCCTGGCTCGAGGATCGGATTGCCGTTGGCGTCGATCAGCGTGCGCTGATACGCCGAGTCGCGCGCGTAGTCGCCCATGTAGCCGTAGTTGCCCACGACCAGGAACCGGCCGCTGTTCTTCAGCGGGATCTCGTACGTGGCGCCCACTGTCCCGCTCTGATCCGCCGCATACGCGAACGGCGCGCCCGGAAACTGGCCCGTGGTCCCGTCGAAGAAGCCCGATTGGATGTAGTTGGTGTCGATCAACCCCAAGCCGAAATTCAGCTGCAGCCTATCGGTTGCGCCGTATACGACCTCGAACTCGAAACCGCTCGCGGTGCCCTCGCCGTCTCCCGATTGATAAGGAAACGGCTGCGTGTTGCCCGCCGCATCCCTCGGCAGCAACCACACGCGCATGCCGGTCCAATGCGAATCGAAGTACGTCGCGTTGAACCGCAGCTTGCCGTCGAGCCACTCCGAGCGGAGCCCGACCTCTTTGTTGTCGATGAGCTCGGCCGGAACCGAGCACCGCACTTGGGTCGGCGTGAGGCGCACGCCGCAACCGTTCGGCACGACCGCGGTTGCGCCGATGGTGACGAGCGGCTCGTTCGCGGACGTGAAGCCCTCCGAGTAGGTGCCGTAGATCATCATGGCGTCGGTGGGGTGGTACGCGACGGAAGCCTTGTAGGTGTCGATCGTCGGCTGGTCCGCGTCGTTGTAGACCGACGTGGCGAAGCCCGCGAACGGATCGCCTTGCGGCCGAATGCTGGGATCCGGCGTGCGGAACGCGTCGGTCGGCGTCATCGTGATGTCGCCGCCCGTCTTGTCGCTCAACCGAGCCCCGATGGTGAGGTCGAGCTTCTTCGTCAAGCCGAAGGTCGCCTCGCCGAACCAAGCCTCGTCGTCGTCGAACGCATTACGCAGCGTGTCCGCGCTGATGAAGCCGAAGTTCCACGGGTACCGTCCGGCAGGCGCGAACAAAACCGGCGCAGCGTTGGGCGTCAACATGTTGCCGCCCGAGTTCACGACGGGCTGCCCCGGCGGGGCGTTGTTCACACCGTTCAGGCCCAGCAGCGTGGCCGTCTGGCGAACGTACTCGGCGGCGACCGTGTTGACGGTGGGCGCGACCCCGGGAGCCGTGTTCGGAATCACGAACTCCCACATTCCCCACCGATAGAAGCGCTCCGTGAGGTCCTCCTTGAGCCGGTAGTAGCCCGCGAGCCAGTTGATCCGGCCGTTCGGCGTGGAGCCTGAAAGGTGGAGCTCGATCGTCTTGTTCTCGCGAACCTGCGGAATGTCGTCGGTAGTGATCAAGAACTCGGTGCCGTCGAAATCGATGACCTGACGTTGATCCTGGTTCCACTGCGACAGGATCGCCTCGAAATTCAGGCGATCGGTGATGCCCCATTTCAAATTCAGCGTGGAGTATTGGAGATCCGCCGTGATGCCGTCCTCCATCGAGTCCGACTTGGTTTCCCATTTACCGACCTCACCCGGACCGAACACTTGATTGGGCACCAGGGACGTCCGGTAATTGCTCGACACCCCGCCGCTGTAGTCCGTCGTGTGAGTCGTGGGATTGAATGCGGGGCTCGCGGAGCCGGTATAGCGCGTGCCCACTCCGGGAGGCGGACGCGCCCAACCCGCAGCCGAGCCCGGCGAGCCGAACTGATTGTTCAGCGCGATGCACGCCGGCACGTTGGCCAAGCACGCGGCGTTCGCTTGCTGCTGGAACGCGCCCAGCATGATGTTGTACGCGTAGACCTTCGAGTTGTCGTACCGGGTCATCCGGTGGATTCTCGGATCCGTGCCTTTCTTGCTCTCGTCGTTGTAGGTGAAACGCAGCGAGAGCTTGTCGAGCGGCTCCCACAGGAAATCCGCTCGAAGGATCGTGTCGTCTTGCGCGCCGAAGTCCCAGGGCGTGGTCAAACCCTTGAGGAAACCGTCGTTCTCGAACGTGGCGCCGGTGAACTTGGTCTTGAGAGTGTCGGTGATCGGCAGATCAACGGACAACTGCACGTCACGCCGATTGAAGTCGCCGACACCGAGCTTGACGCGCGCGCCAAAGTCGTCGGCCGGCTTGCGCGTGGTCATGTTGACCGCGCCGGCATTGGTATTGCGTCCGAACAGCGTGCCCTGCGGACCGCGCAACACCTCGACGCGCTCCATTTCGGCAAAGTCCATTTGCTGGAAGCCGAAGCCGTCCTGCCAAACGCCGTCGACGTAGAGCCCCACGCCGGGCAAGCCGCGTATATAGAAGTTCGGTTGCGCGCCGCCCGTGTTCGGGTTCAGCACGACGTTCGGCACCATGATTCCGAGGTCGCGGCCGTTGGTGATTCCGCCGAGCTCGAGCTGTTCGGCGGTGAACGCCTGTATCGAAAGCGGGGTGTCTTGAAGATTGGTTTCTCGCCGCGTGGCGGTGACGAGGATTTCTTCGAGTTGTGCGTCGGCGACGATCGGAATGGTGCAGCAAACGGCCGGCACCAATAGCGTTGCGCAAGCTCTTCGTGCGTTCATGCTTCCCCCCCGGTAGCGTGAAACGAATCGAGAAATACGATCGATAGCGGTCCTCGGAAGAATTCGGGTCGTGGGCGAGTATCGCGCAATCTTGGCTCGATGCAAACAAAACGCGCGACGGCCGATCGAGCCGCTCCCGCGATCGTCCGTTTCTCGCAACAGATCGGCTCGCCTGGAGCGAACCCATGAGTTTGCCGCGGCCGCGTCGATTGCCCGCCGCGGGGAATTGCCCTACCCTGCGCGTTCTTCGAGGAGACCCGGAATGGCCTACATCTTCAATCAAGACGAGTTACCGAGAATGCTCTCGGTAGTTCCCGGACGGGAGCGTGTGTTCTTCGTGAGCAAGGAGCTCACGAACATGGACGACATGCTGGCCGGCGTCATGTATTACAAAGCCGGTGCTTCGTCGCCCTATCACCTGCACAAGAACTGCGAGCACTTCTACTTCATCTTCGAGGGCGAGGCCACGATCGAAACGGAAGACGGCGTGCGCGACCTCGCGCCCGGCGACCTAGTGTTCATCCCCGCGGAGGAAAAGCACCGGCTGCGCTCGAAGGGGCCGCTGTTCTATTTCGAGTTCCAGGCGCCGAACCGCTTCAAGACCACGATCCTGGACGGCACCAAAGAAGACCTGCTCTGGGAGCGCCGCGACGGCAAAGTTTGGGTACAGAGCTGACACGCCATGTCCACAACTCACATCGACACGAACGCGCTCGCGAAGACCACTCTCAAAGGCC
The DNA here is from genome assembly GCA_036274615.1 of Gammaproteobacteria bacterium. GTDB lineage: Bacteria > Pseudomonadota > Gammaproteobacteria > Steroidobacterales > Rariloculaceae > FEN-1219. The sequence continues at coordinate 7,940 of DASUFK010000053.1, read as the reverse complement.
AAGGGCAATTCGCCGAGATCCTCAACAAAGAGCTCTGCGGCGCCGAGAACGTGGTCGGCTCGCTCCGCTGGCTCGACAAGGGCGACCGTTTCGCGGTCGCGCCGGCGGCCGACACGCATCAGCTCATCTATTTGATGGAAGGCGAAGGCGTGATCGAGCTCGACAAGAAGAGCTACGACGTGAAAAAGGGCTCGGGCATCTACCTCGGCCCGTCCGAGACGGCGAGCATCAGCCACAAGGGCTCCGCGAAGCTCAAGCTCTTTCATCTGGTCGTCCCCAAAGTCGCGGACCGCTGAAGCGCCCGGCATCGCGCCCGGGCCGCGGTTCCCTTGCCGGCCGCGGCCACACGCGGCTACCATGCCTCCCGGGTGGTGGTCTGACCCGAGAGTTAGGAATTCCGGAGGTTCGCGTGAAGCTGAGATCGCTGGCGTGGGTCGTTCTAGGCGTCCTGTCGATGACGGGGCTCAGCGCCTACGCGCACCACTCTTTCACGGCCACCTATGACGAGAACAAGACGATCAAGATCGAAGGCGAGCTCGTGCAGTTCATGTTCCGCAATCCGCACGCGTTCGTGCACGTGCTCGCGCCCGACGAGAAGGGCGAGATGCAGCGCTGGGGTGTCGAGTGGGGCGGCGCGGGCGCCCTCACCGGTCAAGGCGTGACGCGCGATTCGCTCAAGGCCGGCGACCACGTGATCATCACCGGCAATCCCGGCCGCAATCCCATCGACCACCGCATCCGCATGCGCACGCTGCTGCGGCCGTCCGACGGCTTCGGCTGGGGCCAGAACGGCGAAACCTTCGACTAACCCGCCCCCGGGGTCAGAACGACTTCGGCATCCCGAGCACGTGGGTGGCCACGAACGACAGGATGAGGTTGGTCGAGATCGGCGCTACCTGATAGAGCCGCGTCTCGCGGAACTTGCGCTCCACGTCGTATTCCTCGGCGAAGCCGTAGCCGCCGTGCGTCTGGATGCAAACGTCGCCCGCCGCCGCCGACGCCTCGGAGGCGAGGAGCTTGGCCATGTTCGCCTCGGCACCGCACTTCTCGCCCGTATCGAATAAAGCCGCCGCCTTCTCCACCATCAGCGCCGCCGCCTCGGCCTGCACGTGCGCGCGGGCGATCGGAAACTGCACACCCTGGTTCTGGCCGATCGGCCGGCCGAACACCTGCCGCTCCGCCGCGTAGGCCGACGCCTTCTGCACGAACCAACGCGCGTCGCCGACGCACTCGGCGGCGATCAGAATTCGCTCCGCGTTCATCGAATCCAAGATGTAGCCGAAGCCCTTGCCCTCGACGCCGATCAGATTCCGCGCCGGGACGGCCAGGTCGTCGAAGAAGAGCTCGGTGGTGGCGTGATTCATCATCGTGGCCAGTGGCTTGATCGTGAGGCCGTTGCCGACTGCCGTGCGTAGGTCGACGAGCAGCACCGACATCCCGTCGGTGGGCTTCGCCACCGCCTCGCGAGGCGTCGTACGCACGAGCAACAGCATCAAGTCGGAGTGCTCGGTGCGCGAGATGAATACCTTCTGACCCGTCACGCGATAGACGTCGCCGTCGCGCACGGCGGTGGTGCGGATCCGAGTCGTGTCCGTGCCGCTCGTGGGCTCGGTTACGCCGAACGCCTGCAGCCGCAGCTTGCCCGCGGCGATCTGCGGCAAGTACTCCTCCTTCTGCTCGTCGCTGCCGTGCTTGAGCAGCGTGCCCATCGTGTACATCTGCGCGTGACAGGCCGCACCGTTGCAGCCGCTGCGCTGCACCTGCTCGAGCACCGCGCAGGCGGCGCGCAAGTCGAGGCCCGACCCGCCGTACCTTTCCGGGATCAGCACCGCGAGATAGCCGGCGGCGGCGAGCGCGTCCACGAACTCGCGCGGGTACGCGCGGCGCCGGTCGAGATCGCGCCAGTAAGGTCCCGGGAAGTCCTCACAGAGGCGCGCGACGGCGGCCTGAATGTCGGAATGGTCGGGGTGCATCGGCTTCGCTTCGAGGAGCGGCAACGCCCTCTCAATAACCGGAACGGCGCGTCCGTGCAACCGCGCGTCCCGAGCAGGCGGCGCGGATCGTGTACGATGCGATCGTTTCCCGACACCGATTGTCACGTTCCGGAACCGACGGCATGCCCTTGCCCCTCGCGCACCCGCCCGCCGACCTTTGCGTGATCCGGCTCTCGGCCATCGGCGATACCTGCCACACCGTTCCGGTCGTGCGCGCGCTGCAGCGGGCGTGGCCGCAAACGCGGCTCACCTGGATCGTCGGCAGAGTCGAGCACTCGCTGCTGCGGGGCCTCGAGGGCGTCGACTTCGTGGTGCTCGACAAGTCGCGGGGCTTCGGCGGCTACCTGGACGTGCGGCGCGAGCTCGGAGGCAAGCGCTTCGACGTGCTGCTGCACATGCACGCGTCGGCCCGCGCGAACCTCGTGAGCCTCGTGGTCTCCTCTCCGATCAGGCTCGGCTTCGACCGCGCGCGCGCCCGCGACCAGCAGTGGCTGTTCACGAACGCGAAGCTCGAGGCGCGGCCGCAACGCCACGTCATGGATGGCCTGTTCGAGTTCGCCGAGGCCCTCGGAGCACCGCGCGGCGAGCCCACCTGGAATATTCCGATCGAGCCGGGCGACGCGGCGTTCGCGGAGGGCCAAATCGAGCGCGGCACGCCCACGCTCGTGATCAGCCCCTGCACCGGTCAGCGCTTTCGCAACTACCGCAATTGGCGGGTGGACTGGTATGCGGAGATCGCCGATTATGCGGCCGAGCGCTACGGCGCCCGCGTGCTGCTCACCGGCGGATCGACCGACATCGAGTGCCGCTACGGCGCCGGCATCGTCGAGCGCAGCCGTGCGGGACCGAAAAACTTGATCGGCCAGACGTCACTGAAGCAACTGCTCGCGCTCCTCGCGCGCGCCACGGTGGTGCTCTGCCCCGACTCGGGCCCCGCGCACATGGCCACCGCCGTGCGCACGCCGGTCGTGGGCCTCTACGCCACGTCGAACCGCTTCCGCACGGGACCGTATTTCAGTCAGCATCTCGTCGTGGACAAATATCCCGAAGCGGTGGAGCGCGAGTTCGGCCGGCCCGTCGACACGCTGCGCTGGGGGCAGCGCGTGCGCGACCCCGATGCGATGAGCCTGATCACGGTGCCCGACGTCACTGCCAAGCTCGACCTCGCGTTTGCCGAGCGCGGCGTGCGGCCACTGCACTAGAGGAGAACGCCGTATGGACACCAGTAGGTATGAGCTGCGCAGCTTCAACGCCGCGAGCCCGCAAGAGATCCAGGACGCGATGGAGCGCGCCGAGGTCGTGTTCTTCGATCGCCCGCCCGTCGAGATGCCGTCGGAAGCGGATCTCGAGTTCCTGCGCCAGGGCCTGCCGCGCGAGCTCCAGACCAAGAACATCAGCTATCACCCCGAGTCGGACTCGATCCCGCGGTTCGAAGCCGCGCCCGACGTCAAGGACCGCGTGGAGCGCATCCTGCGCACGCACGGCCAGCGCGTCGAGCAGTTCCTGAGGACGTCCACGCCCGATTTCGTGCCCGGTTGGACGCTCGGCACCACGAGCTTCCGCTCGATCGAAGAACAGGGCCGCAAGCTCAAGCCGCGCTCGAGCAACGAGCTCGTGCACATCGACGCGGGTGCCTACGGCGCAACCAACGGCGCGCGGATCCTCCGCTTCTTCGTGAACATTCATCCGACCCGCGACCGCGTCTGGGGAACGAAGGGCAGCTTCAACGCGCTCATGGGGCGGCACCGCGAGCTCTGGGAAGCAGCGAAGGGCGGAAAGGAGCGCGTCGATCTCGCCAAGGGCCCGGTCGGCAGCCTATACACGGGGCTGATCCAGGCGTTGAGCAAGGTCTACCCGCTGTTCCAGGTCATCGACTCGAGCCCGTACGACCGCTCGATGCGCCGGATCCACAACTATATGAAGGAGAACCCGGCGTTCCGCGACAGCCGCGAGGGCTACCAGGAAATCCATTTCCCGCCGATGTCGGCGTGGATGGTCTTCACCGACGGCATCAGCCACTCGGTGCTCACGGGCCAGCATGCGCTCGTGACCACCGTGCTCGTCCCGCTCGCGAACTGCCGCATCCCCGAGCTGTCGCCGTTTCAGGTGCTCGCTCGTTCGGCGGCCTGACGGAGCTCGCGATGGCGAGCGTGCACTTCACACAGAATCTCGCGCGGCACACCGACTGCCCGACGGCGGAGCTGCCGGCCGGCACCGTGGCAGAGCTGCTCGAGCGCTATTTCGAGCGCTGGCCCGCCGTGCGCGGCTTCGTGCTCGACGACCAGGGAGAAGTGCGCAAGCACGTCAAGGTGCTGGTCGACGGCCGTAACCTGCGCGATCGGCAGCGCCTCACCGACGCGCTCGATGCAGGCAGCGAGGTGTACGTGTTTCAGGCGCTCTCGGGAGGTTGAGATGACGCGACAACTGATCGTCGGCACGCGCAAGGGTGCGTTCCTGCTGGGCCGGCGCGGCAAGACTTGGCACATCGACCGCGCCGCCCTGCTCGGCGACCCCGTGAGCATGGTGCTCGGCGAGGCCGACGGCACGCTGCACGTGGCGCAAGACCTGGGGCACTTCGGCGTGAAGATGAAACGCTCGCGCGACGGCGGCGCCACGTGGGAAGAGCGGCCCGTGCCGAGATATCCGCCGAAGCCGGAAGGCGAAGAGGACGTCGACCCCACGCGCCGCACGCCCGTGCCCTGGGACTTGAAGAAGGTGTGGGCGCTCGAGGCGAGCCCGCGCGCCGGCGAGCTCTGGTGCGGCACGATCCCGGGCGCGTTGTTCCGCTCGCGCGACGGCGGCGACTCGTGGCAGATCGTGGAGTCGTTGTGGAACGATCCGCGCCGCAAGGAATGGTTCGGCGGCGGCGCCGACTATCCGGGCATCCACTCCGTGCTCGTCGATCCGCGCAACCCCGACGTCGTCAAGATCGGCGTGTCGTGCGCCGGCCTCTGGGCCAGCGCCGACGCGGGCGCCACGTGGGAGCTCCAGGGCGCGGGCATGCGCGCGGCCTACATGCCGCCCGAGCAGGCGCTGAATCCCTTGTTCCAGGACCCGCACCGCATCGTGCAGTGCGCGGCCGCACCGGAGCACCTCTGGATTCAGCATCACAACGGCATCTTCCGCAGCCGCGACGGCGGCCGCACGTGCACGGAGATCGAGACGGCGCAGCCGTCGAGCTTCGGCTTTGCCGTGGTCGTGCATCCCGACAATCCCGACACCGCGTGGTTCGTGCCGGGCGTCAAGGACGAGAAGCGCTACCCGGTGGACGGCGCGGTGGTCGTCACGCGCACGCGCGACGGCGCCCGGAGCTTCGACGTGCTGCGCGACGGCCTGCCGCAGCAGCACGCCTACGACGTGGTGTATCGCCACGGCCTCGACATCGATGCCGACGGCGCTACACTCGCGTTCGGCAGCACCACCGGCAACCTCTGGCTCAGCGAGGACCAAGGCGACCACTGGCAACAGCTCTCGAGCTCGTTGCCGCCGATCTACTGCGTCCGGTTCGCCGGCTAGCTGCTCTAAGGAGAATTCATGTCGGTCACCGAAACGCTGGCGGCCTGGGTCGTCGACAGCGAGCTCGCCGCGATCCCGGCGGACGTGCGCGCCGAGGCGCGGCGCGCGCTCGTGAACTACTTGGGCTGCGCGCTCGGCGGCAGCATCGAGCCGGCGCTCGACGTTGCCATCGCGACGCTCGCGCCCTACTCCGGCGACCGCCTCGCCTGCGTGCTCGGCCGCGCCGAACGCTTCGACGCGCTGCACGCGGCGCTCATGAACGGCATCGGCTCGCACGTGCACGAGTACGACGACACGCTGCCGAAGAACTACATTCACCCGAGCGTGCCGGTGGCGTCGGCGTTGTTCGCGTACGCGAGCGCCAACCGCGTGTCCGGCGCAGACTTCGCGCACGCGTTCATCCTGGGCTTCGAGGTGGAATCGCGCATCGGCAACGCGGTCTATCCGGCGCACTACGAAGCCGGCTGGCACATCACATCCACCACGGGCGTGTTCGGCGCCGCTGCGGCGATCGGCAAGCTGCTCGGGCTCACCACCCGACAGATGGTGTGGGCTCTCGGGCTCGCGGCCACGCAGGCCGCCGGCATCCGCGAGATGTTCGGCTCGATGGCCAAGTCTTACCAGCCGGGGCGTGCCGCGCAGAACGGCTACACCGCCGCGTTGCTCGGCCGTGCCGACTTCACGGCCGGCGAGCGCGCGCTCGAGGGGCCGCGCGGCTTCGCGGCCGTGACGGCGGCTCAGTACGACCTTGCCAAGGTCACGGCCAAGCTCGGCGTCGACTTCGAGCTTCGCCACAACGCGTACAAGCCGTACGCCTGCGGCCTGGTGGTGCACCCGACCATCGACGGCTGCAGTCAGCTGCATCGCGAGCATCGTTTGCAGGCACACGAGATCGCGGCCGTGCGCGTGCGCGTGGCGCCGCTCGTGCTCGACCTCTGCAACAAGAGCGACTTGAGGCGCGCGCTCGAGAGCAAGTACTCGATCTATCACGCGGCGGCGATCGGCCTGGTCCGCGGCAAGGGCGGGCTTCAAGAGTTCACCGACGAGGCCGTCCGCGATCCGTCCCTCGCGCGCGTACGCTCCCTGACCACGGCGGTGGCCGATAATTCGATCGGCGAAGATCAATCCCATATCGAGGTCACGCTCGCGGATGGGCGCAAGCTCGTGAAATTCGTGGAGCAATCGCTGGGCAACGTGCACCGCCCGCTCAGCAACGAGCAGATCACCGAGAAATTCGTCGACCAGGCGGTGCTCGCGCTGCCGCGCGCGCAAGTCGACGCGATCGTCGAGCAGTGCTGGCGCATCGACGAGCTCGCCGACGCCGGCGACCTCGCGCGCGCGACGATCCCGGCCAAGGCCGGCAGCGCGCCCGCGCGGTTCGTGCGCGCGCCCGAGTGAGCGGATGATTTCGTCGCGCCGCCGGTTGCGCCGCACGCTGCTAGGCGCGCTCGCTTGCGCCCTTGCCTGCTCGCTCGCCGCCGGTTGCGGGGGCCGATCGAGCGAACGCGAGGTCCGTATTCCGCTCGGCGCCGGCGGCGTCGGCTTCCTGCCGCTGCTCGTGATGCGCGAGCACAAGCTCGTGGAGAAGCACGCGGCGGCCGCGGGTCTCGCCGACGTGAGCGTCCGCTGGATCGAGCTCGGCGGGCCGGCGGTGATGAACGACGCGCTGCTCTCGGGCTCGGTGGACTTCATCGCGGCGGGGCCGCCGGCGTTCATCACGCTCTGGGACAGGACCCGCGGCAACGCCGACGTGCGCGGCGTGGCCGCGATGGCGTCGCTGCCCATGTACCTCAACACGACGGCCGAGCACCTGAGCTCGCTCGACGACCTCACGGAGCGCGACAAGATCGCGGTGACCTCGGTGAAGGTCTCGATTCCGTCGATCGCGATGCAGATGTACGCGGCCGACAAGTACGGCGACGCCGACGCGTTCCGCTTCGACCGCTACACGGTGACGATGACGCATCCCGACGCGCTGATCGCGATGCTGTCGGGCGCGGGGCAGATCGACGCGCACTTCACGTCGCCGCCGTTCCACCAGCGCGAGCGCAAGGACCCGCGCGTGCACACGGTGCTCGACACCAACGAGATCCTCGGCGGCGCGACAACCTTCACGATGCTCTCGACCACCGCCAAGTTCCGCGACTCGAGCCCGGAGCTGTATGCCGCGGTGCTCACCGCATTGAAGGAAGCCAACGAGCAGATCCGCGCAAGTCCGCGCGCGGCCGCCGAGATTCTGTTCGCAGCGGAGCCTGCCGCCGGCTTCTCGGTCGACGAGCTCGTCGAGGTGCTGGCCGACCCCGCCATCGAGTTCACGACCACGCCCGCGAACATCGAGAAGTACGCGCGCTTCATGCGCTCGATCGGCTCCGTCGAGCACGACGTCGCGTCGTGGCGCGACCTGTTCTTTCCGGAGATCCATGACGCACC
>DASUFK010000052.1:0-12344 GCA_036274615.1 Gammaproteobacteria bacterium | reverse complement strand
TCGCCACCTGAGGACCGCGGCATGGCGAGCGTCTCGAAGACTCTTCTGCTCGAGCTCACGAAGCAGCTGCGCGCCAAGGAGCTCGCCGCTGCTCTGCGCGACGCTCCGGCGCTGCTCGGCGCGCGCGACAAGCGCGGTCGCACCTGGCTGCACGTCGCCTGCGGCGTGAACGTCAAGGAGCGGGGCCTCAAGCCCGCGGCTGCGATAGCGACCGCCGCTGTGCTGCTCGAAGCCGGCATCGACCTCGAGGACGCCGCGTTCACGGAGGCGGAGAACGACTTTCGCGCCACGCCGCTGTGGTACGCGGTGGCCTGGGGCAAGAACGTGGCGCTCGTGAAGTACCTGCTCGAGCGCGGCGCGGTTCCGAATCACTGCCTTTGGGCCGCGGCCTACAACGACGACGTGGAGTCGCTGCGGCTGCTCGCGAAGCACGGCGCGCCGCTCGACGCGAGCGCGGAAGACGCGTCGCCGTTCCTGTTCGCCGTGCAGTGGAGCCGGTTTCGCGGCGCGGAAGAGCTCTTGAAGCTCGGCGCGGACGTGAACTTCAAGAGCGCGAAGGGCATGACCGCGCTGCACCACATGCTCAAGAAGGGCAGCGGCCCGAAGCACCTGCGCATGCTCGCGAAGTACCGGCCGCGCACCGACATCCCGAACCGCGATGGCGTCACGGCCGCCGAGATCATGAGCCGCAAGCGGGACCCGTTCTTCCGCGAGCTCGCGGCTGCGCTCGCCTGACGGCATTTACAGTGCCCGCAGCGGCGCGGTATCGTCCGGCCGTTTCCCGCCGATGAGCCGCAATTGCATGCGCAGAACGGTATGAGGGAGCAACTCGTCGACTGCAAGATCGCGCTGCGCCTGTACCTGCGCACGCCGGTTTCGAGCCTGATTGCGGTCGTGGTCCTCGCCGTCGGCATCGCTTGCGTCAGCGCCCTCCTGTCGCTCTACGTCGATCTCGTGCTCAAGCCCTTTCGCGGCATCCAAAGCCCCGATGAGCTGGTGACCGTCGCTTCAGTGGATGGGTCAACCATGCGCTTCGACCTCGCCGAGCAGATGTCGCAAGAGGTCACTTCGCTCGAGAAGGTCGTCAGCATCTTTTTCAGGCCGAACTTCCCCATCGGCCGCGACGGGGAGCGCGTCACGATCGAGTTCGCCGTGCGGGGGTTCTTCGACAGCATCCGGCCCAAGCTCGCGCTGGGTAGGGGATTCGAGCCGGGCGAGCACGATCGCTACGCCGAGCCCGTCGTGGTGATTTCGAACCGCTACTGGCGCGAGCACTACGCCGGCAGACCGAGTGTGCTCGGCGAGACGATCGAGCTCGTTGGGCCGCAGTGGAGCGACGGTGGCGCCGCGCCGGCCGAGTTCCGCATCGTCGGCGTGATGGCGCCCGGATTCCGGGGCATGACTCACGACGACGTCGATATATGGGCGCCGTTGGAACGGATCGTGGAATTCCTCGAGCCGGGTGGGTACGAGAAGGCGCTCGCAGGGTTGTATGTGCTGAACTTCGGGCGCTTGCGGCCCGGCGCTACGGTTGCAACGGCCGCTCGCGAGATCGAGACGCGTTACGACGAATACAAGAAGGCTCGAAACATTCCGGCAAGCTCTCGCATCGAGGTCGCCAAAGGCGTCGTTCGCGATATCGCCGTCTATCGCGATGCCGAGCGGCAGCTGCGGCTGTTCTTGGCAGGAAGCATTCTGCTCGCATTGGTGGCGGCCGCGAACACCAGCCTGTTCCTGCTCGCCCGGGCGCCGGGTCGCCGGCGCGAGCTCGCGATACGGATGTCGCTCGGCGCACCGCTCACGAGACTTGCAAGGCAGATGCTGACTGAGGCGAGCTTGGTGGTCGCCGCGGGCGCCTTGCTGGGCGTGCTGGTCAGCGTCTGGCTCGCGAGCTTTGTGCGCAGCCAGGCTTTCCTCAACGGGGTCACGTGGAGCGACGTTACGCTGCTCGATTGGCGCGTGCTCGGTCTCGTAGCACTCTTCCTGGGAACAGTGACGTTGCTCGTCTCGCTCGCTCCGATCTTGGCGCTCGAGCACGTCACGTTGGCGCCGTTCACCCGCCTCGGCGCGGTCCGCGCGACACTCTGGCAGCGGCTCGCAGGAACGGTGCAGATCGCGACCGCCGGCGTGCTGGGCGGAGCCGCCATCGCTTTCGTGTGGTTTCTCGTCCCGATCGTGTTCGGCGATCCGGGGTACCGAACCGACAATCGATACGCCGTTAGATTCTTCTCCTCCGCTTTTCTCGCACGGCTCAGTGGCAGAACGACCCCACCGCCGGTCGAGAGCGCTGCGATCAATGCCGCCCACGAGCGGGAGCTCATCGAAGGATTACCCGGAGTAAGCGGGGTCACCCTCAGCGCCCTCGTGCCCGGCTGGCAGCAGTCACTCGAGAAGCGCCAAGTTCCCGATCCTGTAGATCCATCCCGAGGGTTCACGATCGTCTACGCGCAGATCGACAGCCAGTTCGTCGGAGTGATGGGTCTCAGGCTGTTGCGCGGCCGCGTGCCGGCCGACGACGAGACCGGCGCCTCCCTCGTGAACCGAACCCTGGCTCGCCATTTGTTCGGGCGCGATGACGTCGTGGGCGAGCGCTTGGAGATCTCGGGTGCCGAGCAGCCCAGCACCGAGATCGTCGGCGTGCTCGAGGATTTGTCCTTCTTGCATCCGGCCTCCGAAGTCGACCCCGCCCTGTTCAGGATTCTGCCGCCATCTCCGATTGTCGCGACCGGCGTGATCGAGAGCTCGCTCAAAGCCGCCGAGCTGCAGCGCCAACTACAGGACCGGTTCGATTCGGGCGAGCTCCAGCTGGGCTGGGCGGACGTCGTCAGGCCGCTCGGGGAGATCAGGGAAGACGAGATCGCACCGGACCGCGCGCGAGGTCTGCTCACGCTCGGCACGGCCATTCTGGTCGTCGTCCTCGCGGCGTTCGGCTTCTACGGCATTCAGCACTATCTGGTGAATGCGGCGCGGCACGAGTACGCGATCCGCGTCTCGCTTGGCGCTACCCCCGCGGCGCTCGTGCGGCTCGTGGTTCGACGCGGGCTAGTGCTCGGCCTGCCGGGACTCGTTCTCGGCGCGCCGCTCGCGTTCATCGCGGTGGCTTGGCTCCGCGATCATTTCCTCTCGCGCCAGATTTCACCCGGGGCTGTTACCATCGGAGTCGTGTTCGGGCTGACGCTGCTGATGTTGGCTGCGAGCCTGGGACCGGCGCACCTGGCGCGGCGCGCGGACCCGGTAGCGGCGTTGCGCGACGACTGAAGCGCGTCGTTCTGAGTCGGGGTGGCTCGATGCAGCGTTCGATACTCTTGCCGGTTCTCTCCGCAATCGCGACGACGGCGTACGCGCAGGCCCCCGCCGAGCCGAGCTGGCCGTCCGTCGAGGCCGAAGCCCTGCAGCACTTCCAGGCGCTCGTCCGCATGGACACGAGCGACCCGCCCGGCAACGAGAAGCCCGCCGCCGACTATTTGAAGCAGGTGCTCGAGCGCGAAGGCATCGCGGTGGAGACGTTCGCCAAGGAGCCGCACCGGCCGAACGTGGTGGCCCGATTGAAGGGGTCGGGCGCCAAGCGGCCGCTGCTCATCATGGGCCACTTGGACGTCGTCAACGTGGACCCGGCGAAGTGGCAGCACCCGCCGTTCGGCGCCGTGCGCGACGGCGGCTACATCTACGGCCGCGGCACGGTCGACGACAAAGACAACGCCACGGCCGCGCTGATGACGATGCTGCTGCTCAAGCGCAGCGGCGTGCCGCTCGACCGCGACGTGATCTTCCTCGCCGAGGCCGGCGAGGAGGGCAACACGCCGATGGGCATCGAGCTCATGGTCAACGACCACTTCGACAAGATCGACGCCGAGTACTGTCTCGCCGAAGGCGGCGGCGTGTCGCGCTTGAACGGCGCCGTGCGCTACGCCTCGATCGAGACCGGCGAGAAGATCCCGAACGGCATCGACTTGGTGGCGCACGGGCCGTCCGGCCACGGCTCGGTGCCGCTACAGACCAACGCGATCGCACATCTCGCGCGCGCCGTGGCCGCCGTCACCGAGTGGCAACCGGCCGTGCGCACGAACGCGACCACGCGCGCGTACTTCACGCGGCTCGCCGATATGTCGCCGCCCGAGCTCGCGCGCCGTTATCGCGACGTGCTGAGCGCCGATCCGAAAGTCGTGGCCCAAGCCGACGCGTGGCTGCGCGCCAACGAGCCGCGGCACGCGTCGATGCTGCGCACGTCGGTGTCGCCGAACATCGTGCAGGGCGGCTATCGCAACAACGTGATCCCGTCCGAGGCTCGTGTGACCCTCGACGTACGGATGCTGCCCGACCAGAACCCGGACGAGTTCCGCGCGGAGCTCGAGAGGGTCGTCGGCGATCCCGCGGTCGAAGTCGTGTTCAACCACTGGCCGCCGTCCACCACGGGCAAGCCGCGCGGGGGCGGGCTCTCGCGCATCGACAACGAGGCGTTCGCGGCGATCGAGGCCGCGGTCACGAAGCACTACGCCACCAAGACGCTGCCCACGATGATCCCGGCCGCCACCGACATGGCGTTCCTGCGAGCGAAGGGCGTGCAGTGCTACGGCATGGGGCCCGCCACCGACGAAGAGGACGGGCCGAAGGGCTTCGGCGCGCACAGCGACCAGGAGCGGATCCTCGAGTCGGAGCTGTATCGGTTCGTGCGCTTCCAGTACGACGTGGTGCAGACGCTCGCGGGCGCGAAGGCGAGCGGCGGCTAGCTCCAGCGGCGAGCCGTCTTCAACGCACCACGGCCTGGAGCGTAGCCGGGTCGATGACGACGCTCGGCGCGTGCACGTCGAGGCCCGCCATGTACGAGTCGAACAGCTCCGGGTGGATCTCGCCGATGAGGTTCACGAGCACGAGGTCTTCGTCGTCCTGCACGATCACCGCCATGCCGCGCAGGTCGCCGCGGCGGTCCGCATGGGTGAGCACCGCCACGCGCTCGCCGTCGTCGCGGATGATCACGACCGGAAACCAGCCGTCGGCAATCAGGTCCGACTGGGTGGTCTTGATTCGCTGCGCCACGCGCTCCGGATCGTCCACCGTGTAGATATAGACGCGCGCGGCGCGCAGGTCCTCGAGCAGCGGGCCGATGTCCGGATCGTCGTCCATGAACATTCGCGCCACGCCGAGCGGCAGCGGGCCGAGCGACAGGCCGATGTCGCGCTGCGTGCCGCGCCCTTGAGCGCCGAAATCGGCGTAGCCGGGGTCGTTGCGAAAGTTACCGGTGATGCCGCAGGCGGCGAGCGGCAACGATGCGGCGAGCAAGAGTACCGAGCGGAACGCGAGGCGCATGGCGGTGGGCTCCGTGGTGCAACTCGAGTGTAGACGGTTGCGGCCCGCTCGGGTTACAGCTTCCGAGGCTGCCATGTAGACTCGTGACCATGCCCCTGCCTGCCGCGTAACGCCGACGATGAGCGCCGACGACACGACCCTTCCGCCCGCCGCCGTCCCGGAACCGGCCGCGGTATCCGTTGGCCGGCTGATGCTGCGGCCTACGCTCCTGTTCGTGGCGGGCTACGTGATCAACACCAGCCTGCACGAGCTCGCGCATGCGCTGGCCGCCCTGTGGCTGGGCTTGCCGTCCAGGTTGTTCCATTCGTACGTCGACGTGGACCTCACCAACGCCACGCCGTACGTGCAGGGCGTGGTGCGCGCGGCCGGGCCGGTGGTGAGCCTCGTGCTCGGGGTGCTCTGCTGGTTCGCCCATCGCGCCGTGCGCGGCTGGTGGCCCGAGTTGCCGTTGTTCTACGTGGCGGTGTTCGGCGTCGCGAGCTTCCTGGGCAACTTGTTCTCCGTGGCGTTGGTCGGCGATTTCAGCAACATGGCCGCTGCGCTCGACCTCTCGACGAACGTGCGCTATGCGATCGCGGGTGTCGGCGCGTTTCTGTTGATCGGGTTCGCGTTCGACATCGGCCGCGAGCTTCGCGAGTGGGTGCCGGAAGGCTTCGGCGCGCTCAAGGCCGCGGGCGCCGTGGTGGCGGCGCCGGCGATAGAGGGCACCGTGGTGATCTTGCTGATCTACCAGCCCATGGCCGCCAACGCGATGCAGGCTCGGGCCGCCGAGGCGGCGTTCTGGTTTTTCGCCGTGCTCGGCGCGCTGGTGGGCTCCGCGCGCCCCGCACGCACGGAAGGGCTGAACGTGCGGCGTGCCGACTGGATCTACGCCGCGGCCGCCGTGATCGCTCTGCGCGTTCTGGCGCTCGGGATACCGTTCAAGCCGTAAGCTCGCTCGGCGCCGCCTTGCGAGTGCTGCCGGGCGTGGGCGTGCAGCCGCGCGATGGTGACCACCAGCCCGCGCCCGGAGCCGCAAGAAATAGGGACATGCTGCTTTTCGGCGAGCGGGCCACGCACCCCACTGCGGGCTCACGAAAAAGCAGCATGTCCCTATTTTCGGCGACCTTGCGGCAGGTTTCGGAAATGTGGTTAGTTACGTCGGTTCTCGCGGAAGGAAACGAATGAGCAAGCCGACGCGCTACCGGATCAATGCAGCGATCTGCGCCGTGCCGGTCGTGCACGCGATCTACTGGTTCGCCAGCGGCAACGTGCAGGACGCCAGTGGACTCTGGATCGCCTTTTTCGTGGCCGAAGGGGTGATCGGCATTCTCGCCGCGATCTGGTTCCTGAGCCGGTCGCGGAGCTTCACGGCCTGAGAGCGAACAACAACCGAGGGGCAACCATGTCGACGAAACATTCCATCACCACCCGCCGTTCGATCGCGGCGCTCGCCGCGACCGCGGTCTTCGGCATGCTCGCGGGTCTCGGCGCCTCCGCGCCGGCGCACGCGCAGCCGCAAGGCACGCCCGTCAAGATCGGCATCATCGGTACCGGCAAGATCGGCGGAGCGCTCGCGCGTCACTGGGTGAAGGCCGGTCACGAGGTATTCGTCTCGTCGCGGCATCCCGAGGAGCTCCAGGATCTCGTCAAGGAGCTCGGACCCAAGGCGCGCGCGGGCACGCCGAAGCAGGCGGCGGCGTTCGGCGAGGTGATCCTCGTGTCGATCCCCTACGGCGGGATGCCGCAGCTCGGCAACGACTTGCGCGCCGAGCTCGCGGGCAAGGTGATCCTCGACACGAGCAATCCGGTCACGGGGCGTGACGGCGCGGAGGCCGCCGAGTGGCAGAAGAAGGGCGCCGGCGTGTCGACAGCCGAGCTGCTGCACAACAACCGCGTGGTGCGTGCGTTCAACTGCATCCCGGCCGCCTCGCTCGCGAACGACGGCAACCGCACGCCGGCGCGGCTCGCGATTCCGATCGGCGGCGACGACGCGCAAGCGATCGCGGTGGCTCAACGGCTCATCAGCGAAGCGGGCTTCGACTCCGTGGTGATCGGCTCGCTCGCCAAGACGCGCGAGTTCGACCTCGGTCAGCCGCTCGCCAAAGGCAACCTCACGGCCGCGGATCTGCGCAAGCTCGCCGGGGTCCGGTAGCGGCGCGATCCGGATGCGTCTTCGCCTGAAGCGCAAGCGGCGCTACCCCTACCGGCCGCCGAACGGGCCGCGCGCGCATTTGAGTGCCGAGTTCTTCGCGCCGCGCACGTTGACGGCCGGCGGCGACTTGCCGAACGGCTCGCCGCGGGATCTCTACTCCGTCTGGAAGGAGATTCCGAACGGCCACAAGTGGCTTCACTACTTCGAGCCGTACGAGTCGGTGGTGGCGCCGCTCGCGAAGCGCCCGATTCGCATGCTCGAGATCGGCGTCTACAACGGCTCGTCGATTCGAATGTGGCGCAAGTATTTGCACCCGGACTCGATCATCGTCGGCCTCGACATCGACCCCGGCTGCAAACAGTACGAACGGCCCGACGAGAACCTGCACGTGCGGATCGGCGATCAATCAGACGCGAGCATTCGCCGCCTGGTCGACGAGTTCGGCCCCTTCGATCTGATTCTCGACGACGGCAGCCACATGTCCTCGCACATGGTGGCGAGCTTCAACCATCTGTTCCTGGACGGCTTGACGAGCCCGGGCGTGTATATCGTCGAGGATACGCACTCGAACTTCTGGCAGGGATTTCGCGACCGCGACTACTCGTTCGTGGATCTCTGCAAGGACCTCGTCGATTTCATGCACTGTCACTACGTCGACCATCACGGCGAGCCGTTCTTCCGCAGGGAAGGCAAGGAGGCGCTGGCGTCGTTGCAGGTGCCGCGCATCTGCGCCGAGATCGACGAGATCCGCTTCAAGGACTCGCTCGTCATCATCTACAAGAAAACCAAGACGTCGTTGCCGAGCTCCGTGCATCTGTAGCGCCGGGCACCGGCGCGGCGAGCGGCGCTACTCGCCGTGGCACTCGTAGATCACGGGGATGCTGTTGGCGATGGCGTAGTTGCGGGCGATGAACATCGCGTCCTCTTTGGTCATGGCTTCGCCGTCTACGATCGTCTGGCAGCTCCAGCCGGCGCGGCCGCGCCCTTTTTCCGCGTTATAAGAGAGGTGCTCGATCGTCGCGAGCCGCTCGCCGCTCGGTCCGAGTGCCGTGTATACGCGGATGAAGTTCGGCTCGGTGTAGGTCTCCGTGGGCCGGATGCTCGGTTTGACTCTTGCCATCGCCGTGCCGCTCGATGTTTCGGTCGTGTAAAGGCGCCCGTGCGTGCGGGCCGCGGGCAGAAAGTGCAATCAGCATGCCACGACCGAACGGTGCGCGCCGCTGCTCGGCGGACACGTCGTTATGTCAACGCCGCGGTGACGCTGCAGGTCAGAAAATGCCGATCGCCGGCTGCGCTTTCGTAGGGCGAAATCCTGCGTTCGCCGTCGTGATTCCGCTCACAGCCAAGGCCGGCGCGTTCTGTTCAAATCTCCCCGAGCTGGGAGTGTTTCGTCGGGAGCTCGAGTGGGTGAGGAACAGGAAGCCGGTTCGGGCAGACACCGAAGCGCCAGCATCCGCTTCATCGCGCAATACTTGAAGCAAGGACAGCAGGGCCGGCTGGCGGGCCTGCTGCTCGGGCAGCTCGACGCCTTCAACCGGATCACCACCACGTTCGGCCACGATCAGTGCGAGCAGTTCTGCGCGACCTACGCGGAACGGCTGCGCGAGATCCTGCCGCCGAAGACGCCGATCATCCGGCTGTCGGAGCGCCGCTTCGCCGTGCTGCTCGACGTCGACTCGATGTCCGCGGTGATGGACGCCGCCATCGGCCTCACGGAGGACAATCCGCCGCAGCTCACCGTCGCGGCCGATACCTTCATCGTGGACCTCACGCTCGGGGTGGCCGTGTATCCGTCGCACGCCGACGATGCCGCCACTCTGTTCCGCCGCGCCGAGCTCGCTCTGAAGGAAGCGCGCGAGAACGAGCTGTCGTTCGACATCTACCGCCCCGACGCCACGCAGCAGCAGGCCGCGCTCTGGAAGTTCGAGACCGAGCTCCAGCAGGCGGTGCAGCAGAATCAGCTCGAGGTGTACTTCCAGCCGAAGGTCGACATCGGCGGGCGCCGCGTGTGCGGTGTTGAAGCGCTCGTGCGCTGGCGCACTCAATCCGGCCGATTCGTGCCGGCGAGCGACTTCGTGCCGCTCGCCGAGCGCTCGGGCAGCATCGTGCCGATGACCTGGCTCGTGTTCGACAAGATCTCGTCGCGGCTCGCCGACTGGAAAGATCTGCCGCGGCCGTTCTCCGTGGCGGTGAACGTGGCGCCGCAGGTGCTCGTCGAAGGCGACTTCCTCACGCGGCTGCGCACGCTCAAGACGAAGCTCGATGCGTACGGCTTCGGTCTCACGATCGAGCTCACCGAGGACAGCTTGGTGCAGAGCGACGACTCCTCGCTCGCGTGCCTCGAGAAGGTGCGCAAGATCGGCGTAGAGCTCGCAATCGACGACTTCGGCAAGGGCTATTCCTCGCTGAGCTATCTCAAGCAGATCCCCGCCACCGAGATCAAGATCGACAAGCGCTTCATCGCCACGATCGCCCTCGACGACAAGGATCGGGAGATCGTCAAAACCGTGATCGCGCTCGCGCACGCGCTCGGCATGCGCGTGGTGGCCGAGGGCGTGGACAGCGCCGAAAACCTCGCCGTGGTCACCGACATCGGTTGCGAGATGGCGCAGGGCTTCTTCATCGGCCGCCCGATGCGCGGCGACCTCGTGCCGGAGTGGCTCGACCACTATCTCGCTACGGCCACGAGCCGCCGCCTGCCCACTACGAAGCTCTGGCTTACCACCGCCGAAGCCTGACGGACTTGGTGTCAGAGACCCGCGGTGTCTGACACCGGTTGTCTGACACCAGCGGTGTCTGATACCCATCGTGGACTAGAATACGGCCCCACTTATGGGGCTCGCGCTCGATCTCGCCTATCTCGCCGTTTGCGTCGTGCTGTCGCCGTGGATTCTCTATCGCTTCGTGGCCGGTCCCTCGCGGCGCGAGCTCGCGATGCGCTTCGGCCTCGGTTTGGGCGAGCCGCTCGCAGCGAGCATCTGGCTCCACGGATCGTCGGCGGGCGAGGTGTCGCTGCTGAAACCGCTGGTCGCGCTGCTCGAGCGCGATCATCCGGAAATCCCGCTCGTGATCACCGGCTTCACGTCCACCGGCCTCGCCGCGGCGCGCAAGCTCTACGGCCGTCATCGCGTGCTGCCGCTGCCGTTCGACCTGTCGTTCGTCGTGCGGCGCTTTCTCAGGCGGCTCGACCCGCGGCTCGTGATCATCGTGGAGTCGGAGCTCTGGCCGAACCTGATCCGCGGCGCCCGGCGCCACGGCGCTCGCGTGGTGGTGGTCAACGGCAAGATGTCGGCGAAGTCGTTCGGCACGCACGCGCGGCTCGGCGTGATGCGGCGCGTGCTGCCGCACATCGACCTGCTCGCCGTGCAGACGGCGGAGCACGCGGAGCGTCTCGTGTCGCTCGGCGCGCCCGCGGACCGCGTGCGCGTCACCGGCAACATGAAATACGACCTCACGCGCGGCGCGGAGCCCGGCGACGCCGGTAGCGCGCGGCGCGAGCTCCGCCGCGAGCTCGGCTACGCCGAGGACGACGTGGTGATCATCGGCGGCAGCCTGCACGAGCGCGAGGACGAGGCGCTGCTCGATGCGTTCGCGCGCGCTCGGGCGGCGACGGAGCGCGCCGCGCTGATCGTCGTGCCGCGCTATCCGAAAGAGTCGGCCGACGTCGAGCGGCACGCGCGCGAGCGCGGCTTCGACACCGTGCTCAAGTCCGCGCTCGCCGGCGGGCCGCGGCCGCCGCCGGGGCGTGCATCGGTGCTGATCGTCGACACCGTGGGCGAGCTCGGGCGGCTGTACGGCGCCGCGGACCTCGCGTTCGTCGGCGGCAGCCTGTTCTTCCGCGGCGCCAACAAGGGCGGACACAACCTCATGGAGCCCGCGATTCTCGCCGTGCCGGTGCTGTTCGGACCGTACAACTTCAGCTTCAAGGAGACGGTGGAGGATCTGCTCGCGGCCGACGCGGGGCTGCTCGTGCGCGACGAGCGCGAGCTCGCCGCACGGGTGGCGGAGCTCGCGGTGGACGAGGCACGCCGCCGCGACCTTGGGGCTGCGGCGCAGCGTGTCGTACGAGCGGGGCAGGGCGCGACCGCGCGCAACTACGAGCTGCTGCGCGAGTGGCTATACGTCCAACGTCCAGGCCAGAGGCCGCTTGCCCGCGCCGCGCTTTGACCGCAAGATACCGCGACCTGCCAACGACTTGGACTCCCTATTATGAGTGCGAAGAAGCACGTGCTGGTCGGCGACATCGACTGCGGCTCCGATCAGATGTTCCTGATCGCCGGCCCGTGCGTGATCGAGGCCGAGCCGCTGATGATGCGTACCGCCGAGCGTCTCAAGAAGATGTCGGAGGACATGGAGCTCCCGATCATCTTCAAGTCGTCGTTCTCGAAGGACAACCGCAGCTCGCTCGACTTCTACCAAGGCCCCGGCCTCGAGGAAGGCTTGAAGATCCTCCAAAAGGTCAAGACCGCGTTCGATCTGCCGATCCTCACCGACATCCACTACCCGTATCAGGCGGCGCCGGCGGCGGAGGTCGTGGACGTGATCCAGATCCCGGCGTACCTCTGCATGCAGAGCGAGCTCGTGGTGGCGGCGGCGAAAACCGGCGCCGTGGTGAACATCAAGCACGGCCAGTTCATCGCGCCCGAGAACATGGCGAAGCCGTGCCAGAAGATCGAGGCCTCCGGGAACAGCAAGATCATTCTCACGGAGCGCGGCTACACGTTCGGCTACAACGATCTGATCGTCGATCCGCGCAGCTTCTATCTGCTCAACCAGATCGGCTATCCGGTGGTGTTCGACATCGGCCACTCGATCCGCAAGTACGGAATTCCCAGCAAGGACCCGAAGGGCGGCGCGCGGCAATTCTTGGACACGCTCGCGCGCGCGGGCGTGGCGGCGGGTGTGG
>DASUFK010000051.1:0-22178 GCA_036274615.1 Gammaproteobacteria bacterium | reverse complement strand
CGGACCGCGCCGCCTCAGGCTCCGCCGCCGCCGAGAGCGGCACCGCCGCCGCGCCCCGAGCCGGCGGCCCCTCGCGAGTCCGAGCCGGAAGCGCCGCCGGCCGATCGCACGATCATGCGCGGCCGGCCGCCGCCGCCCGCGCCGGGCGTGTCGCAGCCGCACGGCTCGCCGCGAGAGTCGCACGAGCCGGCGCCGCCGCCGTTCGCGGCTGGGCCCGTCACCGGTGGAACCGGTCCCGTCACGGGTGCGGAGGCGCCGTCCAACGGCGCGTTCGATCTCGGGCACTCGGCCGGCCCCTCCGAGACGAGCCAGACCGGCGCAAGCACCGGCCGCACGGGCAACACGGGCACGCTGCGCACCGGCACCGGCAGCTCCAGCTGGACGGATCCCGCGAAGTGGGACGAGCGGCCGCAAGTCGCGCTCGAGCGCGGCTCGGTGCTCAAGGGCCGCTTCGTGCTCGAGAACGTGGTCGGGCGCGGCGGAATGGGCGTCGTGTTCCGCGCCAAGGACTTGCGCAAGGAGGAAGCGCAAGACCGCGACCCGTACGTCGCGATCAAGATCTTGAACGACGAGTTCCGCCGTCACCCCGAGTCGTTGAAAGCCCTGCAGCGCGAGGCGCGCAAGTCACAGCAGCTCGCGCATCCGAACATCGTGAGCGTGTTCGACTTCGACCGCGACGGCGGCACCGTCTACATGACGATGGAGTTCCTCGAGGGCGAGGCGCTCGACCGGATCATCAAGAATCCGAAATTCGAGGGCATGTCGCTCGGCGAGGCGTATCCGCTGATCAAGGGCCTCGGCGCCGCGCTGTCCTACGCGCACGACAAGAGCATCGTTCATTCGGACTTCAAGCCGGGCAACTGCTTCCTTACCAAGAGCGGCGTGATCAAGGTCTTCGACTTCGGTATCGCTCAGGCCGCCAAGCTGAAGGGCGACCTCCAAGGCGAGGAGACCAAGTTCGACGCGGGCTCGCTCGGCGCGCTCACACCCGCTTACGCGAGCTGCGAGATGATCGCCGGCGAGCAACCCGACACGCGCGACGACGTCTACGCGCTCGGCTGCGTCGTCTACGAGATGCTCACGGGCAAGCACCCGTTCGGCAAGAAGTCGGCGGCCGACGCGCGCGACCAGAAGCTCGTGCCGCCCCAGATCAAGCAGCTCACGCGCCGCCAATGGCGGGCGCTCGAGAAGTCGCTGGCGTTTCGGCGGGCGGACCGCAGCGCCACGGTGTGGGAGCTGGTCGACGGCTTGGCGAAGCGGCAGCTGTTCAGCGCGCCGCGGATCGCGGTGGGTGCGGCCGCGATCATCGTGATCGGCGTGGGCGCCTACTTCGGGGTGGGCGTTTGGCAGCAGGCACAGCGGGATCGGCTCGTCGCCGCGCTGTCGAGCCGGGACGACGCGCAGGTGCCGGCGGCGCTGGTCCGCGTTACGGCGCTCGAGGACGACGATCGCAGCGCGTTGTTGAACCAAGTAACCGGGCCGTTGCTCGATTGGTACGAGAAGCGCATCGACGCGGCCGCCAACAAGGCGGCTGGCCGCTACGACTATCCGCGGGCCGCGGCCATCGCGGAGGAAGCGAAACGCTGGTACCCCGATTCGGCGCGCATCCAGAAGAAGGCTGCCGACACGGCGCAGGAAGGCGCGCAACTCGCCGTCGATCTCGTGGCGCAATTCAAGGTCGCCCTCGACGCGGGGCGGCTGCTGCCGGGCCCCGACACCGACGTGGCCGAGGTGCTCGACGTTCTGGCCCAGGTGCAGCCCGACAACGAGACGCTGAAGAGCCCTAGTCTCGCGTTTGCGTATGCCACGCAGGCGTCGGATGCGCTCCGCGCGAAGGACGTGGACGTGGCGCGCGCCACGGCGCTGCTCGACGCGGGTCTCGAGCGGTTCCCGGGCAACGAGCAGCTTCTCGGCGTGCAGGCGAACTTGGCCGACATGCGGGAGGCTGCCGACGAAGCCGATCGACTTGCCCGGCTCAAGAAGGCCCTCGACGACTCCCCGAGCCGCACGGTTGCCGACCTGATCAAGCTCGAGGGCACCGTGAGCCAGCTCGTGAGCTTGAGCCCCAACGATTCCTCGCTGCGCGACTATCGCGCCCGCTTGGCTACGGCTCTCCGCGAAGAGGTGCAAACGGCGCTCAACACCCGCGACTTGAGCGCGGCCCAAGGGCTCATCGACGGCGTCGGCGATGCGCTGCTGCCCGTTGAGCTCAAGCGCGATCCGCAGAATCGGATCGCGGATGCGCGCCGCACGCTCGACCGACAGCGCCAGGACCTTCTCGCCGCGATCACGAATGCTGCCAACGCGGGAACTGCGCAGCGGATGCTGGAGGCCGAGTCGAAGCTCGGCGAGCTTCGAGCGCTCGGGGTCGACGCCGAGACTCTTCAAACGGGGCAGGACCGCGTGCTCCAAGGTTATCTCACGCTCGCACAACGGCAGAACAACGCGAGCGACTTCCGGAACGCGAGAGCGACCGTCGATCAGGGTCTCAAATTTGCCCCGAACCACTCTGACCTGCTGGCGATGCAGCAGACGATCGCAAATCGTGAGGAGGTCGTGGCAAAGGAAGGCAAGGCCGCGGCCGACGCGGCGCTCGCCAGAGCGGAGCAGGGCCTGCGCGACGAGGTGCAGAAGATCCTCGCCAAGCCCACATTGAGCTATGCCGACGCGAAGGACGCGCTGGACAAGATGAAGAAGCTGCCGGAGGGCGACCCGCTCGCGGGAGCGGCAGGCGCCGACCAGGTTGCGCGGAAGATTGCGAATCAAGCGCGTGCGCTCGGCACGTCGCAGCAGCAGTGGCAACAGGCGGTTGCTCAACTCGAGCAGGCGCTCAGTCTCATCCCCGGCTCGTCGATCCTGACCGGGGCCCGCGATGAGGCGCAAAGCAACCTTCAGGCGGCACTCGATCGCGACAAAGAGCAGCGCGTGGCGCAGATCGTGCAAGCGCTCAACCAACGGATCGCCAACCCGACAGACGACGAGGCGTGGAGCAAGGGCGTTGGCGATCAAATCACCGCGTTGCGCGGTCTCGTGCCCGACGATCCGCGGGTCGCCAAAGCGCAGAGAGACGCCGCGACGGCGCTCGTGGCGCGCGCTGCGCTGGCGCGTGAAGCCCAGGCGGCACGCGAAGGACGAAAGGACTTCAGCGTGGCGGAGCGCCTGCTCCGCAGCGCCAGCGGTTTCTCGCCGGGCTTGGAAGCGATCGCCGCCGAGCAGCAGCGGGTGGCTGCGGCCAAGGATGCCGCCACGCAGGTCGTGATCAGCGAGCAGCAGAAGCTCGCCGCGCGCGCCGCCGACCTCAAGAGCGAGTTCGAGACGCAGGCGAAGGCGAACAATCCGGCCGGAGTGGTCAAGGCACGCGATGAGCTCAAGAAGTTGTCGCCCAGCGATCCGTATCTCGAGACTACGGGCCGCAAGATAGCCGACGTCTACTTGTACGTCGCGACCAACCGCCTCGCCGACAAGGAGTTCGACAACGCCGAGCGGTTCGCCCAGCAGGGCTTGCGCGAGCTACCGAACTACCAGCCGCTGGTCGCTCTGGCCGAGAAGGTCGCAGAGGCCAAGCGCAGCGCGTCGGGGGCGGCGCTCGACCAGGACATCAATGCGCTTCGCGCCCAGATTCAAGCCGGCACCGGGGACGCCAACGCGGCAAAGGCGCTGCGCGAGCGCGTCCGCTCCGCTGCGCCGGAAGCGCGCTTCAGCGCGCTCGATCAGGAGCTGGTGGGGATCGCGGACCAGCGTCTCGCGTCGAATCCCAGCGACGACGCCTACAGAACGTTCGCGAGCACAGCGTTGGATCACGCGTTCGCCCGCCCCGTAGCGCCGCCGCCACCGCCGGCGCCGGCGAGGGGCGTGCCGTGCACGGACTCGCTCAAGGGCACGAAGCGTGCGTGCTACGACGCGGTTCCCGGCGCCACCAGCGACCGAGGACCGATCATGGTCGTGGTGCCTGGCGGCTCGGGCGTAAGCGGTTCGTTCGCCATCGGCCGCACGGAAGTGACCGTCGGCAACTGGAACGACTACTGCAAGCTCAGTGGCGTCGGAGGCGGTGACGGTCAATGCAAGCCTGCGGCCGGAGGTGTGAACGATCCGGTCGCGAGCCTCGCGGTTGCGGATATCGAAAAGTACGCGGCGTGGCTCAGTACCACGACGAAGGCCGTCTACCGGCTGCCGACCTCGGCCGAATGGCTCCATGCCGCCACCGCGACCGGCGAGCCCATCAAGAACGCCAATTGCATCGACCCGGCGGGCCGCGGTAGGGCCCCGCGCGACACGGCCCAGAATCTCGGCCAGGATAATGCCTGGGGGCTGCGCGACGTGCTCGGCAACGTTCAGGAGATCGCGAAGACCGCCTCGGGATACGAAGTGCGCGGCGGTCACTTCAACAATCAGTTGGGCCAGTGCAGGCTCGATAGCGCGCAGAACTTCGACGGCCGCCCGGCGCCGGTCACGGGTTTCCGTCTGGTACGCGAGCTGGGGCCGGGCTGATGAGCATCCCGGCCAACGAGCAATTGCGCGCAGTCGTCAACGACTACTACCACGGTCTCGTCTCGTTGGACGGCTACCGCGAGCGGCGTGGGAGGATCCTCGAGGCCCTCGCCGCTCCCGCCAAGGAGGCGGAGCCTCGAGTCGCCAAGGCGGCGGAATCCACAGCCACGCAGCGCCCCACTCCGCAAGCGCCCCGCGTCCCGGCTCCCGTCGTTCCGAAACCGGCAGGCGAGACCCCTCGGCCTGCTGCGCTGCCCCCCAATCTTCGCTGGGCGCTCATCGGGGCCGGCGCGCTCGTCGTGCTCGCCGGGATCGGATTCGCCGTATTGCGCGGCTCGCGGCCCGCGCAGGTCGAAGTGCAAACCGAGTCGTCCGGCCCAGCGCAGAGCTTGCCGCCCGGCGCGGCGCTGCTCGAGCGGTTCCTCGACAAGAATGCGTGGGACCAAGACTCGGTGCTCAACCTCGAGGCCGGTTGGGCGAACGCCCTTACGGAGGAGCAACGCCAGGCAGCGGCCTCGTCGCCGACGTTCGCGCGCTTCAGCGGCGTCTTGTTGCGGCGGCTCCGGGAGGAGGAAGCGTTGGCCGACTCGGGCGAGACTCCGGAGCTGGAGCGGCTCGCCCGTCTCGCGACCGAGCTCAAAGTGCCTTATGTGGCGTCGTCACGGCAAACGCCCCGGAGCTCGGGAGGCGCGCCTGCGCGACCCGACGGCGCAACCGTTTCCGCGCCCGCGAGGGACAGCGCTGCCGTGCCCGAGGACGCCGGCGTCCCCGGCAGGCCAACCGGGGAAGCGGCGGCTCCGGCCGCAACCGTTGCCACGGAGGTGCGACCGGCACCCGCGGCGCCGGCGGCCGTGCCTTCGCCGAATCCCGCCGCCGCTACGGCGGCTCAGTCGTCGCCCGCGGCGGTCTCCGGCGACGGCAACGCGGTGCCCGCTTGCAGCGCGGAATTGTTGTCGAGCCGGCGCCGCCCGGTCTGCAGCGACCCGCTGCAAGGCGGCGGCGCCGGACCCACCCTCGTGATCATCGCCGGCGGCACATTCCGTATGGGAAGCGAGCAGAGCCGCAATGCGGCCCCCGTGCACGACGTCAGCGTCCCCGGACCGCTCGCGGTGTCGGTGTACGAGACCTCGTTCGCGGAGTTCGAGCGCTATTGCACGGGCAGCGGGAAGCGCTGCCCCATGAATCCCTGGGGCGATGCGGCGTTCCCCGTCGTGCTCGTGGATTGGAACGAAGCCGTGGCGTACACCGAATGGCTATCCGCGGAGACTGGACAGCGCTACCGGCTGCCGAGCGAGTCCGAATGGGAGTACGCGGCGCGAGCGGGCACGCAGACGCCCTACCCGTTCGGCAACGACGTGACGCCGTCGAACGCGCGCTCTTCCGCAATAAGTCAAGTGAGCTCGCCGATCGCCAACACCGACCGATCGGTCAACCGGAATCAGTTTCAGCTGCTTCACATGATCGGCAACGTCCGCGAATGGGTCGCCGACGACTGGCACCCGGACTACGGCGGTGCCCCCACGGATGGGGCCGCGCGTCTCACCCCGAACGCCGCGAGCCACGCGGTGCGTGGCGGCAGCTACGCGGACACCGCGCTGCAGCTACGTTCCGCCGCCCGCGTTCCGCTCGACACCGGCACGCAGGACAAGCTCACGGGCTTCCGCGTCGTCCGCGAGCTCGCCCGCTGACATTTTGTCGAATTTGGCAGAGTTGAGCGTTCGGCAACTCTGATTGCTAAGCATTCGGGATTTGCATTACACTCGATCGCGTTCGTTCCTGTAGTTTCTAACAACAAACGCACTAACTTACAGGCGAAACCTAATCGAAACTGTCTAACCGCGGGCACGCCTGCGTTCTAGAAAAACAACTTCAAGGTGCAACGCATGGTTCGAAGAAGAACCGTCCGGACGGACGCCAAATCAATTGCGCTCAGTGTCCTTGCTGCGAGCCTATTTCCGCTCGCGGCATCGGCTCAGTCGGTGCCACATCTGCCCGACGCGGCAACGCCCGGCGGCGCGCGCCCCTACTTGGGGCGAGACCTGCGGCCCTTGCTGGCGCAGGAGTACAACCTCGACATCCCGCCGGTCGTGGAGCGGCCGCCCGGTCTCGAAGAGGGACCGCGCGTGCGGGT
This sequence comes from Gammaproteobacteria bacterium, assembly GCA_036274615.1. Lineage (GTDB taxonomy): Bacteria > Pseudomonadota > Gammaproteobacteria > Steroidobacterales > Rariloculaceae > FEN-1219. The sequence continues at coordinate 15,559 of DASUFK010000051.1, read as the reverse complement.
CATCGAGTTCAACGTGACCGGCGCCACCGACCGTCCCGAGCGCGGTATCAGCACCGCGGACATTCAGTCGCTGCTCACGTTCAAGCTCGCCAAGCAGCCGCTCGAAGGCTTCACGATCAACGAGCTCCAGGCGATCGCCGACGACATCACGCTCTACTATCGCAACCACGGCATGATCCTCGCGCAGGCGGTCGTGCCGGCCCAGAGCGTGAAGGAAGGCACCATCGCGCTGCAGGTCATCGAGGGCTCTCTCGGCGCCGTCAAGGTCGAGGGCAACAAGTCCTATCACGCGGAGAACATCGAGGGCCCGTTCAAGGGCCTCGTCAACCAGCCGATCGATCAAAACGAGATCGAGCAAGCGATCTTGAACCTGCAGGGCCTGCCGGGCCTCACGGTGTTCGGCACGTTCCGCCAGGGCCAAACGCTGGGCGACACGGAGCTGCTCGTGAGCGTGCGCGAGGAGGACCGGTTCTACATCAAGCCGAGCCTCGACAACTACGGCAGCGAGATCACCGGCGACCAACGCGCAATGCTCGAGTTCGGCGTGAACAACCTCACGGGACACGCGGACCGCTTTAGCGGCTACCTACTCGAGACGGCCCATCCGTCGAACGGCACGTACTACGGGTTGGAGTACGCCGCCACGACCAAGACCACCAAGACCACTGTCGGCTTCCGCACCGAGAAGAATGAATTCGACGTGAAGCAAGCCTCGAGCACCATCCCGATCGACTTGACGGGCGAGGTGAAGCAGAACGACGTGTTCGTGCAGCGGCGCTTCGCGAATCGCCGCCGCTTCCGAGCGGACGGCACGTTCGACATCGCGGTGAAGGATTCCGTTTCCAGAACGCTCACCGCCCCGATTCAGGAGCTGGAGGACGACCTCACGACGTTCGGCTACACGTTCAACTACTACAGCGTCGGTCCTCGTCAGCGGGGCATCAACCTCGGCTACCTCCGGGCAACGAGTGGCACGAACGACAGCCAGCTACCGAGCCGTTTCCAGGGCTCCACCGGCCTGCCCGCCGAGGACAGCTACGCCAAATTCGAGCTCGGCTATCAGCGTTTGCAGCGATTCAAGGACCACAACGCGCTGTTGCTTCGACTAAACGCGCAGCACACGAACGATCTGCTCGTTTCCCTCGAGCAGTATTCGATCGGCGGTCCGGCCAACATCCGCGCGTATCCGGTGGCCGAGTTCCTCGTCGACAGCGGCGCGGCCGGAACTCTCGAGTGGATCATCGACGCGCCGGGTTTCGCCGATCGTCCCGTGGGTAACCGCACCTGGGGCGATGTGTTCCAGCTGTCGTTCTTCTATGACTACGCCGGCGGCGAACGGAACGATCCGTTGCCGGGTGAAGTACACAACATCAATCTGCACGGCGCGGGTCTTGGGCTGCAGTTCAGTGCCTCGCAGAAGTTCTATCTGCGGTTCGACGCCGCGACTCCCTTGTCCGGAGATCCGTCACCCAGCAACGGCAAAGACCCGCAGTTCTACATGAGCTTCAACTACACGTTCTGAGCTCGGTGCTCGCGTCAGGGTCGACAACAACACCAACCAATTTGCCCGAGTAGAGTCGTATGAATCACAGATCCCCTTCCGTGAAGAGCCGTAACAACCGTCAACGCTTGGATGCACCGAAGATGAGCGCCCTGGCGCTCGCCATCGGCGTGGCGCTGAGCGCTGCCGCCGTTCCTCGTGCCGCACTGGCCGGCCCCGAGGGCGGCCAGATCGTGGCCGGTGCGGGCTCCATCACGCAGTCAGGCGCGTCCACCGTAATCACGCAAGGCACCGATCGGCTGGGCATCAACTGGCAGTCGTTCAACGTGGGCCAGAACGAGAGCGTGCGGTTCGAGCAGCCGGCGAGCACGTCGGTGGCGCTCAACCGGATCTTCGACCAGAACCCGAGCCAGATCTTGGGCGCGCTCGATGCGAACGGCCGCGTGTTTCTCATCAACCCGAACGGCATGGTGTTCGGCGAGAACGCGCGTCTCAACGTGGGGGCGTTGGTCGCGAGCTCGCTCGACATCTCGCTCAACGACTTCCTGAACGGCAAGAACGAGTTCAACGCGCAGGACGGCAAGGCGGGTCTCGTGGTCAACCGCGGGCTCATCAAGGCCGCCACCGGCGGCTCGGTGACGCTGCTCGGCGGCGCCGTGGCCAACGAAGGCATGATCGTGGCCGACTTGGGCCAAGTTACGCTCGGCGCCGGCGCGCATGCCGCGCTCGACTTCGACGGCGACGGTCTCATCTATTTCGCGATCGACGGTCAGGCGCTCGCGAACGCCCAGGCGGACGCGGCGGTCTCGAACTCCGGCACGATCCAGGCGAACGGCGGACAGGTGCTCCTGAGCGGCCGCGCCGCACAGGACGTGGTCTCGAACGTGGTGAACAACACCGGCGTGGTTCGCGCCACGCGCATCGAGAACAGCGGCGGCGTGATCCAGCTGATGGGCCCGGGCGGCACGGTGGTCTCGAGCGGCGTGCTCGACGCATCGGGTCAGGGTGGCTCCGGCGGCACGGTGCAGGTCCTGGGTGACCGTGTCGGATTGGGCGGCAACGCGACCGTGGACGTGTCGGGCGACACCGGCGGCGGCCTCGCGCAGATCGGCGGCAGCTACCAGGGCAGCGACCCGAACGTGCTCAACGCGCAGCGCACTTTTGTCGGCGCGGGCGCGTCGATCGACGCGAGCGCACGCGCGTCCGGCGACGGCGGGCAGGTCGTCGTGTGGAGCGGCGACGTTACGCGGTTCTACGGCACGATCGACGCGCGCGGCGGCGCCGCGGGCGGCAACGGCGGCTTGGTGGAAGTGTCGGGTAAGGCACTGGGCTTCACGGGGACCGTCGATGTTGGCGCACCTGCCGGCAAGGGCGGCTCGTTGCTGCTCGATCCCGATACTTTGCACATCGTCGGCGGACCCGGCACAACCGGTACTGACGGCTCGCTTGACGCCACCGGGCTCACCAACTCGGAGATCTCGTTCAACGAGGGCGGCGTAAACGAAACGGTGTCGGCGGAGGCCATCGAGGGCGTTAGCGGCGTGGTCACGCTCCAGGCTACGGCTGCGATCATCATCGACGATCTCGACGACAACGGCGGCGACGGCGACATCACGTTGGCAAACGACACCGACATCGTTTTCGAGACGCGCAACGACGCGGGCAACAACCCGACGCCCGATGGCCCTGGCGGCATTTCATTCGCGGATCCCAGCAACTCCATTGTTGCGTCAGGCACCGGCCGCATCTTCATGACGGCCGGTACGGTCGGCACGGCCGCGTCGAGTCTGACCAATATCGGCAATCTCACCACCGACGGCCGCAACATCACGCTGATTGCTGCCAACAACGCGCAGATAGTCGGCACGATCAACGCCGGCGCGGGCGATGTCTCGGTCAGGGTAGACAACAACTCCAACGTCGCGAACGCGGTTCTCGAGGTCGCCGGCTCGATAGCGGGCGCCAACGTGTCGTTGTCGGGCATCACCAACGACATCTTGCGCGGCAGCGACACTGTCGCCGACGCGTTCGACATCACCGCCGTCAATCAGGGCACGTTGAACGGAGCGACCTTCGCTGGATTCTCCCAGCTCCAGGGCGCCGGACTCAACGACACGTTCACCTTCGGCGCCGCCGGCAGGATCAGCTCGATCGACGGCGGCACCGGGAGCAACACGCTCACGGCGGCCAACTTCGATAACCAGTGGGCAATCAATGCAGCCGACGGCGGCTCGCTCGCGAGCGACGTATTGGCCGATACCAACTTCGTGCCGATCGCCGCGTTCTCCAGCATCCAGAATGTCGTCGGCAACGCCGGCGTCGACATGTTCACGGTCAGCGGCAGCACCGGCGCGATCAGCGGCCAGATCGACGGCGGCTTGGGCATGGATCAAGTGCACTACGAGACCGCGACGCACGCGATCATTGCACGCGTGAACGACACCACCAACGGTGTCACGGGCATCGAGAATCTGTTCGGCAACGGCAATGCCACGCTGGTCGGCCCGAACGAGCTCAACAACTGGATGATCGCTGCCGACAACAACGGTACGTTGCAATTCAACGCGACGACGCTGAGCTTCGACGCGTTCAACAACATCACGGGCGGCACGCTGGCCGACACGTTCAACGTGCCCGGCGCGGGCCGCATCCTCGGCCGGATCGACGGCGGCGCGGACGCGGACGTCGTCAATTACGCGACGGCCACCGGTCCGGTCGTCGCCGTCATCGACGGCACCAGCAACGGCGTAACGAACATCGAGACCCTCACCGGCAACAACGACGCGAACAGCACCCTCACGGGCGCGAACGTGTCCAACGCTTGGACGATCAACGGCGCCAACGATGGCACCGTCACCGGCGGCAGCGTGCCGGTGGCGTTCACCGACTTCCCCAACGTCACCGGCGGCACGGACGTGGACGTCTTCACGCTGGCCGGCGGCACGATCAGCGGCACCATCCGGGGCGGCGTCAACGTTTCGCTCCGCGATCGGCTCGTGGCCGACAACCTCGTTGGCGGCAACACCTGGGCGATCAACGGCGTGGACGCCGGCGCCGTGGATGGCGTCAATGCGTTCCAGGACATCGAGAATGTGACCGGCGGCAACACGGCGGACACGTTCAACGTGAGTGGAACCGGCAGGATCAGCGGCCAGATCGACGGCGGCGCAGGCGCGAATACCCTTTCCTACGCGGGCGCGACTGGTCCGGTCTCGGTGCAAATCAATGCCACGAGCAACGGCTTTACCAACATCGCCCAGGTCACCGGCAATAACACCACCAGCACGCTGATCGGGGCCAACGCGGTGAACGCGTGGACTATCGACGGCGCAAACGACGGCCAGGTTGGCGCCGTCTCGTTCTTCAACTTCAACAACGTGACCGGCGGCAATCAGAACGACACCTTTGACGTCGTGACCGGCGGCTCGATCAGCGGCCAGATCAACGGCGGCGCCGCGGGCGGCACCGACATCGTGACCTACGCAGCCGGCTTGGGCGCGGTCCAGGTGCAAATCAGCGCGGCCACGAACGGCGTCGAGAACATCGAGACCGTGACCGGCAACGGCGACGCCGGCAGCAGATTGATCGGCGCCGACGGCGACCAGAACTTCTGGTTCATCACGGCGGCGAACGGCGGCAACGTCACGCACAACGGTGGCCAGCTCGTGAACTTCACGGGCTTCAACAACGTCACCGGCGGCAATATGTTCGACACGTTCTCCGTGACGGGTAACGGCAGCATCGGCGGCCTTATCGACGGCGGCGCCGGCGGAACGAATACGCTCAGCTACGCAGGCGTGGGCGCCCTCCCTGTCGTGACGGTGCAGGTCGGTGCCGCGACCGGCGGCATCGCGAACATCTCGTCGGTCACGGGCAACAGCAACGCCAACAGCACGTTGATCGGCGCCAACGGCACCACCAACAACTGGACAGTGAACAATCCGAACGCGGGCAGCGTCAATCAGGGCGGCCCGACGATGAACTTCAGCTCGTTCAACAACATCACGGGCGGCGATCAGAACGACGCGTTCACCGTCACCGGCGCGGGCTCGATAGGCGGCCGGATCAGCGGAGGCGGCGGCGCGAGCAACACGATCAACTACTCAGGTGCCACGGGCCCCGTGACCGCGCGTGTCAACGGCGCGACGAACGGCATCGTCGGTATCAACGCCGTGACCGGCAACGACACGAACAGCACCTTGATTGGCGACGACGTCGCGAACGCCTGGAGCATCACCGGCGCAAACGACGGCCAGCTCAACGGAACGCTGACGTTCACCAACTTCAACAACGTCACGGGCGGCAACAACGACGACGCGTTCACGCTCATCGGCGCGGGCGCCATCAGCGGCACGATCGACGGCGGCGGACAGGTCACGAACGACACGGTGAGCTACGCGGCGCTAGCCGGACCGGTGACGGTGACGCTGGGCGCGACCTCCGGCGGCATCGCGAACGTCGAGCGCATCACGGGCAACAACACCAACAGCACACTGGTCGGCGCCAACACGCCGAACGCGTGGACGATCGACGGGGCGAATGACGGCCAAGTCGGCGGCGTGGCCTTCTTCGACTTCAACAACGTCACGGGCGGCAGCGCCGACGACGCGTTCACGCTCATCGGCGCGGGCGCGATCAGCGGTCAGATCAACGGCGGCGGTCAGACGACGAGCGACACCGTGAGCTACGCGGCGCTCGCAGGCCCGGTGACGGTGACGATCGGCGCGGCGGTCGGCGGCATCGCCGGCATCGAGCAGGTCACGGGCAACAACAACAACAGCACGTTGATCGGCGCCAACGTGGCGAACGCGTGGACGATCAACGGCGTGAACGACGGCACGGTCGGTACCGTCGCGTTCATCGACTTCAACAACCTCACCGGCGGCAACAACGACGACACGTTCGCGCTGACGGGCGCGGGCGCCCTCACCGGCCAGCTCGACGGCGGCGGCCAGGTGCTCCGCGACACCGTGAGCTATGCGGCGCTGGCGGGACCGGTGACTGTAACGGCCGGCGCCTCGGGCGTCACGGGTATCGAGCGAGTCACGGGCAACAACACCAACAGCACGTTGGTGGGCGCCAACACGCCGAACAACTGGACGATCGACGGCGCCAATTCCGGTACGGTCGGCGCCCTCGAGTTCATCGCATTCAACAACCTCACGGGCGGCACCAACGACGACGCATTCACGTTCACGGGTGCCGGCTCGATCAGCGGCTTGATCGACGGCGGCGCGCAGCTCGTGCGCGACACGATCAGCTACGCGGGATTGGCGGGTCCGGTCACGGCTACGCTCGGCGCGACCGCCGGCGGCTTCGCTGGCATCGAGCGCCTCACCGGCAACAACACCAACAGCACGCTGGTCGGCGCGAACACGGCGAACGCGTGGACGATCGACGGGGCGAACGACGGCCAGGTGGGCGGCCTCGAGTTCTTCGATTTCAACAACGTCACAGGTGGCACCAACGACGACGCGTTCGTCGTGACGGGTGCCGGCGCGATCAGCGGCCAGATCAACGGCGGCGGCGGCGCGAGCAATACGGTGGACTACTCCGGCGCCGCTGGGCCGGTTACCGCGCGCATCGGCGCGGCGGCGGGCGGCATCGCGGGCATCAATGCAGTCACCGGCAATAACACCGCCAGCACGTTGATCGGCGACAACGTAGCCAACGTCTGGACGGTCACCGGCCCGAACTCCGGACAGGTCGTCGGCACTGGCACCGTTGCGTTCACCGGGTTCAACAACCTGGCCGGTGGCACGGCCGCCGACGCGTTCGCGTTGAACGGCGGCACCCTCACCGGCTCCATCGATGGCGCAGGCGGCACCGACACGCTAACCGGCGACAACGTGATCAACACGTTCGTCGCGACCGGCGCGGACATCGGCACGGCCACGGGCGTCGGCGGCGGCTTCACCAGCGTCGAAAACCTCACGGGTAACGCGCAGAACGACACGTTCACGCTGAACGGCGGCACGCTGTCGGGCGCCGTGGACGGTGCGGGCGGCGTGGATACGCTCACCGGCGGCAACGTCGCCAACGCGTTCGTCGTGAACGCGGCGAACGCTGGTACGGCCACGGGCGTCGCCGGCGGTTTCTCGAGCATCGAGAACCTCGCCGGTAATGCGCTGGCGGACACGTTCACGTTGAATGGTGGCACGCTCGCGGGCGCGATCGACGGCGCCGGCGGCACCGACACGCTCACGGGCGACAACGTCGCCAACGCGTTCGTCGTAACCGCGGCGAACGGCGGCGCGGCTACCGGCGTCATCGGCGGGTTCAGCAACGTCGAGAACCTCACGGGTAACGCCCAGAACGACACCTTCACGCTGAACGGCGGCACGCTCGCGGGTGCGATCAGCGGCGCCGGCGGCGTGAACACGCTCACGGGCGGCAACGTGGCCAACGCGTTCGTCGTTACGGGCGCGAACGCAGGTACCGCCACGGGCGTGACGGGCGGCTTCACGAACATCCAGAACCTCGCGGGCAACGCGCAGAACGACACGTTCACCCTCAGCGGCGGCACGCTCGCGGGCGCGATCGACGGCGCGGGCGGTGTCAACACGCTCACGGGCGGCAACGTGGCGAACTCGTTCGTCGTAACGGGCGCGAACGCGGGCACGGCCACAGGCGTGACGGGCGGCTTTACGAACGTCCAGAACCTCACGGGCAACGCGCTCGCCGACACCTTCACGTTCAGCGGCGGCACGCTCACGGGCGCCATCGACGGCGCCGGCGGTACCGACACACTGACGGGCGACAACGTCGTCAACGCCTTCGTCGTCACCGCGGCGAACGGCGGCACGGCCACCGGCGCCGCCGGCGGGTTCAGCAACGTCGAGAACCTCACCGGCAACGCTCAGAACGACACGTTCGTGCTCAACGGCGGCACGCTCGCCGGCGTGGTCGACGGCGCGGGCGGCGCCAACTCGCTCACCGGCGGCAACGTGGCGAACACGTTCGTCGTGACGAGCGCGAACGCGGGCACGGCCACGGGCGTCACGGGCGGCTTCACGAACGTCCAGAGCCTCATCGGCAATGCGCAGAACGACACGTTCACGCTCAACGGCGGCACCCTCGCGGGTGCGATCGACGGTGCGGGCGGCGTCAACACGCTCACCGGCGGCAACGTGGCGAACACGTTCGTCGTGACGAGCGCGAACACGGGCACGGCCACGGGCGTCACGGGCGGCTTTACGAACGTCCAGAACCTCACCGGCAACGCGCAGGCCGATACGTTCACGCTCAACGGCGGCACGCTCGCGGGCACGGTCGACGGCGCGGGCGGCAGCGACACCCTCACGGGCGATAACGTCGCGAGCACCTTCGTGGTGACTTCGGCGAACGCGGGCACCGCCACGGGCACGGGCGGCTTCGCCAACGTCGAGAACCTCGCGGGCAACGCGCAAAGCGACACGTTCACGCTGAACGGCGGCACGCTTACCGGCGCGATCAATGGCGCGGGCGGCGTGAACACGCTCACCGGCGGCAACGTGGCGAATACCTTCGTCGTGACGAGCGCGAACGCGGGCACGGCCACGGGCGTGACCGGCGGGTTCACGAACGTCCAGAGCCTCACCGGCGGAGCTCAGAACGACACCTTCACGCTCAACGCCGCGCTTGCGGGCGCGATCCAGGGCGCCGACGGCAACGACACCATCGCGATCAACGCCGGCGGCAGTGCCGCGTCGATCGACGCGGGCAACGGCACCGACGTGCTCGACCTGAGCGCGAACGCCGCGGCGCATGCGGTGACGCTGACGTCCGTGGCGGCATCGGGCTTCGCGGGCACCGCGGACGCCGCCGGCTTCACGGGCATCGACGACGTGCGCGCCGGCGCCAGCACCGCCGACTCGCTCACCGGCCTCAATGCGGCCAGCACCTGGACGATCGGCGCCGCGAAGACCTACGCCACAGGCGGCAGCACCTTGGCCTTCGCTGGCTTCGAGAACCTGACGGGCGGCTCGGCCGTCGATACGTTCAACCTGAACACCGCGGTTGGCGGCACCCTGAATGGCGGCGCGGGCAACGACGTCTTCACCTTCGCCGACGGCGTCACGGCAGCGGTTGTCGACGGCGGTGCAGGCACTGACGTGCTCGACTTGTCGGCCTACACCTCGGCGCGCAACGTGACGCTCACCGCCGCGGGCGCCACCGACGGCTTCAACGGCACCGAGGCAAGCGTCACGGGCGGCTTCCGCAACATCGACGACGTGCGCGGCAGCGCCACGGCGGCCGACGTCATCTCCGGTCTCGCCAACGCTCAAGCCACGTGGCTCCTCGCGGGCAACACGGGGAACCAGTACAGCTCCGGCGGCCGCACCCTCGCCTTCTCGAGCTTCAGCACGGTGAACGGCGGCAGCGGCGTGGACAGCTTCGGGCTCGGCGGCGCCGGTCAAACGGGCGACCTCACGGTGAGCGGCGGCGGCGGCGCCGACGCGGCCAACGTTGCGAGCTCGCTGTCGGTCGGCGCCGGCAACCTGACGCTGACGGGCATCGAGACGGTGACGGCCTCCAACGGCGCCGTAATCACGGCCGGGCGGCTCACCATCAGCGGCGCAAGCAGCGGCGTCGGCGTCGCCAGCGGTCCGCTCGCGGTTCAGGCGTCCGGAGCCAGCATCAACCTCGATATCGACTCGGGGACTGCGGCCACCAACGTCAGCGTTGCGGGTAACGCGCTCGGACGCATCGCTGCGGGCAGCGTTGCGTTGCGAACCAACAACGGCTCGGTCGGTGCCGCCGGTGCGCCCATGGTCTTCAGCACGACCTCTTCCGGCCTCTCGCTCAATATCAACGCCGGCAGCGGGGACGTGAACGCCAGCGTCGCGGCGGGCAACGATGCCAAGCTCGACCTCGTCAAGGGCAACAACGTCACGATCGAGACGCTCGACGGCGACATCTTGCACGACGGACAGGTGGGCGACGTCGACATCCAGGCCGGCACGAGAGCCACGGTGATCGCAACCAAGGGCATCGTGGGTACGGAAGCGAACCGTCTCGTCGTGGACGTGCCCGCGACCGGCGTGATCCAGTACTCGGCCCAGCCCGGAAGCACCGTCTCGCTGCGTACCGTGCAGAACACGCCGTTGCTCAACATCGGCAGCCTGAGCGTCAACACGAGCATCCTCAACACGGTCGCCAACGAGGCAGTCGCAGCCGGTCAGGCCGCGGTGAGCGCCGCGGACGCCCTCGTTACCATCGATTGGGCCGGTCTCGACCCGAACGTCGCGTTGATCGACTGTCTGCAACCGTGCGTGAAGTTGCCGGCGGATCAGTCCGAGGATCCGGCGCTGGCTCAGATCCGCGAGGCGACGAAGCTCTTGCTGATTCGCACCGACGAGGGCTGGAAGATGATCCCGGTCTTCCCGCGCGAGGTCATCGCTTCCGCGAATTGATAGGCGGCGAGCAGCGGAGTCCCAACGACTCCGCTGCTCGCGTAGCGAAGGGTTAACGGCCCGCGACGAGCGGCTGATCGCAAGCCGCGGCGGCGTGCACGGCGCGGCGATACTCGGCGCCGAGGTCGCGCTTCAGCATTTCCGGCAAGCCCGTGACCAGTCCCTTGGAATAGACCTCGGGGATGATCAGGCTCTTCGTCTCGGCGAAGTCGGTCATCATGAAGGACACGCTGTCGGCCGTGTGGTCGAGCGCCGTCCAAAGTCCCGGCTTGATGAACGGGTTCGTGCCCGCGACGTAGTCGCGTATCGAGAGCTCCGTACCGTCGGCGCCGACGAGCGTGTACTCGAGGATCTGCGTGGTGCCCGACTCATACACGCGGAACGCGTAGCCGCCGCATGCCGCCGGCAACTCGTAGTCGAAGCGCGTCATCGGATAGAACTCTTGCACGGGCAGGCGCACGGCGCGGTTGCTGATGTTCTGAGCACGGCCCGTGCGCTTGACCTCGACGACGGTGGCGAGCACTTCTGCTTCCGTGCCGTAACGCGAGACGCGCGACACTCCCGTGGACTGCGATGTGCCTGTGCCGAACGCGGCGCACCCCGCAAGAGCCACCGACCCGAAGGCGACGACACTGGCCGCGCGGACAACTGACGACTGCATCGATTCCCCGAACCGTCCCCGATAGCGGCTGAAGTATACGCTCGGACCGAGCGAGCCCGCGCGTCGCAGATCGGCGACACCGAGGTGGGTCGAATCGTCGGCGGCGTCAGCGAGCCAGTGCGGTGAGCGGGGAACCGGCCGGGCACCGAACCGCCGCCCGAACCGCCCGCTTGTACGCCATCCCGAGCTCGCGCTGCAGCGGCTCGGAGTCGCCCGTTACGAGCGCCTTCAGATAGACATACGAGGGCTGCGGCGGCGGCGTGGTTTCGGCGAGCTCCGCGCGCATGTACGGGATCGTGTCGGCGGTATGGTCGTAGGCGCCCCAAAGGCCCGGCTTGATGAAGGGATTCGTGCCGGTCACGTAGTCGCGGATCCGGAAGATCGCACCGTCTGCGTCCGAGTAAGCGAATTCGAGAATTTGGGTCCGCGCCGTCTCGTACACCCGGAAGGTGTAGCCGCCGCATTCCGGCGGCAAGGCATAGTCGAACTCGTCGATGGGCTCGTGCTCGTCGAGGGGCAGGCGCACGGCGCGGCTGCTGAGCCGGCGTTCCTCACCCGCCCCCTTCACGAGCGCCACGGTCGCGAGCACGTCGCGGCCAACGCCGTACCGCCGCGCCGTGGGCGAGCCGATCCTCCGCCCTCCGATCATCGTCGGAGACTGTGCCGCCGCGGGCTCCGCGAGCGCGGTCGTCTCCCACGCTGCCGCCGCGATTGCTGCCAATATCCATAGCAGAGCGAGTCCCGACTTTCGCATGCAATGCTCCTTGCACGACTCGGCTCAGCTCCCTTCCCTCCCTGCACCGAACGGCTTTGCAATGGCCATGCCAAAGCCGAACGATAGGCAGAGGTGTAGCGCCAGCCTGCGATTTCGGTCAGTCCGGACTCTTCGTCGGCAGCTCCCTCCTAAAACTTGAGATCGGCCTTGTACGATTGCGTCACGGCTTGGCGTCGAGCGGCGGCAAACCGAGCCGAGTCCGAATCGCCGGCCGCACGGCGTCGACATTCGAAAGCATCAGGTTTTGCAGGCGGTCGATCGCCTGCTGCCGGTCCGTGACCGGCTCGTCGAGCCACACAGCACCCGACGACATCAGCTCCGGTTTGCCGCCTTTGACGATGTAGATCGCCATGTGGACGACCGCGATGAGGTCCTGGTTGCCCGAGGAGTTCACCTTCTTCGCGAACTTCTGCATGTCGGAGTAGAGCTTCGGCGATACCTCGTTCTTCACCGACTCGAGCGACGAGCCGGCGCCGACGGCCGCCGGGCGCAGCATCAGCACCGCCTCGATGCCGAGCTTCGAAAGGGCCTCGAGGAAGCGGTCGCTGCGCGCGTCGCGGATCTCGGGAACGATCGTGTGGCTCGCCACGGCGTCGTACTCGTGAGCGCGCGCCTTCGCGGCCAACGTGTCCTCGAACTGCGTGCGCAGCTCCGAGTCGTCGGTGAGCGCCACGATCGCGGACTTGTAGGTGATCGGCTGCTGCGCGTCTGCGAGACCTGCGGCGAGCGTGAACGCGAGCGCAACGACGACGGAGCGAAACGCCATAGGACCTCCGAAAGTTCTCGTTAGGATCGCGGCTCGCCGGACAGGCCGGGATTGGACGATCGTCCCTCTTCCCGGTCGAGCCGGCCCCCCTATCATCGGCATTCTGGCGGCCTCCGTCGACGGGTGCGCTTGCGCCCGCGAGGCTCGCCGAAGCGAGGGGAGCTGCGATGAGCGTCTCGAAGCTCTTGTCTCTGGGGTGTCTTTGGACGGCCGCGGCGGTGAGCCTCGGCGCCTGCGGCCCAGCGGATCCGGGGACGCGCGGCCAAGGTCCCGCGCCCGCCGAGCTCGACGGGCGGTTGACCGGCAACGTGCTCTACCGCGAGCGAATCGCGCTGCCCGCGGACGCCGTCGTCAACGTGCAGCTGCAAGACGTCTCTCGCGCGGACGCCGCCGCGGACGTGCTCGCGCAGCAAACGATCGCCACGGCGGGCAAGCAGGTGCCGATCCCGTTCGAGCTTCGCTACTCAGCGGCGCGAGTCGACCCCATGCACCGCTACGCCGTGCGCGCCGAGATCCGCGACGCCGCGAGCACCCTGCTCTTCACTACCGCCACGCAGCATTCCGTGACGCTCGAGCGCGGCGCGTCGCCGCCGCCGGTGGACGTGCTGGTGCAACGGGCGGGCCGCGAGCCCGCGGGGGACGCAGGCCCGGCCGCCGGGCCGGACCCCGCGGCGGCGGCCGCGGAGCTCGCGGGTGCCTGGCGGCTCGTTGCGTTCCGTGACGACGGCGGCGCCGAGGCCGCCCCGGCGGCGGACCAGATCTACACGCTCGACTTCTTGGAGGGTCCCGACGGCCGCATCGCGGGGCAGGCTCACTGCAACCGCTTCTTCGGCACCTACAGGACAGGCACGGGTGCGGCGCTCGCGGTGATGCCGCTCGGTGCCACGCTGGCCGCCTGCACGCCGCCGACGCTCGGCAGCGACTATCTGCGCGCCCTCGCCGCCGTCACGCGCTACGACCTCGACGGCGGCCGGCTGCGGCTCGCGTTCGGCGCGAGCGGCGAGCTCGCGTTCGAGCGAGCGCTGCCCGCCGCCGCCGCCGCCGCTCCGGCGCCCGGGCGCACGTTCGTGTTCGACTGCTACGGCGACGTGAGCTTCACGGTGCGCACCGGCCCCGGTGAAATGGCGCTGTGGCTGCCGCCGGCGCTCGGCGACCGTTACCTCGTGCTCTCGGCCACCCCCGCCGCCTCGGGCGCCCGCTATCAGGAGGGCGACACGGTCTTCTGGAGCCGCGGCGAGCTCGCGACACTCGAGGCGCAGGGTCAACGGTTCGTCGACTGCAAGTCGAATCCCGCGAAGGCGCCGTGGGCCGACGCGAAACGGCGCGGCGTCACGCTGCGTGCGCTCGGCAACGAGCCCGCTTGGACCTTCGAGGTGCAAGGCCGGGACCGCTTGATCCTGACCACGGACCTCGGCGCCACCCGCACCGAGCTGCCGTGGTCGGCGCCCACCGTGGCGGGCGCGCGCACGACCTACGATGCCGCCACGGGCGAGCACTCGCTCACGGCGGTCGTCGAGCGTACGGCATGCGTGGACACGATGAGCGGCGAAGCGTTCGAAGCCGCCGTGAGCCTCACCCTCGACGGCAAAACGCTGCGCGGCTGCGGCCGGTTCCTCTAGCGGAAAATAGGGACATGTCACTTTTTCGCCTGGAACTGGCCGGCGGTGCCGTAGGTGGTCACCGGCGAAAAAGTAACATGTCCCTATTTTTCGCGCTCGGCGGGCGCCAGCCGCGGCGCAACGAACGTTTCATGACGCACCCCTCGCCCGCCCGTGCGCGTTTTGCGTACTATTCGCGCGGCGTGCTGCACGGATCGTACCTCCGGCTCGCGGCCGCGGCGAGATCCGCCGCGGCTTGTAACCAAGGTGCCGCGCGGCGCATCTAAGTTCCGTTCCTTCTCGGTGTGGGGGTCCCGTGCACTGCGATCGTCGAGGCTGCCGTCCGCCCGGACGCAGGCGCGTTTGACCGTGCGCTTCCGATCGGCGGCGCACGTCCTCGCGGCGGCGCTCGCGGCCGTGTACCTCGGAGGCTCCGGGCGGGCCGCGGCCCAATCGGCGATCGACGTGGCGATCGACGGACCTCCGCCCGCGCGCGCAAGCGCGGACCGGCCGCACCTACCCCATTCCGACGCGAGCGTCGCCATCGACGGCGTGCTCGACGACGCCATCTGGAAGCAAGCGCTGGTGGTCGACCTCGTGGTCGAGACGAGCCCCGGCGAGAACGTGCCGGCGCCGGTCGAGACGCGCGCGTTTCTCGTCGAGGACGGCGCGCGGCTCCTGATCGCGTTCGACGCGCAGGATCCCGAGCCGGACGCGATCCGCGCGTTCTTGAGGGACCGCGACAGCGCCTTCAACGACGACTTCGTCGGCGTCGTGATCGACTCGTTCGGCGACGAGCGCTACGGCTACGAGTTCTTCGTCAATCCGCTCGGCGTGCAGATGGATCTCTCGCAGGACGACGT
>DASUFK010000050.1:0-11546 GCA_036274615.1 Gammaproteobacteria bacterium | reverse complement strand
CTCGGGTTCGTCGCGGCGCGCGTGTATCTCAAGCAGTTCCTGAACCCGATCCCGATCACGCCGCTGCCGTTCGTCGCCTCACTGCTCGTGACGGTCGCGATCGCCTGGCTAGCCGTCGGCAGCCAGACGTGGCGCGCCGCGCGGCTCAAGCCCGCCGACGTGCTGCGCCACGAATAGCCTCGCGGCGTGCGTTACTTGCGCTTGCGCAGCGTGATGTCGCCGTTGAACGTCTTGAAGCGGAGCTCCGGACCGCCGCCGCCGATCGTGCCGTGCATCTCGCGCTGCACTCTCACTCGGTATCGGCCGCCGCCGTTTTGATTCTCGACCACGGGCGGCTGCGGCTGCATCGTGACGTCGAAGTCGGTCCAGACTTCGCCCTGGTTGCTGTTCACCACCAGGTCCGCCTTGGTATTCGCCGGCAACGTGACGGCGATATCGCCGTTGAACGAGGAGAACGACAGGGCTTTGCCGGACGTGATCGACGTCATCGAGACGTCGATGTCGCCGTTGTTCGACGTTGCCACCACCGTGCCGGCGATGTCGGTGGCCGTGATGTCGCCGTTGATGTTCTGTAGCTCGTGCTCGCCGTTGACTCCGGTGACCGTGAGGTCGCCGTTGCCGCCCATCGTCTTGACATGCACCGACGTTTCGCGCGGCACGGAGATCGTCAGGTCCGAATGCTGACGCCACATATCCGTCGACACGTTGACGACGTTGTCATTCTCCTCCACGGTGAGCCCCGACGACGTGTTCGGGATCCGGTGCAGGCCTTCGCGCTCGCGGTTGTTGCCGTCGTTGTCGTTGAACCTGAAGTCCTCGTCGCCGTCGTCCGCGGTGACGAGCACTTCCTTGCCGTCGTACGCCTTGACGCGAACGTCGCCCATGCCGATCTTCACCTCGAGAGTCACGGGGCGCGACGGATTGCTGAGCGGGACCTTGATCTGCGCGTGAGCCGTCGAGGCTGTCGCGCCCAGCAGCGCCGCCAAAGTGAGACAAGCCAGTCGTTGCATTGAAGTCCTCATCGTGCCGCCTTGCGAATGTAGATCGCGCCGTTGACCGTCTTGAAAGAATAGGTGGGACCGCCCGCGCCCACGCGCACGAGCGAGGGGCCTCGCGAGCTGTAGATCTTCTTGCCGCCGTTGCGCGCGGGCTCGTTCGTGACCGTGCGAGCCACCTGTTGAGTGTCGAAGTCGGTGAGCATGTCGCCGTGCAGCGTCTCGAGCGCGATATCGGCCGCCAGACTCTGCGGAAACGTGACGTCGATCTTGCCGTTCACCGTCTTGAACGACGTCGCCGCGGCGGGCGCCCGGTCGAAGGCGGCATCGATCGGACCGTTTACGGTGGAGATCTCGCCCGAGCCGCGGAGTCCGCTGAGCCGCACCGCGCCGTTCACGTTGCGCACCGTGAAGTCGCCTTGCACGCCGTCGACCACGATGTCGCCGTTGTTCACGGTGCTCAAATCCACGCCTGCGCTACGCGGGACCTTCACCTCGATTTGGTACGACACGAAGTAGTCGTCGTCCCACCGGTTGCCGCGGCACGGGCAGTCGCCGTCGTCCGTGCCGTTTACCCGGCGCACGCGGAACGCCACGCGCCCGGGCTCGTGCTCCGTGCGCAGCTCGACTTGCGCGTGCGCGCGATCGATGTCGGCCTGGAGCTTGCCGCGCACCGTCTCCACCGCTTTCAGCTCGACGGTGTCGCGGTCGTGGGCGGTGACGTGGATCGAGCCGAACACGTCGTCGACGATGACGACGAGCCCGCGCTCGCCGCCCACCGGCACGCTGTTGTCGATCGTGCGCGTGGCCGTCAAGTCCGCCGCCGCGGCGTGGGCGGAGAAGAGCGCCGCGCCGAGCAGGGCCGCAGGTGTCAACAGGGTGAGTCTCATGTTCATTCCTCTCTCGAAAGATCAAACGTCGGGCTTCGGAGCCGGCGGTGCGCCGTCTTGCAACGCCGCGCCCAGGTAATCGCGGACGGTCGGCTCGAGGTTCTCGCGCTCGAGGAGCCGCCGCACGGCCGCGGCGCCGTCGGCGCCGCCGGATGCGAGCAGCAGGTCGGCGAGCGTGACCTGCACCAGCGGCTCGTCCTGCCGCTCGAGCGCGGCCGCGAGACCGGCCGCGACCTGCGGCTCGCGGAGCCGTGGCCGCAACGCCTCGATCGCGGCAAGCCGCACGTTCGGGTTCGGGTCGTAGTCGACGCGTTCGAGCAGCGCCTGCACGACCTGCGGCGCCGACGACACGCGCTGTGCCCACTCCACGCCCACGAGCCGCTCCGACGCCGACTGGTGATCGAGCAGCGCGAGGCCGACGAGCCGCATGTCGTCGCGCAACGCCGCGATCTCGCCGGTGCGCGGCGCCGCGAGCCGCTCGCCCGCCAGCACGCCCACCACGAGCGTCGCTGCAACGAGCCCGGCCTGGAGCAGCGGCCGCCGCGGCCACCAGCGCTCGAGCCATTGCTCGAACGCGCTGCCGGTCGAGCGTTCCTCGTAGGCCGCGAGCGCCGCGTGGAAGCGCGCGCGCATGCGCTCGTGCGGGACTTCCGCGTCGAGTGTGCCCAGGTCTTCCCACAACGCCGCCATCGAGCGGGCCTCCTCTCGGCAGGTTGGGCAACCGGCGAGGTGATCCTCGAGCCGGCGCTCGTCCTCGGCCGACGACAAACCCTTGAGACGGTCCGCGAGCAAGGCGGCGGTGTCTTCGCAGCTCATGCCGATGCCTCCTCCGCGAGATCGAGATAGATCTCGCGCAGCTGTTTGATCGCGCGGTGTGCACGCACCTTCACGGCGCCCACGGAGCAGCCGAGCGCGCGCGCGATTTCCTCGTAGGTCTTGAACTCGTAGCGGCTCAGCACCAGCACCTCGCGCCGTTCCACCGGCAACGCGAGCAGCGCGCGGCGGACGAGCTCGACGTCGTGCCCTTCGGGCGGAGCTTCCGCCGGCTCCGCCGGCTCGCGGTCGATCTGCTCCTCGGGAACGTGGTCGATCGACGCACGGCGCAAGTGCGCGACGCACGCGTTGCG
This sequence comes from Gammaproteobacteria bacterium, assembly GCA_036274615.1. Lineage (GTDB taxonomy): Bacteria > Pseudomonadota > Gammaproteobacteria > Steroidobacterales > Rariloculaceae > FEN-1219. The sequence goes on along the minus strand of DASUFK010000050.1, from coordinate 8,534 downwards.
GGCGATGCCGAACATCCACGGCACGAACGCGCTGTCGTCCTTGAACGTGGCCTTGTACTTGAGCATTCGCATGAAGCAGTCCTGCACGAGGTCCTCCGCGACCGCCCGGTTGCCGGTCATCCGCAGGCAGTAACGGTAGAGGCGGGCGTGATGTCTCTCGAACAGGGTGGCGAGGGCGCCGCTGCGCCCGCTGCGAACCTGCAGCATCAGCTCCGAATCGCTCGTTTCCGTCACTGGCGTCCCGGCCGCTTCCGGCGGCTTCTCGACCATTACTCCGAACCGCAGCGAAAGGTTACAGGTGCTGGAACGGAAGTTGCAGTTTTCGCTGTCAAGATGCCCAGAGCCAAGCGCAACAGCGCGAGCGCGCGAGGCGCGCTCGAGACCTATCGCCGCAAGCGCGACTTCAAACGCACGCCCGAGCCGCGCGGGGCCGCGCGCCCCGGGGCCGCGCAGTTGAGCTTCGTCGTGCAGAAGCACGATGCCACCCGGCTGCACTACGATTTCAGGCTCGAGCATCGCGGCGTGCTCAAGAGCTGGGCGGTGCCGAAGGAGCCGAGCTACGATCCTCACGATCGGCGGCTCGCCGTGCGCACCGAGGACCACCCGCTCGAGTACGGCTCGTTCGAGGGCGAGATCCCCGAGGGCGAGTACGGCGCGGGCAGCGTCGTGATCTGGGACCGCGGCACGTGGTCGCCGCTCGCCGACGTCGACCGCGGCCTGGCCGGCGGCAAGCTCGACTTCGAGCTCAGCGGCGACCGGCTCGTGGGACGTTGGACGCTGGTGCGAATGGCGGCGCGGGAGTCGAACAGCCGCGGCGGCCCCCGCAAGCCGAACGGCAAGGAGAACTGGCTGTTGATCAAGCGCAGCGACCCTGAAGCGACGCGTACGCGCGCCGCGCCGAAGGCGCGCACGGGCAAGCCCCGCCGTCCGCGGCGGCCGCGTTCCGCCGCCGCGGGCCCGCGCCCGAACGATGCGCCGGGCGCGCGCCGCGCCGCGCCGCTCGCCGATCCGCGCCCGCAGCTCGCAACCGCGGTCACGGCGCCGCCGTCGGGCTCGGGCTGGCTCTACGAGCCGAAGCTCGACGGTTATCGGTTGCTCTGCGCGATCGACGGCGGCCGTGCCGCGCTGCTCACTCGGCGCGGCAATGATTGGACCGACCGTTTCGCCGCGATCGCGGCCGCGGCCCGCGAGCTGCCGTGCCGCAGCGCGCTCCTCGACGGCGAGGCCGTGGTCTACGATGCGCGCGGTCTCACCGACTTCCAGCGCTTGCAGAACTCGATCGTGCGCGGCGATCCGTCGATCGTGCTCGTGGCGTTCGACTTGCTCTACTTGGACGGCTGGGACTTGCGCGCCGCGCCGCTGCGCGAGCGCAAGGCGCTGCTCGAGCGTTTGCTCGACGGCGCGCCTCCGGCCATTCGCTACAGCGAGCACGTGGAGCAGGACGGCGCCGCGTTCTTCCGCGAGGCGTGCCGCCTGGGCCTCGAGGGCATCGTCGCGAAGCGCGCCGGCGACCCTTACGCCGCCGGACGGTCGCGCAGCTGGCTCAAGGTGAAATGTCTCGAGCGCCAGGAGCTCGTGATCGTGGGCTACACGGACCCCGCGGGCGCGCGCAGCGGCTTCGGCGCGCTGCTGCTCGGCGCGCGCGAGCGCGCTGGCGCGCCTTTGCGCTACGTCGGCAAAGTGGGCACGGGCTTCGACGAGCGCGCGCTGCGCACGTTGAAGGCGCGGCTCGAGGGGCTCGCGCGCCGCACATCGCCGGTGGAGCCCGCGTCCGCGAAGGGCGTGGGCCGGCGCGTGCACTGGGTGGAGCCCGAGCTCGTGGCGGAGATCGCGTTCAGCGAGTGGACCGGCGACGGCCGCCTACGGCAGCCGGTGTTCCACGGGCTCCGCGAGGACAAGCCGGCGGCGGAGGTCGTGCTCGAGCGGCCGGTGCCCGTGGCGGAGGCGCAGGACGCGTCCGACTCGCCGCGGGCCGGCGCGCCCCGGCGCGCGGTGGCGCGGCCGCCGTCGAAGGCGAAGCGTGCGGCTGCCGAACGCGACCCGCCGCCGGGCGCTGCTCGCGCCGTCAAGCTCACGCATCCCGACAAGGTGCTGTTTCCCGACGTCGGCATCACCAAGCGCGAGCTCGCCGACTACTGGGAGCAGGTAGCTCCCGCGGCGCTGTCGTATCTCGAGCGCAGGCCGCTCACGCTGTTTCGCTGCCCGAACGGCGTCCGCGGGCAATGCTTCTTCCAGAAGCACGTGGGTGTCGGCGTGCCGAGCACGGTGCCGCGCGTGAGCGTGCGCGACGACGAGGAGCCGTACGCGTACGTGGAGGGCTTGCCCTCGCTGCTCGCGCTCGTGCAGATCGGCGCGCTAGAGCTGCACGCGTGGGGCTCGCGCGCCGAGCATCTCGATCAGCCCGACATCGTGGTGCTCGACCTCGATCCCGACGAGAAGCTTGCCTGGAGCGCGGTGGCGACGGCGGCGCTCGAGCTCAAGCAGCGCCTCGAGGCGCTCGGTCTCGCGGCGTTCCTGCGGCTCACGGGCGGCAAGGGCTTGCACGTGGTGGTGCCCACCGTGCCCGGGCCCACCTGGCCGGCGGTGAAGCGCTTCGCGCGCGCCCTCGTCGACGAGATGGTGCGCGACGCCCCCAAACGCTTCACCGCGTCGCTCGCCAAGGACCAGCGCGTGGGCAAGATCTTCATCGACTATTTGCGCAACGATCGTGAGGCGACTGCCATCGCGTCGTATTCGCCGCGCGCGCGCGCCGGGGCGCCGGTAGCGTTGCCGATCGAGTGGGACGAGCTCGAGCCGAAAGCGCGGCGCGCGCCGCGGTTCGGCCTTCGCGACGTGCCGAAGATCGTGGGACGGCGCAAGCGCGACCCGTGGGAGCGGTTCGACGCGGAGCGGCGGGCGCTCGTTTAGTCGCGGAAGCGCCGTTCTCGCGGGCGCGCGTCCGTTGCCCGGAGCGCGTCGGCCCTGCGTCGCGTTGGCCTCTAGCTTGCGGCGCGTTCGCCCTTGTCTCGTAGCGCGGCGATCAGCTCGTCCCGCGACATCCGGCTGCGGTTTGGAATGCCGAGCGCCTGCGCGCGCTCGTAGAGCTCCTTCTTGCTGCTCGCCTCGAGCTCGTCGGCGCGCTGCGGCTGGCGTGCGGGTTGCGCCCGAGCCGGTCCGCGCGGCTCGCCCATGCGCTGCTTGAGCACGCTCATGATGTCGATGACGTCGGCCGTGCCTTCCTCGTCCTCCGCCGGCGCTTCGGCGATCTCGATCACGTCGCGGCCGGCCGCGCGCTTCTTCTCGGCGAGCGCAAGCAACGCAGCCGTGTAGTCGTCCTCGAGCTCCGCAGTATCCACGTCCTCCGCCTCGAGCTTCGCGAGCGCCGCGGCGACTCTCTTGCGCTGTTCCGCGGCCACGCGCGGAACCTCCGGCAAGCCCACGTCTTGCGGCGAGCGCAGCTCGTCGGCGAAGCGCATCGTCACCGCACGCAGCAGGCCGCCCTCGGCGAAGATCGCCGCGAGATACTCCTTGCCGCGCATCACGAACGTGGCGATGCCGGCGCGGCCGCCGCGCTCCATCGCGGCCGCGAGCAGGTGATAGGCCTTGGTCGAATCGCCCGCCGGTGCGAGCAGGTACGAGCGCTCGAGGAGCTCCGGCGGGATCTCGTCGCGAGCGACGAAGCGCCGGAGGTCGATGTCGCGCGATTTGCGCGGCGCGAGCGCGTCGAGCTCCTCGTCGCTCACCACCGTGAAGCTGCCGTCGGGCCACTCGTAGCCGCGCACGATGTCTTCGTAGGCGAGCGGTTTGCCGTCGGCCGAGCAGACGTAGCGGCGCGCGAGCGGCTCGCCACTCGCTCCGAACATCCGCAGTGGCGCACGGCGCGACCGCACCGCCGGGAACAAGTCCACGGGCACGCTCACGAGGCCGAACGTGATCGTGCCGCTCCAAAAAGCGCGGGGGCCGGGCGCGTGGTCGTGTTGTGCGCCGGCGTCGCGCTCGGGTTTGCCCGCGCTGCGGCGTCTGCCTGTCTTTTTATGCTCGGCGGGCACGCGGGCGTTTCCTTCCTGCTCCGAGGCTCGCCTCTAGATCGGCGAGCAGCGAGTCGGTGGGCTTGCGCCTCTCCGCTTTCGGGAAGCGCACGACCTTGCCTTTGGCCTTCGCCTCGAGCAGCGCCATCACCTGGTCGCGATGCTCGTCGCGGTAGTCGCGCGCGTCGAACTCGTCCGCGAGCGTGCCGATCAGCTGCTCGGCCAGCGCGAGCTCGCGCTTGTCCGGAGCGCGGCTCGCGGGCGGGCGTAACGCTTCCAATTGCACCACCTCTTGCGGGGAGCGCAGCGTGTCGAGCATGAGGTAGCCGCGGCTGCCGTAGAGCGCGCCGGCGTAGCTCTTCTTGCGCATGACCCAGTGGGCGATGCCGATCTCGCCGCGCTGCTCGAGCGCCTCGGCCAGCGCGAAATACGCCGCGTCGTCGCCGTCCGGCCCGAGGTAGTACGGCCGGTCGAACCAGCGCTCGTCGATGCTCGCCGCGGGGACCACTCGCTCGACGGCGATCCCGCGCGACGCTTTGGGCTCGAGCGCCGCTCGTTCCTCGTCGGTGAGCACCACGTACATGCCGCGGTCGACCTCCACGGCGCGGCGGAGCTGCTCCGGCGGCACGGCCTCGTTGCGCTCGGCGGCCACCATCTCCTGCTTCACCGGTGTGTCGTCGGCCGCGTGCAGCAGCCGGAAGTGGATCTTCGTGTCGCGGACGGCGGCGAACAGCCGAACGGGAAACCGCATCTCGCCGAGCTCGAGCTCAGCTTTCCACATCGCGCGCGTCGGCATCGCTCTCTTCCTTGCAGCCCACACAGATCCACTGGGCTTCGACTCGGATCACGCAGAACGGGCACACGGGTCCGTCGCATACGGAGCAGCGGTGCTCCCATTCATAGCGATAGACCTGCACGCAGTGCGTGCACTGCTCCAGGCTCGGGCCGAAGCCCGTCGACGGCCACTCGACCGCGCTCAATCGCCGATCCACGTGAATGTCGGGATCGCCGAGACCGGCGTGCCGATCTGCAGCGTGACGTCGCGGTGCGAGCCGAGCTCGAGAGCGGCGAGTTCGCCCGTGTACTCGGTGGCGGCCGTGTCGCCGCTTTCCACGACGTAAGCCTTCACCGGCAGCCCCGGCATGCCGGCGACGTTGTCCCGCGCAAGCGGCTGCCCCCAGATCGCGAACAGTTGCCCGAGCGTGAACACGCGCTCGGCCGGCGCTTCGACGTGAATCTTGCCGCTGGCGTCGTGCGTGTGCAGCGAATAGAAGCACTCGCTGGTCGCAGACGTCTCCACGATGCCGATGTGCGACGGAACGGTGAGCGCGCCGCCGTTCAGGATGATCGAGAGATGAAAGTGCACGTGGTAGTTCTCGGCCATGTTCCCGCACGAGAGACCCATCACGTCCTGGCCTGTACCACCGTCGGTGGTATCGCCGTCGGCCCAGTGCTGATCGCCGATGGTTTGACCGTCGAGAGACACCGCCGGCGAAGCGAGCGGCGGAATCGGATCAGGCTCGGGAGGCGGCGGATCCGGAGGGGGCGGCGGATCCGGCGGCGGAGGAGTCGGGGGTGGCGGCTCCGGCTCCGGTGCCGGCGCCGGAGCCGGCGTCGGATTGGGGGGAGGCGCGGGCTGCGCCGGCGGTGCCGCGGCGGCGGCTTCGTCGCCGTGGTCGCTACAGCCCGTGAGCGCCGCTGCCGCGAGAATGCTCAGGAACGAGGCGCCGACAATGCCGCGAGGCCGTCTGCAACGGCGTTTCCCGGCCCCCGGCTTGTCGATGTGCACCTGCTGCATCGGCGGCCGTTTCAGTGGTCGCGGCGCGGGACTTCCCGCGGCTCGTCGATCGTCGTGCGCGCGCGCTCGTCGTTCGCGCTCTTCTTCTTCGGCCGCTTCTTGCGTGCGGCGGCCGCCCATTTCTCTTCGGCGTTGGCCGGCGGCTGGTCCGGCAGGTTGCTGCCCGGTGCGTCGCTCGCGGGAAACGATTCCTTCACCGACTCGTCCACGGCGCGCGAGTCCGCCGCGCCTTCGCCGCTGAGGCGCTTCTCGGCGGCATACCAATCCTCTTCGCTGCGGCCCTGCGGACGTCCGCGTTGCTCCCACAGCCGATGCGCCAGCTGGCGCACCTCTTCCTCGCTCGGCTTCTTGCTCATCTACTCGCCCCTGACTTGCTCGTGTGGAATTTGGATGACTCGTGGCTCGTCTTGCACGAGTCGTGCCGCGCGAATCGTTCGTTGCAGCGCACGAGTTGCAGCGAATGCGAGCGCGGCTGCTTCCTACGCGGACACTTCCGGCCCCCGGCTTTGCAATTCTTGGAATCGGGACGGTCGTCTGTCGCCGTTCGGCGACCGTGGTACGGGACTTGCAGTTTTCAGCGGGGACGACCAACCCTCGTTCACGGAGGACGGCAATGAACGCGATGCTCAAGAAGATGATCGCCGGAGTCTTGGCGGCGATCGGCTGGCTCACTCTGGTGTTGCCAGGCGCCGCGCAGCAGAACGAGGACGCGAAGTTCCTGATGGACGCGATGCGCTCGGATCTCGCCGAGATGCGGTTGGGCGAGCTCGCCACTCAGCGCGGGCACGACGAGGGGGTTCGACATTTCGGTCACATGCTGTCGATGGACCACGGGACTTCGCTCAAGGAAACGTCGGATCTCGCGAAGTCGCTCAAGATCCCCGTGCCCACCGAGACGAGCGCGGGCGATCAGAAAGATTACGAGTCGCTCGCGCGCCTGTCGGGAGGCGAGTTCGACAAGGCGTTCATCGAGGCGATGGTGAAAGGCCATCGCGACATGATCTCCAAATTCAAGAAGGAGGCGGAGGACGGCGACGATCCGCAGGTGGCGTCGCACGCGCGGGAGGCTCTGCCGAAGCTCGAGGCGCACCTCGCGATGGCGCAATCGCTGCAGTCCGACAAGTCGTAAGGCGGGTGAGCGGCTTCGCCTAGCTGACGATCGCTTCTGCATCTCTGCGCCCGATGGTGCGGCGGCAGCGGCCGCCGGCAAATCGGGTGCGTAGGGTCCCGGATCTTCACGCAGCCCGCCGCCTGGCCGCCCGCCGGCGCCGGCCTCCGAGTTGCCTCCCATTCGTCGCCGTGATACGTAACGCGGCGGGACGGCGCATTCGTCGTTCGGGGTCGATCTTCCGGGGGGACTATGCGTCACCGTCTTCGAATCGGCGCGCTGCTGGCGGCCGCCTGCTGCGCCGCACCGTGCGCCGCGCAATCGCTGGTCAAGGATCTCGCGTGGGCCTACGCGATCACCGAGGGCCCGGCCACGCCCGCGCCGAAGGACGACGGCACCCTGTTCACTCTGCCGGGCTCCGACAAGTCGTTCACCCTCGACCAGATCAGGAACCGCATGGGTCCGGCCGATTGGTATCCCGGGGACCATCCGGCGATGCCGCCCATCGTCGCCAAGGGCCGCGAGGAGGCGGGCATCTGGGCGTGCGGGCTCTGCCACTATCCGAACGGCAAGGGGCGGCCCGAGAACGCCGGCGTGTCCGGCCTGCCGAAGGGCTACTTCGTGCAGCAACTCGAGGACATGCAGAACGGGCTGCGTCACAGCGCGGAACCGCGCAAGGCGAACACCGAGCTCATGGTCGGCTTCGCGCATCAGATGACCCACGCCGAGATGGAGCAAGCGGCCGACTATTTCGGCGCGCAGAAGTGGACGCGCTGGATCGACGTCGTGGAAACCGACACCGTGCCGAAGACGCGCGTCGACGGCGGCATGCACCTCAAGCTCGAAGGCGCGGAGGCGGGCACCGAGCCGCTCGGCCGGCGCATCGTGGAGTCGCCGAAGAGCGCGAAGGACACGGAGCTCTTGCGCAATCCCCACTCGAGCTTCACCGCGTACGTGCCGAAAGGCTCGATCGCGGCGGGCGAAGCGCTCGCGAAGGGCGGCGGCGGCAAGGTCACGCCGTGCGGCGTGTGCCACGGCGAGACGTACGACGGCCTCGCGCTCGTGCCGACGCTGCGCGGCCGGTCGCCGAGCTACATCGCGCGGCAGCTCGCGGACTTCAAGCAAGGCACGCGGCACGGGGTGTGGGCGCCGCTGATGGCGCCGGTGGTTGCCAAGCTCAGCGCGGACGACATCTTGAGCCTGTCCGCGTATCTGTCGTCGCTGCCGCCGACACCGTAATCGTTCGCTCGATGGGGCGTCTCGAGCAGAAGGTCGCGATCGTGACCGGCGCGGCTCGCGGGATCGGCGCCGCCATCGCGCGCGCGTTCGCGGCCGAGGGCGCGTTCGTCTACGTCACCGACGTCGACGACGCGCCGGGCGACCGCGTGGCGCTCTCGCTCGGCGCGCGCGCGGCCTATCGCCATCTCGACGTGCGCGAAGAAACCGACTGGCGGCGCGTCACCGACGCCGCGCTCGCCGAGCGCGGCCGCCTCGACGTCGTGGTTAACAACGCGGGCATCACCGGCCTCGAGGCCGGCGCCGCACACGATCCCGAGCACGCGAGCCTCGAGGACTGGCGAGCGGTACATCGCACGAATCTCGACGGAGTGTTCCTGGGCTG
>DASUFK010000049.1:0-26370 GCA_036274615.1 Gammaproteobacteria bacterium | reverse complement strand
TCGCCGTGACTGGGGATTTTGCCGAAGAATCCGGGCACGGCTCAGAGTGTCTCCGGGCAAGTGAACTGGTGGAGATCCGGCAGCTGGAACGGATTGTTCGCGCTGCGGGCGGCCAACCGATAGGTCGCCGAGCGCGGCCCGAGCGTGAACTCGACGTTGAAGGTGTTGGTTCCGTCGGCCGGCGTGACGGTGGCTTTATCGAGCAGCTTGAACCAGGCCCACGGTCCCTGGAAGCGCCGCAAGCTCTCGCCGGCGGCCGGTTGCATCTCGATGCGTACATCGCCGTCGGAAGCCGTGCCCGGCCACTGGATCGTCTGAGGCAGCACCGGCCCGTGAGCGTAGGTCAGGGTTTGGCCGGCAAGCGCCAGCGTGAACTGTGTGATCGTCTCGGACATGCCCACGGGGCGCAGCTCGAAGGGCACCGACAGCTGCTGGGCGCCGCCCTGGAAGAACGCGTCGCGAATCGCGGCGGCACGCTCGAACTGCTTGAGCGCGTCGGCGTTGATCGCTGCGTCGCCCGCGGTCGGCTTCGACTGCCACGGGCGGCGCGAGAGATCCACGTAGGTGTCGACGTAGCTCTTGAAGAACCCGTCCATGAGGCCGCCCGGCGCGAAAAATTTCGCGAAGTCCGCCGCCGAGGTGTCCTGATCGCTGTCGCGCTTGATCGGGTAGTGATCCGCGATCACGGACTTGCAGAAGGGCAGCGCTTGGCTGCGCCATTCGGAGTTGCGCAGCTGCTTCACGCCGGTGAACACCAGCGCCTCGCTGCGCGCCACCGCGTCGCGCATCACGCCCTGGACCATCGGCGGCTCGCGGCTCGCCGCGTTGCGCACGCCCTGGAACACCGCGCGGCCGGGCTCGAGCAACGAGTTCGGAATCTGGCCGTCCGCGCCGCGCGCGGCCACGACGCCCTGCATGAACATGAAGAGCGCGTCGAGCTGCTTGAGCACCTGCCCGATCGGCGCGCTGGCCGGATCGGTGCCCAGGCGCTCCTTGACCCAGCCGAGCCGCCGGTCGATGACCTCGGTGCCGTCGGGGCCGGCGGGAGCCGCCGCCGCGGCCTGGCCGCCGAGCGCGGCGCCGAGTCGGTCGCCCGGTGCCGCTCCGGCGGCGGCGCCGGCGGCCGCCGGTGGGGCGAGCTGCGCTTGCTCGTTGACGTTCTTGAGCAGCAGCAGCAACGGCGAGGCGGCCGGGTCGGACAGGATGTTGAGGACGCTCTGCGCCTCCTCGACCTTCGCAAACCCCACGAGCCTCACGCCCGCGAGCAGCTTCTCGTACTCGCCCGCGAACTCGTTCAAATAGAGCTGCTTCACGCGGCCGAGCACGCCGGCGGTGTCGAGACCCGTGGGCGCGTACGGGCCCAGGATCCAGCTTTCGTCCACGAGCACTGCGGCCTGCTGGGCGCTGCGCCCCGCGAAGAACTTCTGGTAGCCGTCGCGGGTGAAGAACCCGTCGATGCCCGGCCCGGTGGTGGGCATGAAGACGATCTGCGCGCGCGGGCCGGCGAGGTCGAACAACGCGAGATCGCGCAGCGCTTTTGCGTCGCCGCTGTTCTTGAGCCGGCTGTACACGCGCTCCTCGACGGGCATTCGCGCGACCACCCGCTGCGTCTGCTCGACGAGCCCCTGATCGAGCGGCACGGCGAGCGGCACGGGCTGCTGATCGAACAGCGCGTGCAAGTGCGCGAGATACACGTCGCGATCGCCGGGCGCCGCCCGCGGGGACAAGTAGGTGGCGTAGTCGAACGCGAACCACTCGATGACCGCGGACGCGTCGTAGTGCTCGCGCGAGTCGATCATCAAATAGGCCTTCAGGGCCTCGTACTGGAAGTCCTGCGTGCTGCCGCCCGCGCGCAAGTGTTGCTCGGTGCGCTTGAGCAGCCGCGGCAACAACGTTTCCCTGAGCATGTTGCGATACGCGATCTCCGCGCGGGCTCGCAAACGGCCGCCTTGGTCGAGGCCCAGGCCCGGCCAGCGGCCGCCGCCGTCATAAACCTCGGGGATCTTCTTCACCGCCTCGAGCGCCGGCAGTAGCGACAGCACGTCGTCACCCCCGGGCGCTGCCGCGAGCGCTTGGGTCGCGGCCGTGGTCGCGGCTTGCGCCTCGCCGATCAGAGCGCGGTTGCTCAAGTAGCTCACCACCCAACCGGCGGCCAGCAGCACGACGATCGCGAGGCTGCCCACGTACACGCCCCGTTGCAGCCATGCGCGCTGCGTCTCGAACCTGCGATTGGTGCCGGCGATCTCGGACTCGCGGAACACTACGTCCTTGAGCAGCGCCTTCAAGAAATAGCTGCGGCCGCGGCCGCCCTGCGCGGGGAGCACGGCCTGCTCGAGACCGAAGGTGCGCGCCACCATGCCCATCAAGCGGTCGATGGGCGTGCCTTCCTGCGTGCCGCTCGTGAAGTAGACGCCGCGCAGCATCGGCGCCTCGTCGAAGCTGCTGCCGCGGAACACGTCGGCGAGGAACGCGGCGAGATTGTCGCGCAGCGACGCGACCTGGCGCGGGAAGCGGAAAATCGCCGCTCGCCGGCGCGGGTCCCGCTCCTGGCTCATGCGCCAGAGCAGCCGTGCGTTGAGCCGCTCGAGCAGTGCGTCGAACTCCGGCATGAAGCGCGTGACCGCGCCTTCGGCCGAGTCGCTGAGCTCGATCGCGAACGTAGTTCCCCAAATCTGCTCGCGGTCGCTCTTGCTCAGGTCGTCGAAGAACTCCATGAAGCCCGCGATCAAATCGGTCTTGGTGAGGATCACGTAGACCGGGAAGCGGATCTTGAAGAACTTGTCGAGCTCCTGGATGCGCGTCTTGATCGCGCGCGCGTGCGCCAGGCGCTCGGGCTCGCTCTGCGTCATCAGGTCGAGCAGGCTGATGGCCACGATCACGCCGTTGATCGGCCGGCGGCGGCGGTACTTCTTGAGCAGCCCCAAGAAGCCTTCCCACGCGGAGCGGTCGACGGACGCGTCGCTGTCTTGGGTCGTGTAGCGTCCCGCGGTGTCGAGCAGGATCGCTTCGTCCGTGAACCACCAGTCGCAATTGCGCGTGCCGCCCACGCCGCTCAACGCCTCGCGGCCGTATTTGTCCGCGAGAGGAAATTCGAGCCCCGAGTTCACCAGCGCCGTGGTTTTGCCGGAGCCGGGCGGGCCGATGATGATGTACCAGGGCAGGTCGTAGAGGCTCAGGCGGCCTTTCTTGCCCTTCGACTTCTTGAGCACCTCGAGCGCTTGCTCGAAGCGCTGCTTGAGCGCGCCGACTTCTTCTTGAGAGCGGTCGGGACCGGCCGCCTTGGCTTCGACCAACCCTTGGGCCATGCCCTGGTTCGCCGCTTTGGCCGTGAGCAGTTGGCGGACCCAGTTCAGGACCCAAACGATCACCAACGCCATGATCGCGATGGCGCGTGTGGCGGGGGACTCGAGCGGCCGCGCGCCGCCAACCCCGAGCGATGGACCCAAGAGCCAGATGATGATGGCGAGCGCCAGGAGGCCGATGAACGACAGCACCTTGGGGCTCTTGAGAAACGCGAGAAGCTTCTTCATTTGCCGCCTGCCTGTGCGAGCAAGGTGATCTCCACGCGCCGGTTACGCGACCGGCCCTCCGGCGTGCCGTTGTCCGCCACCGGCTGCGTCTCGGCGACGCCGTCCGCCGACAGCCGGTCGCCTGGGACCCGCGTCGCAAGCACCTGCAGCACCGCGTCCGCTCGGGCTTGCGACAAGTCCCAGTTCGACTTGTAGCGCCCGAACACCGACATGGGCACGTTGTCCGTGTGACCCGTGATACGCACGCCGCCCGGCACGCGGTTCAAGGCGTCCGCGATCGCGAGCAACAGCTGCATGCGCTCCGCTCGCACTTCGGCGCGGCCCGACGCGAACAGACCGTCGCCGGCCATCGTCACCACTTGCCCTTGCGCGACGTCGTTCACCTCGACCGTCCGATCGGCGATCTGCGGCTGCAAGAACTGCCGCAGATCCGCGCTCGGCGGCCGCGGCGCCGCCGGCGCCGCGGGCTGCGACCCGCGGCCGAGCGCAGCGACGGCGGTGAGCACCGGCTCGGCCGCCCGGTTCGCCGCAACCAGGAAGCCGAAATACAGAATCACGAGCAGACCGGCGCAGACGGCCGCCACGACCCAGAGCGGCACGTAGCGCACGAGCCGCGGGCGCTTGTCCTGCACGCCTTGCCACCGCGGCGACAGCGCTCGCTCGAAGTCGCCGCGCTGCTGGCGGATCGTCTGGTAGACGTGCTCTTGGATCCGATCGAGCTCGGCGCGGCCACGCTCCTGGATGCGGTACTTGCCCTCGAAGCCGAGCGCGATGCACAGGTACATGAGCTCGAGCATGTGCAGATTGCGGCTCGGCTCCTGCAGGTACTGATTGAGCGACTGGAAGAAACGCTCGCCGCCCCAGGTCTCGTTGTGGAAGTGGCTCAGCAGAGTCTGCGACGCCCAAACGCTCTGGCTTCCCCACGGCGTGTTGAGCACGGTCTCGTCGATCACCGTGCAAAGCATGTAGCGCGCCGCGAGGATCGCGTCGGGCGGCTCCCCCTTGGCCCGCGCGGCGGCCTCGAACTGTCCGAGCTCGCCGCCGATGTGGTGGAACAGCGCGGCCGGGTCGGGATGCGAAGCGCTCTCGCGCAGCTCCGCGATCAGCGCGAGCAGCGTCGACGCGGCGGCCGTGAGCGGGTTGAGCGCGCCGGGCAGCCCCCCGCTTGCCGCCGGCGGCGGCTGCGGCCGCGGGGGCTCCGGCCGGTGGCCGTAGCTCGGCGCCGGCTGGCCGTAGACGGTGGCATCGCGGCTCGGTGGCGGCGCGTAGCCTTGCGGCGTGCCGTAGCTCGGGGGCGGCGGGTAGCGCGCGGGCGGCGGCGGCGCGGGCGCCGGTGCTGCCGCCGGAGCGGGGCGCCGGCCGCCGGGTCGCGGCCGCATGATCGTGCGATCGCCGCCGCTCGAATACGGATCGTCGTCTTGCACGTCACTGCCCTCTGATCGCCCAGAACTGGAGCTGGAGCCCCGGGAAGTTGTGGCCTATGTGGAGCGCGAAGCCTCCGGAAGTCTCGAGGTCGGCCCAAAACTGGCCGCCGCGCTCGAGCTCGAAATAGGCGAAGCCCGCGTGATACGGAATCTGCCGCGGCGCGACGGCGAGCGCCCGCAGCGTGATGCCGGGCAGCGCCGACTTGATGAGGTCGCGGATCTTCTCCACCGAGCCGATCTTCACGGTGGTGGGGAAACGCCGCAGCAAATCCTCGGCCGGCATGTCCGCCCGCACGGCGAGCACGAACACCGCGCTCTTCAGCAGAGTGAGGTCGGGCACGCGCGCCGAGTGCAGGCCGTAGCCCCGGTCCTTGAGCGCGAGCGACGTCGCGTTTTCCTTCAGAACCGTGCCGAATGCCTCGCGCAGCGCCATCATCACCGGCGTGAACGTCGCCCGCAGATCCTGGTGACGGTACGACGGAAATTCTTGCGGCCGGCGGTTCTTGCTCGTGAGCGTGGCGAACTCGCCCGCCATCGTGACGAGAATGCGGTAGAGATCCTCCGGATGCAGCCCCTCGAGCTCCGCCAGATGTGCGATCAAGGGCTCGTAGCGGTTCACCGCGAGCAGCAACAGGAAATCGGCGATCTCGGACGCACCGCGGCCGGCGTCGGATACGCGCGTGGCGAGCGATTCCCCGCGAGCGTGCAACAGCCCCTGGAGCTCGGTGGCGAATCCCGACAGACGTGCGGCGGCGCGGCAGTTCGCCACGGTCGGCATGTAGTCTTCGCGCAGCAGAACTTGTTTGTCGGCCTGCTGCTCCACGATGTGGGCGAAGCCGATGCACGAGTACTCCGCGCGCTCGTCCTTCTCGTAGAGCAGCTTCATGCGCAGCGCGCCCACTTCGAGCTCGGCATTGGCCATGCCGGGCGTGCAAACGTCGGCCGTCTCGAACTCGCGCCGGACGTAACGCGCGAGACCTTCTTCGCCCGATCCGTTGCCCACTTCCTGCATGCCCTGGCGACGCACGGGCAACGCGAGATACACCACCGTGTCGCGAACGTTCTCGTCGAGCTCGAGCGGGGCAGGGGGCGGATCGTCGTCCGGAATGTTGAACGGCGTACCGTCAGGGAACACACCTCGCGCGCTGCTGATCGCGAGCTTGCCGATCCGCAACATGTCGTAGTCGATCTTGAGCTCGGCGAATCCCCAGCCGTGCGGCCGCAGAGCCGAGCAGCGGGCTTCGACCAAGCTCTCGATGTAACGCAACTGCTGCTGGAAATGATGAGGCCTCAAGAACAGGCCTTCCGACCAGATGATGCGGTTGTGCCAAGACATGCGCGGACTCCGCTCTATTCGATCTTCGCCGAGACGGCGAGCGCGTCGAGCGCTATCACCAACTTGCTGCGCGAGAAGACCTTCTTGAAGAAGCCCTTCTTCGGCAGCTCCACGAGCGCACGCCACTGCGCATTCTCGACGTCGCGAAACGCGGCCACGAAGCCGACGTAACGTGCGTCCTCGTCGAACTCCATCTCTTCGGCCATCCGCATCTCGCCGGGCTGCAGCGTGAGCTGGGTGCGCGAGATCAGCGCGCCGGTCAACGCGGCGGCTTTCGGGTCGTAGAGCGCGAAGAAATCCGCATTGTTGAACGCGTCCGCGGCACTCAACTGAAACACGATCAGCACGCAGGGTGACGGCCTGCCGCGATAATCCGGATTCAGCCCGGCAGTAGTGGTGAGCTGCGTCTTGACCTTCACCTTGTCGCCCGCGCCGGCCACCGGGGCGAGGAGCGCGGCGGCGAGCGCCACGAGGACCGCGATCGAGGCAGGCCGATGCAGGCGGCTTGCGCCGCGCAACCGGAGTGGAGTCCACATGTTTACGATCCCCTTGCCGTCTTCAAATCGCGAGCCACGGGTCTTTCAGCGGCGCACCGACGTGAGCCGGCGCATTTGTTCTTCATACGCTTGAGCAAATTTCTCCCCGAACAGGCGCTGGAAATTCAAATCCGCGTCCTGCGTCCACTCTTCGTATAGATCGCGATAGAGGTCCCAGTAGCGGCCCTTGCCTGCGATGTTGATCAAGGCCGCTCGCTTGAGACGTTTCTCGAACCGCTCGGAGAGCTCTTCGGGATCGAAGCGCTTGAGCATCGAGTCGAAGGCCGCGCGCATGCCCGCCATCATGGCCATCTGGTGCGCCTTGATGTCCTCGAAACCTTCGTCGAAGGCTTCCACGGGCCCGAGATAGGCCTGGTTGCGCGGCGCGAGCAAATTTTGCAGGGCCTGCGCCGCGTTGGCGGAGAACTTGAGCGGATTGTTCTCCACCGGCCGCATGCTGGTAACCGGCACGCGAAACGAGCTCTTGATGTCGGCACGCGCCTTGAGAACGTCGAGCATCCCTTGGACGACGATGGCGAGCAGCGAGCCGAGCACGGAGTGCACTCCGGGCGACGACGCGGCGACCCGCGCCGTAGCGGGGTCGACGCCGGCCGCAGCGAGCAACGCGGCGATCCCGCCCGCGACTTCGGCGGCGGGCGGCGGGGCGGGGACGGCGCCGGCATGCATCGGCAGCGGACTCGGCACGTGCTGCTGCGGCTGGGGCGGAGGCATCGGCGCCAGCGGCGGCGGCGGGGCAACGTGCGACGCCCGGCGGGAAGCGGCCTGCGAATAGCCCGTCTTGTCCCAATCGTCCGGTATCACGTTCTCCGCGTGCGGCGCCGGGTGGGGCAATGGCCTCTGGATCTCGGGCGGCTGATAGTACTGGTCGAGCGCGGGGGCATGATCCGGTTGCACGTCGGGCGGCGGCAATCCTTGGCCCGGCGCATCGAGTTGCCCGAACAGATCGATCGCATCGGCGCTCGGCTGACCTTGATAGGGCTGGGCGTACTGGCTCCCCCCGTACGGTCCCGTGGTGCCGTAGGAACCCGTGGTGACGCGCGGACCCGAAGCGTTGGCGCCGAAGCCGCCCCCTCTGCCGAGATTGAAGTCCGTCACGGCGTTGAAATCGCTGCGATCGAGGCTCACGGTGATCTCGTATTCGCCGATCTGCAGGCGATCGCCTTCCGTCAAGGGTTGCTCCATGCCCTTGCCGACGGGCTGAGCCGAGCCGTTGACGAACGTGCCGTTCGTGCTGACGTCGCGCAGATAGAAGGTGCCGTTGCGGCACGAGATCACGGCGTGGCTGCCGGAGATGAAGCGCTCCGGATCGGGCAGAACCCAATCGTTGCCTTCGTTACGGCCAATCGAGCCGCCCCCGGCACCAAACACTTTGGTGCCCAGCGGACCCAACGCCTGGCTGTGGAAGCTCGTGACCCGCAGCGTCAACGCCACCTAGGAGCCCTTTTAGTTTTTCTGCTCAGGCGCCCCTGAGCCTCGGAGTGACGGCGCAGCGACGCGGTTGGTCCCCGGGGTTCTCCCGGTGGGCCGCTCTACTGCGATGATAAATCAGCTGTGTCCATTAGTGTATTGATGGAGAAGCACATTACGTGGAAAAGGCGCCTGCCGGATTCGTGCCGAGGCCCCCGATCGAAACGGGAGTCGCGTCGACGATGACATAAGAGATCACGTTCGCGCCCGCTGACGGCGGGGGAGAGCCAGGGGGCAGCAAGCCGGTACGTCGAACGCCGGCCGGACGATCAACCGCCGATCACCGCCGCCGGACAGCCGAGAACGATCGTGCCCGCGTGACATACGCGCCCGTCGGTCACGTGGGCGGCGGGCGGCATCGGCTGTCCTTCGTCCGGGATCGTCACTTCGGTTCCCACGCATCCTTGTCGAGATCGGGGAACGTGACCTGGCACGTGCCCGGCTCGATCCCTTCGACTCGGGCGAAGCCTTTGCCGTCGAGGGTGCCCTTGGCGACGCTGCCGTCGGGCAGCGTGATCTCGTAGACCTCTCCGGGCACGGGCTCGTTCGCTTCGTCTACGAGCTCGATCTCGATCCACGACTTCTTCGTCGTGGTCTCGTCGTTCTCGTCCGGCGGCTTGTGAGGCTTCGGCTGTGCCTCGCCATACTTGCCGGTCTTCTGCTGTTGCTGGGCGGTCTTCGCTTCCTCGACCTTGCCGGGATCGGCGACGTCGGCGTCCTCGGCCTTGTTGGGCTTCGCGGGAGCGACCGCTTTGCCGGCCTTGCCACTCTTGGGGTTCATGTCGACTCGGGGCTCAGTTGATCTTCACGAGGCTGCCTTGGACCTGCACGATGGCGCTGCTCTTGAGCTCGACCCCGCCGGTGCCCTCGACCGCGACCTTCGCCACGCCCTTGACGTCCACGTTGGCCGGGCTCTCGATCTTCACGCCACCGGTTCCCTTCGCCTCGATCTTCCCGGTGGCCTCGAGCTCGATCTTGCCGGTGGTCCCGATCTTGATGCCCCCGGACTCGATCACGATGTAGGACTGGCCGACTTTGACCGTGACGTTCTCGGTGCCCTCGATCACGATGTTGGAAGCCTTCAAATAGTAGTCGGCGGTGACTTCCTCCGAGTGCTTGTCCTTGAATACCTCGACGACCTCGCCCTCGACCATCAGCGACAAGGAACCCGCAACCTCCTTCGCTTCCTTGCCCTTGACCTTGAGGTTGTAATCGCCGCCGATTTCCTCGTTGTGGTGATTGCCGACGAAAACGTGGCGGTCGTTCTTGACCTCCTCGCGCTTGTCCTTCTCGACGACGAGATGGCGATTCTGGCCCACCGTCTCGAAGCGATCGGTTTTCACCCGAATGTCCAGGTTCTTCTCGGCGTGGATGAAGACCTGCTCCTCGCCCTTCTTGTCCTCGAAGCGCAGCTCGTTGAAGCCTCCGCCGCCCTTGCTCGAGTTGCTCTTCATCGTCGACATGGTGGCGTTGTCGGGCAGAGGATAGGGCGGCATGTTGTCGGCGTTGTACACGCGCCCCGTGATGATCGGCTGATCCGGATCGCCTTCGAGAAAATCGACGACGACCTCCTGACCGATTCGCGGTATCTGGATTCCTCCCCACGAGCGGCCGGCCCAGGCCTGCGAGACGCGCACCCAGCACGAGCAGTTCTCGTCCTTGCCGAGCCGGTCCCAATGGAACTTGACCTTGACCCGCCCGTACTCGTCCGTCCAAATCTCGCGATCCGGCTTGCCCACGACGATCGCGGTTTGCGGGCCTTGCACCACCGGCCGCGGCGTCAGGCGGGCCGAGCGGAACGGCGTATGGCCCTCGACCGCCTCGAATTGGCATTGGTACTGGAAGCCGTCCGAAGCGGCCGACTCGTAGCTGCCCAACGAGAAATTCTGGCGGCTCGCGACGATCAAGTATTCGCGGTTCTGGTCGTCGCGCGGATGCTCGGCGAGCGAGAACAACGCCCCCGCGCAGATGCCGCGGGCATCGCCGGTACCGCGAACCCGTTCGTAATGCGCGTGGAGCTCCTCGATGCGCGCCCGCGCGTACGAGTCGCCGTCGTCGCGCTCCTCGTACTCGCCCGGGTAATCGAACACCTCATACTCGGAATGCGCGTGCTCGCGCGAGATCGCGGAATTGACCCCGAGATTGGCTCGCGGCTTGGTGAAGTCGTAGGAAATCATCGCGAAGGTGCCCGGCTGCACGGACTTCGACAGCAGCCACTCGGAGATGTACTCCTCGCTCACGGACTTCGACTGGGGAACGAATCGAATTTGCTCGTAGCCGGGCTGCGTCTGGTGCCCCGAATACGAGTCGGCGAGGACCAAGGTGTGCTTGCCCTGCTCGTGGATGAAGTAATAGTAGATTCCCTCGGTCTCCATCAGACGGCTCACGAAGTTGAACGCCGTCTCGCGGTACTGCACGCAGTACTCCCACTTCGTATACGTGCGGCTCAGCGTGTCCTTGAAGTCGGAGAACCCGTGGAACCGGAACACGTCCTTGATGATGTCGGGGACGGATTGCTCCTGGAATATCTTGCAGTCGGCGCTGCGCGTGAGAAGCCAGAGCCACGGCCGCAGATGCGCCCGATAGCTGACGTAGCGGCCCTCCGAACCCGTCTGCGCGACATCCGTGATGTAGCCGTGAAAGTAGCGGGTGCCGCCGGCCGGCAGATCGAGCTCCACGCAGGCGTCGTGACCGAGCAAAGCCTCGAGATCGATGTCGTCCTTCGAGCTCACCAAGTCGAGCTGGTAGACGAATGGGCGCCCGAGCTCCTCCGTGCCCTCCATAGCGAGGAACAGAAGATCTTCCGGCGGCAGAGACGTGCTGATCCTGGCTGGTTGAGCTTTTTTAGCCATCAACGTCCGCGGGTTCTTGTTATTTTGCGTGCCCGAGAATAGCGCGCCGAGCGAACTCTAGATAGTGGGTCGAAGCGGCTTGCCCACCGCGGAATGGAAAGCGGTGCATCGGCCGGTGCCGACCGCTCTAGGGCCCCGCGCCAGGGATCGCGGAATTTCCGCGGGCCGGTAAAGCCCACGTGCCGGTAGAGCTCGGGATCACTGACTCGTGATCTCGTCGCGCTCCCACTTGAGGCAGGCTTCTTCTTGCCTCGACACGAGGTAGTAGCCGCGCCACTCGCCGGTCACGTCGATGATCACAGGCTCGAGGCCCTCGTACTTTCCTTGGGCGAATGTTCTGAACGCGGCTTCTTTGATGTGGTTTTCGCGAACCCACGCCAACCAGCGGTCTTTCTGCGAGGCGTCGATCCTCTGGCCGCTGTCGATGGCCTTGCGTAAGGCCGCTTGGAACTGGAAATAGTCGACGTCAATGATGCGTGGCCGAGCCATGCGTGACTCCTCGCGCGTCTTCGTTCATCATCGGGTGCGATAACGACAACAACAACCGGGCCACGATGGTGACCAACCTCGGCACATCAAGAATCCCATCTAGGTTATTGAATCGCATTGTAAGTTAACTTAACCGGGACACAAGTCTCAAATCGCGGTTCGAATGAGCAAGCGAGCCGAGCTCGAGATAACGCTGGGAGGCGGGGCGAAAGGGCGCGGAGATCACGAGGAGCGGCCGCTGCGTCTCCTCGTGCTGGCAGATTTTTCCGGACGCCGGACCGATTCTCCGAGCTTCGCCGCCAACCGTTTCGCGCTGCACGAGGCCGACGCCTGCATCGCTAACCTCTCGCCGGTGCTCAAGATATCGACCTCCGGCGACCCGGGCCCGGCACAGGGCCTCACCGTCGCATCGCTCGATGAATTCCACCCGGACGCGCTGGTCGCCGCGGTGCCGGCACTGCGTCGGCTGTTGGACATTGCACGCAAGCTCGACGATCCGGCCTCGGAGGGGCAGGCGCTCGCCGAGCTCGCCGCGATCGCGGGGGCACCGGCAGGGGGATCCCCGGCCTCTGAGCCGGAGAGCCGCGCGCCCGCCGCGGAGTCGCAGGAACAGCTCTTGAGCCGTCTGCTCGGCGGCGCGAAGCGCAGCGACGGCAACGAGCGGGCGAAAGCGGCGGTCAAGCAGCTCATTCAGGGCGCCCTTCAACCGCACCAACGCCCGGCGCCTGCACCGGGGGGCGCCGACGCGCGCACTCGCGTCGCGCAGCTCTTGAACCAGCGTTGCCGTGCGCTGTTGCGCGACCCGCAATTCCGGGCGGTGGAGAGGGCTTGGCGCAGCGTGTGCTGGCTCGCGAGCCGGCTCGAGGACGATCAGGCCGAGATTCACCTCGTCGACGTATCGAAGCAGGACCTCGCCCGCCACATCGCGGCGTGCGGCGGCCGCCTCGACAGCTCGCCTCTGTCGCGGCTGCTCGAACGGGACGGCGACGAGCGCTTCGACGCCGCGGTCGGCGATTACTCTTTCGCGCTCGATGCCGACGACCTGACGCTGCTCGCGACGCTGGGCGCCATGGGCGCGCGGGCGGGCGTGCCGTTTCTCGCGCACGGCGATCTAGGACTGGTGGGATGCGCGGACGCCGCCGACCCGGAGGCACCCGCCACCTGGCGCCACGCCGACCCCGAGCTGGCCGCCGTGTGGCACGAGTTCCGCCGCCATCCGGCCGCGCGCTGGGTGGGGCTCGCTGCGCCGCGCTTCCTGCTCCGACAGCCGTATGGCGCGAAAACGGATCCCGTGGAGCGCTTCGCGTTCGAGGAGCTGCCCGTGCGTCCGGACCGCGAGGCGTTTCTGTGGGGGAACCCGGCGTTCGCGTGCGCGCTGCTGCTGACGCAGGGCCGCACCGGCGCGGACGCGGCGGTTTGGCCCAACGCGGCCGGCGGCGACGTCCCCGATCTGCCGATGCCGCTCTATCGTGACGGCGGGGGAGAGGCCATCCAGCCGCCGCTCGAGCTGCTGCTCAACGAGCGTGCCCGCCACACCGCCTCCGATGGCGGGCTGATCCCGCTCGCCGGCGGACGCAACACGAATCGGGTGGCCGTCGGCGTGCTCCAGAGCTTCGAGAGCTCCTGACGCGCTCGAGCGAACGCCCGGTCAGCCGGACCGTCGGCTCTCGAGCGCCGGCTCAGTCGAAAGCATAGGCGAACTGACCGTCCGCGACGCTCACGCGGATCCCGTTGACCGCGCGGCCCTCCATCATGCGCGTGAGGAACTGCTCGCTGATCGTCGGCAGCACCGTGTTGGTGAGGATCGCGTCGATCATGCGGCCGCCGCTCTCGAGCTCGGTGCACCGGCTGCGGATCAACGCCACGACGTCGTCGCTGTAGGTGAACGGCACCCCGTGGTTGTTGCGCACGCGTTTCTCGATGCGCCCGAGCTGCAGCCGCGCGATCGACTCCACCATCGCGTCGCTCAACGGATAGTACGGAATCGTCACGATGCGGCCGAGCAGGGCGGGCGGGAACACCTTGAGCAGGGGCTCGCGCAGCGCCTTCGCCAAACCCTCGGGGTCCGGCATCAGCGTGGGATCCTTGCACATGTTCATGATGAGGTCGGTGCCGGCGTTGGTCGTGAGCAAGATCAACGTGTTCTTGAAGTCGATGAGCCGGCCTTCGCCGTCCTCCATCATTCCCTTGTCGAACACCTGGAAGAAGATCTCGTGCACGTCGGGATGCGCCTTCTCGACCTCGTCGAGGAGCACCACGCTGTACGGCCGGCGCCGCACGGCCTCGGTGAGGATTCCGCCTTCGCCGTAGCCCACGTATCCCGGCGGCGCGCCCTTGAGCGTCGAGACGGTGTGCGCCTCCTGGAATTCGCTCATGTTGATCGTGATCACATTCTGCTCGCCGCCGTAGAGCACCTCGGCGAGCGCGAGCGCCGACTCCGTCTTGCCGACGCCCGACGGCCCGGCGAGCATGAACACGCCGATCGGCTTGCTCGGGTTGTCGAGGCTCGCGCGCGACGTCTGCACGCGCTTCGCGATCATCTTGAGCGCGTGGTCCTGTCCGATCACCCGCTTGCCGATCTCGCGGTCGAGGTGGAGCACGGTGGCGATCTCGTCCTTGACCATGCGGCCAACCGGAATGCCGGTCCAGTCCTGCACCACCGAGCCGACGGCGATCTGATCCACGCTCGGCAAGATCAGCGGCGTCTCACCCTGGAGCTTCTCGAGCTGGCCTTGCAGGTCCTTGAGCTCGCCGAGAGCCGCGGCGCGCTCGGCATCGGTGAGCGGCGGGCTGCTCGGCGGCGGCGCCGCTTGCGCCGCCTTGCCGGCGGCCTTCTCGAGCTTGCTCGACGTACCTTCTACCGGCGCGTTGTCGCCGCGCAGCCGCGCGCGCAGCGCGAGGATCTTGTCGACTAGGCCCTTCTCCTCTTGCCAGCGCGTTTCGAGCTCGGCAAGGCGTTTCTTCTCCTCGGCGAGCTTGTCGGTGGCGGCTTTTTCCCGCTCGTCGGTGTCCACGCCGACCGCCTTCTCGCGGGCGATGATCGCGAGCTCCGTGTCGAGCGCGTCGATACGCCGGCGGCTGTCGTCGACCTCGGCCGGCGTGGCATGCAGGCTCACGGCCACGCGGGCGCTCGCGGTGTCGAGCAGGCTCACCGACTTGTCCGGCAGCTGGCGCGCGGGGATATAGCGATGCGAGAGCTTGACGGACGCTTCGAGCGCCTCGTCCAGAATCTGGACGCGGTGATGCTGCTCCATCTTCGACGCGACGCCGCGCATCATCAGAATCGCGCGCTCCTCGGACGGCTCGTCGACTTGCACGACTTGAAAACGCCGCGTGAGGGCAGGGTCCTTCTCGATGTGCTTCTTGTACTCCGCCCAGGTGGTCGCCGCGACGGTACGCAGCGTGCCGCGGGCGAGCGCGGGCTTCAGAAGGTTGGCCGCGTCGCCCGTGCCGGCCGCGCCGCCGGCGCCGACCAGCGTATGCGCCTCGTCGATGAAGAGGATGATCGGCGTCTCGGATGCCTGGACTTCCTCGATCACCGAGCGCAGCCGTTGCTCGAACTCACCCTTCATGCTCGCGCCGGCCTGTAGGAGGCCCACGTCGAGCACGCGCAGCTCGACGTTCTGCAGCGGCGGCGGCACGTCGCCGCGCACGATCCGCTGCGCGAAGCCTTCGACCACGGC
The DNA here is from genome assembly GCA_036274615.1 of Gammaproteobacteria bacterium. Taxonomy (GTDB): domain Bacteria; phylum Pseudomonadota; class Gammaproteobacteria; order Steroidobacterales; family Rariloculaceae; genus FEN-1219. The sequence continues at coordinate 11,032 of DASUFK010000049.1, read as the reverse complement.
GGTCTTGCCGACGCCGGCCTCGCCCGTGAGGATCGGGTTGTTCTGCCGGCGGCGCATCAAGATGTCGATGACTTGGCGAATCTCCTGGTCGCGGCCAACGATCGGATCCATCTTGCCGCTGCGCGCGTCGGCGGTGAGGTCCACCGTGAATTTGGCGAGCGCTTCCTTCTTGCCCATCTGCGCCGGCGAGATCGCGCCGCTGGCCTCGCCGGGGGCGGCGCCGCCGCCGACCTGGAAGCCGTCCTTCGCGCCGAGCTGGGCCTCGGGCGAGCCGTCGGCGACCTCGTCGAAGCGGTCGGTGAGCGCTTCGTACTTCACCTTGGCGAACTCCTCGGAGACGCCGAGCAGCGCGTTCTTCAGGCCGCGCGTCTTGAGTATCCCCGCGATCAGATAGCCGGTGCGCAACTGCGACTCGCCGAACACCAGCGTCGCGATCACCCAGCCGCGCTCGACCGCTTCCTCGACCTGAGAGGAGAGATCGGTCATGGACGTGGAGCCGCGCGGCAGCTTGTCGAGCGTCTCCGTGATGTCGGCGGCAAGCACCGACGGGTTGACGTTGAACTGCTTGATGATGCGATGCAGGTCGGAGTCGCGCAGCTGCAGGATCTGATGGATCCAATGCACCAGCTCGACTTCGGGGTTCCCTCGCATCTTGCAGAACACGGTCGCGGCCTCGATGGCCTTGTAACCGACCTGGTTGAGCTTACCGAACAGCGCTGCGCGACTTATTTCTGCCACTTTCTTGTCCTCGTTAGGGGGCTGGCTCTTGACGGCCGAAAAGCAGTGTTCAACCGTGGATGATGTTCGGGTTCACGACGACGTCGGCCGCGTCCGCCGTCGAGCGGCGTTGACCGAGCCACGTGGTCCAACCGAGCTCGCCGGCGACGCCGAGCTCGAGCTGGGGCACTTCCTCGGCCACCAGCACGAGATTCAAATCCCATTCGAACTCGTCGCCCAAGTAATTGCGCACGAGGTCGCGCAGCTTCGCGAGACTCTCGTGGCCGGGCAACATGCGCTTGAACGCAACGAACGGAATCGGTCCGCAGACGAGGCGAAACCGGTTCTGACAGGTCCACACCGAGCTGCCGAGCACCACGTCGCCGCCGAGGGTAGACGGTTGCAGGCGGGTGCCGAGCTTCGACCAGTCCACGCCGGGGAGCTTCATCCAGGCGCCGAGGAACTCGATCACACGAAACGGCAATTGCATGAAGGAGTTCAAGAGGGCGGCGAGCGCGACGGCGGGGCGAGTCTTCAGGCTCAGAAGCCCGGCGAGGTGCAGCTTCGCCGGATCCGGCACGGCATCGCGGCTGCGCAGCTCGCCGCTGCCGATACCGAACACGCTGCCGACGTAGGCGTCGAAGCGGCTGGACCGCCGGTCGAGGCTCGCGACCGGGGACGCGTTCGCGACCGCGCGGTAGAACAACATCAGCATGCGATGATGAAAAATGTCCGCGAACCGCCGGAAGGTGGGATCGTCGGCATTCAGCTCGCGCTCCTTCGCGTACTCCGTGAAGTGCAGCGGCAGGGGGCCGTGCGGGCCGAACAGGCCGAAGAAGTACTCCGACAGACGATGCGGCTCGCCTCCTTGACCCGCGCGAAACGCTGCGAGCGTCGCGGGCGCGAACGCGAGCGACGGCTCCTGCGTCAAGCGCACCGGCTCGTCGACGGGGCGTGCGCCTTCGCCGAACCGCGGCTTGTCCGCGTGGAGGCACTCGAGGTAGCGCAGCACGGCGAAGAAATCGAAGGCGAACGGCCGCTCCTCGATCGCTTGCAATGTCGCTACAGCGTCTGCACTCGCCCTAGGTTTTGCGACCATCGCATCACTTCGCCGCGTTCCGTGGAGCGCAGCACCGTCGTGGTAAAGGAGTTGATCGAAACGTATTTCGCGAAGAATTCCCGGAGCACGAGGCCGAGCATGAAGCAGCCGATACCCTCGAAGGCGCCGTCATCGCAGGTCACGGTGATCTCCACGCCGCGGCCGAACGTGATCGGCCCCGAAGTGGGCAGGCGGCCGTTCACCGGCCGCGCGGCGATCGACTTCACGCCCTCGATCTGGCGCTGCGTCGCCGCGTCGTTCTGATCCGCATACAGGTTCAACAGCGCGCGCAAGGCCATCGCACCGTGCGCGCGGTCGTTGTCGATCAGCGACAGATAGTTCAGCGACAGGTGGCTGATGAGCCGCCAGGTGGTGTCGCCGTGCGCGGCCGACGCACGCGGCTTGGTGGGCCCGAGTAGGCAGCGGATCGTCTCCACCGGCGCGCCGATGTCGAGCGTGAAGTCGGTGGAGCCCTTGCCGAGCGACTGGTGCAGGGGCAGGTCGCGATTGGTGCACAGGACCTGCACGCCCAGCTGGCGGAGATCGCTGCGAAACGGCGCTTCGTTCGGGTCGACGATCGAGATGAACGTCTCGTTGCCGACGTAGCTCGAGCGGCTACCGCGTTGGCGCTGGCGCGCCGACATGCGGCGCGGCTCGCGGTGAACCGTGTAGAACGCCGTTTGGCCGAGCGCGGTGCGGTCATGACACTCGTAGAACGGCAGGAATTCCTGCTCCGGCTCCACGCCCACGCCGAATCCCTGCACGTTCTTGATCGACCAGATCTCGAAGTCCATGGGACGCGTGCGGTCAGGGACCACGTGCAGCTCGCGCTGGCCTTGGCTCAGGTGGATCCGGTCGGCGCGCTTCGGGAAGAGATTGACCACCGGCGTGCAGTTGAGCGCGAAGTTTTCCTTGTCGACGACGTTCTCGAGCTCGGCGTCGCGGCGGTTGAAGAGGAACACGATCTCGAGCTCGGTGCTCCGGCATCTGGCGAGCGAGGCGCGCAAGCCCTGCAGCGCGACGAACAAATAGCGCTCCGGGAACGCGAAATACTCCTGCAGGTGTCGGTAGCCTTCGAAGCTGCGCACCGAATTCGGCAGCAGCGCCTCGTCGGGCCGGAATCCCAGGGGACGCAAGTTGCTCTTCGGGTGGTAATCGACCCATGCCTGGGCGCCGCCTTTCGGGCGGACGGCGACCGATACGCTGTTGCCGAGCAGTTGCTCGAGCAGGCGCGGCGCCGTTTGGCCCGTGCCACGCAGGTACAGCACGAGCTCGTCGAGCTTCACCTGATCGAACGCCACGCCGGCGGTGGTGCGCAAGCTCAAGCGCAATCCAGCCTTCACGTCGCGCAGCTGCTCGATCTTGATGGTCGCGAGCGCACCGGCGCTGCCGAAGTACTTGGCCTCGGTGACCTCGAGCGGCCAGAACGTGACGTCGTGACCGGTGCGGTACTCGCAGGCGGTTTTCTCGCCGCTCGCGAGAGGCGTGAGCAGGCTCGAGTCGCGCGGCAGGCGATACCCCTCGGCGAGCGCCGGGTCGCCCAGGATCGGCACGAATTGCGCGATCGCCATCGAGGGCATGGGCGAGAGGTAGTGGGGATAGACGAGCTCGAGCAAGCTCTCCGAGAACCGCGGGAATTCCGAATCGATCTTGAGCTGCACGCGCGCGGCGAGGAACGCGAAGCCTTCGAGCAATCGCTCGACGTACGGATCGGCGACCTCCACGCCGTCCATGCCGAGCCGGCCCGCGATCTTCGGGAATTCGCGCGCGAACTCGGCGCCCATCTCGCGGACGTGCTGGAGCTCGCGGTTGTAGTACCTCAGCAGTCGACTGTCCACGTCGGGTCCTTCCGGGTGTCAGCGCTCGGTCACATTGACCTTGCCCGATTCGAGGTCCAGCTCCGTCTTGAGAAACAGGGCCATCGGCGTCGGTTGCGCCCAAAGCTCGCCTTCGATGTCGAACCGCATTGCGTTGCGGCTCATGCGATCACCGTCCATGCTGACCTTCACCTTGAGCGTGCGGCTGTTGATCCGCGGCTCGAACTTGACGATCGCGTCGCGCACGATGCGTTCCAGCCGCGCGGGGTCCAGGCCGGCGATCGATTGGCCGGTGAGATCCGGCATTCCATAGTTCAGCACCGAATTGCGCACGTCGGGATAGGCGCCCAGGTCCTCCATCGCCTCGTAGTGGCCGGTATTCAGCAGCCACGCGAGATCCCTGAGCACTCCCGCCCGCAGGCGCTGCACCGAGAGCACACGCCGCTCTCGCGGTTCGGTGGTGTTGCTGCGATCGGTGTCGGTGAGTCGGTCGAGTAGGGACGGTTGTAACCGCTCCTGGGACGTGAGCTCAGGCATTGCCGACCGCCGGGGCCGAGCCGCCGTCGCCTTCGCCGTCCGCGAAGCCGATCTCGCGAACCTCCATCAGCGGATAGTCGTCCGCGTCCGTCGTGAACATCCGCTGGCCGAGGCCGACATACGTGTCGTGCCCGAGATCCTGCCACTCGGTGCGGCGCGCGAGCCGAACGTTCGGGTCGCTGTGAGTCTCGGAGCCGGGATAGCGCGTCGGGATCAAGCCGACAGCCTGCCCGCCGTTGATCCAGGTGAATTGCGCGGGCATCCAAACGAGGTCCCGCAGATCTTCGGGCTTCTCGATCTTGACGTGGGCAATGTGGTTGAGCGGAATCCAGTAATACTTCGCATTGACCACGGCCTCGAGCATCGGCCCCAGGCGTGTGTCCGCATCCGCCACCCATTCGAACGGCGCACCGTTGATCTTGCCGTTCGACGCCGGCGCCTCCTCGAACGCTTGCGCGCGCAGCGCTTGCGCCTTCTTCGTCTCACCCGCGGCGGTGAGCTTCAACGCCTCGAGCAGCAGCGCGACCCACTGTTGCGGGTCGCCGAAGATCAGCGGCGTCTTTCGGCCCGCGAAAATTTCGCGGCGCAGCGCCTCGTTGCGCAGAGCCTCGCGATACACCTGCACCATGCCGAGGGTGCCGGCGTCCATGTCGCCGCTGACGTTGAGCTGCGTGAGGGCGCGGTCCCACTCGCCGTTCACGCAGAGCAACTGGAACAGAAATACGCGCAGCTTGGCATTCGCAGGTTCGGAGCGAACCTGCGACTGCAATGCTAGCAATGCCGCGCCGATGTCACCGTTGCGCAAGTGCTCACGAGCATCCACGTGCCTGCGCCCTCCGGCGGTCTCTCAACTGAATGAAACGACCCGCGGCTAGACCATCTTCGCGATGTCGTACTTGACCGTAACCGCGCCGCCCTTCTTCGCACCCTTGTTGTCCTGCGCTTGGTACATCAGCTCGAAGGCCGCGAAGTTCAGCGTAACGTTGGCGGTCTGTTGCTCTTCTCCACCGCTACCGCCCGTCGACACGGACGTGACGATGAGGTCGGTGAGCTTGATGGTGAGATAGGGCAGTGCTTCTCCGCCGGCCTTGCGCATCGTGAGCGTGGCCTCGTTGTAGTGCGTGCCCTTGCAGCAAGCCAGCGCCATCGTCGGCGTGGACGTATCCACGAACTGCGTGAACGACAGATCCTGCACGTTGACCTTGCCGGCGCCGCCGCCGCTGCCGTGGTGCGTCGTGCCGGTCTGAGACATTCCCCACGACCAAGCGAGCACTTGGATCTGGTTCTCGAAACCCTTGACCTGGGACTCGCCCTTCAGGTCGCCGATCTTCAGAAATGAATCTATAGCCATGAGCGATTCTCCTTTCTTGTTACTTCACGAGTGCAGGATCAGTGCAAAGAACTGGTAGGCCGCGCTACGCCGCCTTCTCGCTGGGAAGCTTGGAGACGAGGCGCAGGGAGACCGTCAGCCCTTCGAGCTGATAGTGCGGCCGCAACGCGAACACCGAGCGGTAGTAGCCCGGCTTTCCCTCGACCTCCTCCACGGTCACTTGCGCGCCCGCGAGCGGCTTGCGCGCCTTGATCTCTTCGCTGGAGTTCGCCGGATCGCCGTCCACGTATTGGAGGATCCAGTCGTTGAGCCACTTCTCCATCGCCCCTCGGTCTTTGAACGAGCCGATCTTGTCGCGCACGATGCACTTCAAGTAGTGGGCGAAGCGGCAGCTCGCGAAGAGATAGGGCAACCGCGCCGAGAGCTCCGCATTGGCCGTCGCGTCGGGATCGTCGTACTGCGCGGGCGTCTGCAGGGACTGCGCGCCGATGAATGCGGCGAAATCCGAGTTCTTGCGGTGAATCAACGGCAGGAAGCCGTTCTTGCTGAGCTCGGCCTCGCGCCGGTCGCCGATCGCGATCTCGGTGGGACACTTCATGTCGACGCCGCCGTCATCGGACGGGAACGTGTGCACCGGCAGGCCCTCGACGGCGCCGCCCGACTCGACACCGCGGATGCGCGAACACCAACCGAAGGCCTTGAACGCCTGATTGATGTTCACCGCCATCGCGTAGGCCGAGTTCGCCCAGGTGTACTTGTTGCTGTCCGCTCCCTGCATGTCTTCCTCGAAGTCGAACTCCTCCACGGGCTCGGTCTTCGCTCCGTACGGCAGACGCGCGAGGAACCGCGGCATCGTTAGCCCGAGGTAACGAGAGTCCTCCGACTCGCGCAGCGAGCGCCATGCGGCGTACTCGGGCGTGGAGAAGATCTTGGTGAGGTCGCGCGGATTGGTGAGCTCCTGCCAAGAATCCATCTGCATCACGGACGGATCGGCCGCGGAGATGAACGGCGCGTGTGCGGCCGCCGCCACCTGCGCCATGCCCTGCAGCATTTCGACGTCCTGCGGGCTGTGGTTGAAGTAGTAGTCGCCGACGAGGCAGCCGTACGGCTCGCCGCCGAGCTGGTCGTACTCCTCGCCGTAGATCTTCTTGAAGAGCGGGCTCTGATCCCACGCCGTGCCCTTGAACTTCTTCAGCGTCTTGCCGAGCTCCTGCTTCGAAACCGGCATGAAGCGGATCTTCAGCATCTCGTCCGTCTCGGTGTGCGTGACGAGGTGATGGAGCCCGCGCCAGGCGCTCTCGAGCTTCTGGAAGTCCGGATGGTGCAGGATCCCGTTGATCTGCTGAGTGAGCATCAAGTCGATCTCGGCGATGATCGCGTTGATCGAGTTGGTAGCGTCGTCCAGGATCAAGTCCTGGTCGGTGAGCACCTGTTGCGCCAGCGTGCGAACCGCGTCCTCGACCTGCTCGCGCGCGCGGTCGGACTTCGGTCGGAACTCCTTTTTCAGAAGCTCCGAGAACTCGCTGACTTCCAGCGTTTCTTGCCCTTGAGCTCCGCCTTGGGTTTTTGCTTCGGCCACTGTCGTTACTCCTTAGCGGGCTCGTCGCCCTTCTTCGCTTGTGAGGCCAGGGCTTGCAACAGGCTCTCGTCCTTGATCGCGCGAGCGATGAGCTGCTCTGCACCGCCTTTGCCGTCCATGTAGGTCACGAGGTTGGCGAGCTGGGTGCGCGCCTCGAGCAACTTGTCGAGACCGGCGACCTTGCGGGCCACCGCCGCCGGCGAGAAGTCGTCGAGGTTCTCGAACGTGATGTCGACTTTGAGTTCGCCCTCGCCGGTGAGGGTGTTCGGCACCGCGAACGCGACCCGCGGCTTCAGCGCCTTCATGCGGCTGTCGAAGTTGTCGACGTCGATCGTGAGCATCTTGCGGTCTTCGATCGGGGGGAGCGGGTCTTCGCGCTTGCCCGCGAGATCCGCCAACACGCCCATGACGAACGGAATCTGAACCTTCTTCTGGGCGCCGTAGGTCTCCACGTCGTACTCGATCTGCACGCGCGGCGCACGATTTCTAGCTATGAATTTCTGACTGCTTGCTTTTGCCACGACCGTACTCCCCGGCTGCGTCTTGGCAGCCTTGCTATCCCATGAATGGCCTCGTCGCCGCGCCTACTCCTCGCTGCGAACCCCGCCGATCGCCTCTGCCTGAGAAACGGCGTCGGGCGTCAAATCACGCAAGATCTCCATGAAGTCCTTGGCTACCAACCGCTTCGCGCGCTGCAGCAACAGCGGCACCGGGCTCGAGGGCTCGTTCTTGCGGAAGTAGTCCGAGATGTGATCGATCGCACGCACGGCGTCGTCGCGGCTGCGGATTTCGCCCACGGCGACTACCGCAACGCCGGCTTGGCCCGGCGCAGCACCCGCAGCCGCGCCATCCGCCGCGGCGCTCACGCCGCGCGCCTCGAGCCGCGGCTTGAGCACGGCCTGAATCGCCCGCAGCTCCCTGGTGAGGCCGTCGACGTTCGGCACGCTCTGCGCGCCCACGCGCTCGATCAGCAACGCCGAGACCGACTCGAGCGCGCTCGACGCCTCGCTCGCCGCGGCAGCCGTCGCGCGCAGCGCGTCGAGCTCGCACTCCATGAAGGCAGCATCGACGAGCGCCGACTCGGGCACCTTCTCGCCCTCGGGCGCCGTGATTTCGCCGCTGGCGAGCCGAATGTCGCGCAGACCGTAGCGGCCGGCGACGCGCGACTCCGCGAGCGGCACTCGGGCCAAGCTACGCACCACGTCGTCGCCGGCTAGCTGCGCGAGGCTGTTCAAGCGCAGCGTGGGGTCGTCGTTGTCGTCCTTGTCGAGCTGCGGATAGACCGTGTCCCAAAAGTTCTGGAGCAATCCGTGGGTGAGACGCAATCCGGCAGCCAGGCCCGCGAGCCCGTCAACGTTCAGCGCCGCGTGCGTTAAGTAGAACGTGACGCGCAAGTCGCGAGTGCGGTCGAGGAGGGCAGACGCCTGTTCCGCAACCTCTCGCCAGCGCGGCGGCTCGGCGGGCACGACTTGATCGCCGGAATGCCGCTCTTCCTTGCCCCGTGCCGCCCGCTCGAGCTCGCCGAACGCAGCGTCGTATTCGAGGTTTTCCCCCGCGGGGGAATCCTCGGAAACCGGGCGCAACAACCGATCTGGATCGATGATAGCCATCCGCGCTTAGGAGCTGCTCGGCCGCTCTTGGTTGATTCTTGTTGGTGTTCTGTCTAGTTGCAGCGGCGCAGGCGCCGACAATTAGCTTCCGTAGCTTGAACCAAACCAGCCCTTTGTCAAGAGCGGCACGATCTTAGAACGTTGTCTGCGACCACTTTTGTAACAAGCCGCGCGCGCGGACGGCGGACGCGTCCGGCGGTTGCGGGGGGGGTCGACGGAGCAACGGCCTATTGAATGATCCGACGCTCGAGGATCAGCCACTCGCCGTCGCGTTTGACGAGCGTGTCCTCGTAGCGGCCCATGCCGCCGACGGTAAACGGGCCGCTCGACGGACCGCGAATCGTCTGCCAATAAGAGCGATGGCGCGCTTCGTGATCGTTGAGCAGCTCCACGTAGGTGTTCGACAGCACGTGATAGCTCTTCGGCGCGTCGGCCGGCTGTTTGGCGTTGCGCTCCTGCAACCCCGTGACGATCTTGCGGATCTCGGCGCGTCCTCTGTACGTGTTGCCGCCGAACGTGAACTCGGCGTCCTCCGCGAACACGCTCGCGTAGAGGTCCGCGTCGAGAGTATCGAGCGCGATCGTGTACTTCACCACGAGATTCTGGATGGCTGCGCGATCGAGCAGCTCGGAAGCCGCCGGCGCATCGCCGGCCGCCGCCGGAGCGAGCGGGGCGGTGACAGCCAGTATTCCGGCGAACACCGCTACGAGCACGCGCAACATTGAGCTCTCTCCGATGTCTTGGACTGCTTGCCTCGGTACTCGACGCGGTACGTGGGCGCGCCGCGTCGAGCGAAACTCTAGCGCAAGGGTATCTCGACCGCCACGAACCGCAGGCCTAAGGACAAACGCCGGCGCAGGTGCTGCGCCGGCGTGATCGTCGAGACGATTTTGCGCGGCTCGAGCCGCGCTCGCGGGCGCTACAGGTGAAGCGCCGCGGAAAGAGTGAGCGTGGGAAGGATCAGCGCCGGTTGCCGCCGCCGCCGTAGCCGCCACCGCCGCCGTAGCCACCGCCGCCGCCGCCGTAGCCGCCACGGCCGCCGCCACCGCCACCGTAGCCGCCGCCACCGCCATAACCGCCGCCGCCACCACCCGGGCCGTTGCGCTTCTTCTGCGGCCGAGCCTCGTTGACCGTCATCGGGCGGCCGCCGTAGTCCTGGCCATTGAGCTTGTCGATAGCTGCTTGCGCCTCCGCATCGCTGCTCATCTCCACGAAACCGAAGCCCTTGCTGCGCCCGGTATCGCGATCGGTGATGAGTTTGGCGGACTCGACGGTGCCGCACGCGGAGAACTTGGCGGAAATATCTTCTTCAGTGGCCGAAAAAGGCAGATTGCCTACGTACAACTTCTTGCCCACGAGACCTCCCAGGGTCTTTTATCAGTAACGTTTAGCACCGTTTAAGGAGGAATCTGGGCTTACGGCCCTCAGGCTCGATGAACGGTTACCTTGCCGCCGTAGTATATACCGCAACTCCAAACAATAAGCAGCCCGCAATGCACGGATTCTGGATGAGAAAACGACCTTGGACCGCTGCCTGTCTCTCGGGCTGGTTGGCCCTTTGCCTGGCCGTCGCCGTGCCGGCGCAACCGACCACGGCGCCCGGCCGCGAGCCGCTCAACAGCGAGCGCATCGAGCAAAAGTTTGGCAGCTACGGAATCGCGGTGCTGCGCAGCGACGCGCGCCTGCGGGTCGCGAACCTGTTCAGCACGGACACCGCTGGCGGCCGGCGGACCTGCCGGACGTTCGCGGTCACGCGCTATCCGGACGAGATTGCGCCGTCGTTCGCCGCCGAGCATCGCGAGATCCTCGCGGGCGGCTCGATCGGCGCTGTCTTCGCGGGCCACGGGTGGCGAGTGACGAAGACTCATCTTTATTACGGCCTGACCGGAGCCGCGCCGCGCGTGGCGGAGCTCATGGGCGTCGCGCCCGGCACGCAGCTGGCGCTCGACGCTTACGTCCTCGGGATCGAGAAGGACGGCGCCGCCTTCGAGTACGCGGCGATCGTCGAGATCCATCATCCCGGCTATCTCGGTCTCGCAGACCTCGGTGCGATCTACGGCCCGCCCGAGCCACACGGCCGCGAGACGTTGCTCGCCGGCGCGCTCGCCGACGCCGAGGCGGCCGCGCGCTGAGCGGGCTTAGAGCACGCGCGAGCCTCCGGCCTGCCCGTCGAAGCGCCCACGCGTGATGCCGCGGCCCGCCGGCCCCAGCAAGAACAGGTAGGGCACGACCAGCGACTCCGGCGGCGGCAGCGTCGCAGGGTTCTCCGCGGGGTAGGCGCGGGCGCGCAACCGCGTGCGCGTGGAGCCGGGATTGATGCAGTTGACGCGGACCCGGGTCTTC
>DASUFK010000048.1:0-5672 GCA_036274615.1 Gammaproteobacteria bacterium | reverse complement strand
GTCGATGATCTTTCCGAGACAGGCGATGTAGGCGTCGCCCGCCGCGACGAATTGCTTCACGCGGCTTTGGCCCGCGAGCATGTCGTCCATGCTTGCGGTGCTGCCGTCGGTGATCGTGGGCGGCGCCGGCGGCAGGCAGTCGTCCGCGAGCTGCGCCGGGCTCTGTTCGTTCTCACGCACCGCGTTTCGATAGAGCGCGAGCGCCTCCGTGTAACTGGCGTCGCCTTCTTTCGTGGTCGCAAAGTAGTCCTCGAGCACGAATACCGCTCGGCGGCGCTCGTCGGCCGCGAGCGCCGCCCGCGCCTCGATCATCGCCACCTCGGCGTCCGGCGTGCCGCACGCGGCGTGATAGACGTCGACCGCGCGCAGCGTGGCCGCGGCGTCTTGCGCGGCGGCGGCGGCTTGCACGTCCGCTTTGAGCGCGGCGTCGCGCCCCTCCGTGGGCACTGCGGCGAGCGCGGCCGCGTCGATGCGCGTGACCGACTGAATCGCGACGAGCGGCGAGGGCACCTGCGCTTTGAAAGGCCCCGAGGCGCCCGTGGGCAGCATGCTGATTCGCTCGACCGTCTCGAGGCCGTCGGTGACCCGGCCGAAGACCGTGTAGCCCGGCTGCTCGCCCGCGTCGAGCCGTTCGTTGTCCGCGAGATTCACGAAGAACTGGGAGTTCGCGGAATTCGGGTCCTCCTCGGTGCGCACCGCCGCGACCGTGCCGCGGAGGTTCTTGAGTCCGTTGCGCGATTCGTTTTCCACCGGCGGAAGCGGGGGCTTGCGGAGCAGCTTGCGGTCCACGCCGCCGCCCTCCACCACGAAGCTCGGCGCAACCCGGTGAAACACCGTGCCCGTGTAGAAGCCCATGTCGACGTAGCGCAGAAAATTCTCGACCTGCTTGGGCGCTTTGGCATCGGCGAGCTCGATGACGAAGCGTCCCTCGTCGGTGCATACCGCAACGTCGGTGGCGTGCGCGGCCGCCGAGCAGACCACTGCGGCTACCGGCAACCAGCGAAGTCCAATCATCGTTCCCTTCCCCCCTTACGCGACGGACGAGCATACCACCGGCTCGAGAGCCCTCTAGGTCCCGGCGCCGGGTCAGATCATGCGAGGACGGTCAATGCTCACGTCTGTTGATAACTATCGGGTGCGCGCGGAGACTATCTGCGGAGCCCGTCGGACCGGGACATCCTGCGGCAGCTCGGTGTTGCGCTGCACGATCACGCGACCACGCGAGTGCACGATGTGGACGCGCGGCGCATGGCGCCCGCGCGGTTCGAAGGTATGGCGAGCACCACGCGGCTCGCGCCCCGCTACGCGCGCGCGTTCGCCGAATACGCCGCCGCGCGCGGCCAGGCGTTGCTCGAAGAGATCGACGCGTGGCTCCTAGAGCACAAAGTGAAGAGCGCGGGCGAGAAGTCCACGCGAGGCATACGCGCGGGCTTCGGCGCGGATTTGATCCGGGACGAGATGCAAAGAGGTCGAAGGGACATGACTGCCAAAACCAAATTGTTCCTTTGCTGCCTGTTGGCTGCGCTGTCGTTGACCGGCTGCGGGGGCGGCAGCGGTGGCCCGTCCGGCGATTTCGCGGGCATCGACCGCACCGGCGCTCCGACGATCGCGTTCGGCCCGGTGGCGGGCTTCGGCAGCGTGATCGTCAACGGCGTGCGTTACGACACGTCGAAGGCCGCGTTCCGGATCGACGGCCGCGTCGGCACGCAGAACGAGCTCGAGGTGGGCGACGTCGTCACGGTGACGGGCATCGTGGCCGCGGGCGGCCTCACGGGCACGGCCGACACGGTGACCTTCGACGACAACGTCGAGGGCCCGATCGCGGCGATCGACGCGGCGGCCGGCACGCTGCTGGTGCTCGGCCAGACGGTGATCGTCGACGCGGACACGTCGTTCGACGACTCGATCCGGCCCGCGTCACTCGGCGGTCTCGCGGTGGGCGACGTGATCGAGGTATCCGGGCTCGTCGCAAGCGACGGCTCGATCCATGCGACGCGGATCGAGGAGAGGGCGGCGGGCCAGGAGCTCGAGATCACGGGTGTGGTCGCGAGCCACGATGCGGCCGCGAAGCGGTTCAAGATCAACGCCCTGATCGTCGACTACTCCGCCGCGATGCTCTCGAATTTCCCGTCCGGCATGGTGGCCGACGGCCAGCTCGTCGAGGTCAAGGGCACCACGGTCACGGCAGGCGTGCTCGCCGCCACGCGCGTGGAGCTCGAGGCCGGCGCCGTTGCGGCCGACGCGGGCGCGCGCGCGGAGGTCGAAGGCTTGATCACGCGTTTCGTGTCCGCAACCGATTTCGCCGTGGCCGGCGTGTCCGTCACCACCAACGCGCAGACCGCGGTCACCGGCGGCACGGCCGCCGACCTCGGCCTCAACGTCAAGGTCGAGGTGGAAGGCACCGTCGGCGCCAACGGCGTGCTCGCCGCCGCCAAGGTCGACATTCGGCGCGACGCGGGCGTGCGCTTGACCGCGCAGGTCGACTCCGTGAACGCCACCGCCGGGTCGTTGGTGATGCTCGGCATCACCGTGCACGTGGACGCGCTCACTCGCATCGAGGACAAGAGCTCGATCGAGCTGCGGCCGTTCTCGCTCGCCAATCTCTCGCAGGGCGACTACGTGGAGGTGCGCGGCGTGCCCACGGGAGTCGGCAGCGGCGAGGTGCTCGCGCTGCGGCTCGAACGCGAGAATCTCGATACGCGTGTGGAGCTCCGCGGTGCGGTGCAGACCGTGGCCGACCCGGCGTTCTCCGTGTTGAGCGTGCAGGTGGCCACGGGGCCGGGCGCTGTGTTCCGCGCGGCCGGGGGCGCCTCGCTCACGGCGACGCAGTTCTTTGCGCAGCTCGCCACCGGTGTCGTGGTGGACGTGAAGGGCGTCGAGATTGCGTCGAAGGCGATCCAGGCGAGCGAGGTCCAGCTCGGGAACTGATCGTTGGGCTGCGGCGCGGGTCGAGCGCGCGCCGCAGCCCCGTTTGCGTGGCAGTTCCGCCCGAGGTCAATCCAGGCCGCAACTGAGCTAAGATCCATCGCGCGTCCGGTAACGAATCGCGGTGGAGGCTACCGATGGCGAAGGGGGTTTGGTTCGCGCTCGCGGCAGGCTGTCTCGCGGCCGCCGCGGGCACCGCGTCCGCGCACCATTCGGTTGCGGGACAATTCGACAGCGGCAAGCCCGTGCAGCTTACGGGCGTGATCTCCAAGGTCGACTGGGTCAACCCGCACATCTATATCCACCTCGACGTCGAGGACGACAAGGGCGCCGTTACCAGCTGGCGGCTCGAGACGCTGCCCACGGCGATGATGCGCAAGGCGGGACTCACGAGCCAGATGCTGATCGCCGACGGCGCGAAGGTCACGGCCAACGCGATCCTGGCGCGCGACGGCACGCAGCAGCTCGCCTGGGTGTCGAAGCTCACCTACGAAGACGGCCACTACTATCAACTCGCCGGCGAATAGCGCCGCGTTTCGCGAGAAGGGGAAGGTCATGATTCCGAGGATGCGTTCGAGCGCGGCGGTTCGAGTCGGCGGCACGCTCCGGATTGCGGCCGCGATGTTGGTGACGGCCTTGCTGCCCGCGATCGGCAGCGCGCAAGCGCCCGCGGTGGGCAAGCCGGTGCCGCGGCTCGCGGACGGTCATCCGGACTTGAGCGGCATCTGGGAGAACGGCGCCGGCATCGAGTTCGTGCAGCCGCAGCAGCGCGGCGAGTCGATCTGCGTGAGCGGCTGCGGCCCCGCGCCGGGCGCCGCGACGCCGGCGGCGCGTCCCGGCGCAGGAGCCGCGGCGCCGCCGCCGCGGCCCACTCGGCCGCAGTACAAGCCCGAATTCCAGGCCAAGGTCGCGGACCTCACGAAGCGGCAAGTGGAAGAGGACCCGGTGCTGCGCTGCCAGCCGCCCGGAATCCCGCGCATCGGACCGCCCGACAAGATCGTGCAGCGCGCCGGCGAGGCCGTGTTCCTCTACGACGACGTATCGGGCGGCTTCTTCCGCATCGTGCCCACCGACGGCCGGGCGCACCGCAAGGACGTGGAGCCGAGCTTCCTCGGCGAGTCCGTCGCGCATTGGGACGGCGACACGCTCGTCGTTGAAAGTCGGAGCTTCAACGACAAGACCTGGCTCACCGACGACGGCGCGTTCCACAGCACCGACCTGCGCGTGGTCGAGCGCCTGAAGCGCACGGCCGACACGCTCGAGTGGAGCGCAACCGTCTACGACCCGAAGGTGCTCACGGCGCCGTGGGAAGTTGCGCCGCGCACGGCGCACCTCACCGACCTCGACCTCGTCGAAGCCGCTCCGTGCGTGGACCAGGACATCGACCACATCGTCGACGGGTCGCATCACCCGAACCCGCGCTGATATTGGGGACAGGTTACTTTTCTCTTAAGCCGTGTCGTTCTTCCTGCTCGCGTTCCCGGCGCTGTTCTCCATCGTCAACCCGCTCGGCGGGGCGTTCATATTCTTGGGCGCCACCGAGAAGCTCGGCGCGAAGACTCGCAAGGAGCTCGCGAAGTGGATCGCGATCTACAGTTTCGCGATCGTCACGGCGTCGATGTACGTGGGCGCGTATGTGCTCACCTTCTTCGGCATCTCGATCCCCGTGCTGCGCGCCGCCGGCGGCATCGTGATCGCGGCGGCCGCGTGGCGGATGCTGAACGCGCCGGACGACGAGGAGCCGAAGACGACGGCCGAAGACGTCGCCCAGGACCTGCCCGCCACCCGCAAGGTGAGCCGCATGGCGTTCTATCCGCTCACCATGCCGATCACCACGGGCCCCGGCACCATCTCCGTGGCCGTGTCGCTCGGCGCGAATCGGCCGCGCGCGGGCACTTCCGAGCTGCTCTCGTTCGTGGGGCAGAGCATGGTCGCGATCTTGCTGATCTGCGCACTCGTCTATTTCCTCTACCGTTATTCGGCGCCGCTGTCGCGGCTCATCGGTCCAACCGGAACGGTGATCGTCACCCGCTTGTCGGCGTTCCTGTTGTTCTGCATCGGGGTGCAGGTGCTCTGGAACGGCGTCTCGGAGCTGATCGCTACCGTCGGGCTCTGATCGGTCAGCGGGCGCGATACAAGGTGGTGCGGGCGAGAGCGAAGTTCACCACCATCGCCGCGATGCCGCTGATGGCGACGGCGATGAACGGCAAGCGCTGCAATACCGGCGCCGCGCGCAAGCACAGCCCGAACACCGCAAAATTCACCCCGGCGCCGACGAGCTGGATCGCCCAGTAGCCGGCGAGCTCCACGCGCTTGTCGTGCCGCGCCGCGCCGCGGAACGCGTATCGGCGGTTCAGCAGCCACGTGGCCGTCACGGCGAGGGGAAACGAAACGAACCGCCCGTGCCACGGATTCCAATCGAAGCCGCGCACCAGCAAGGTGAGAACGCCGGCGTCGAGCGCGAACCCGACCGCGGCCGCGATCACGAACAGGCCGAACGATTTGCGGAGACCGGGAGGCCTCTGTCCTTCGCGGATTCCGTGAGAATCCACGATGCGCGTTCCCGCCTAGGCGCGCGCCCGCGACTCGCGCTTGCGCTCGTTCTCGGTGAGCAGCTTCTTGCGGAGCCGCACGCTCGTGGGCGTGACCTCCACGAGCTCGTCGTCGTCGATGAACTCGAGCGCCTGCTCGAGCGAGAACTTGATCGGCGGCACGAGGATGATGTTCTCGTCGGCGCCGGCCGAGCG
>DASUFK010000047.1:0-7307 GCA_036274615.1 Gammaproteobacteria bacterium | reverse complement strand
CCGCAAGACCCTGCGGTTCGACTACCTGATCGCGGGCACGGGCTATCGCGTCGATCTCGCCGCGCAGCCGGAGCTCGCGCGCATTCACGACCAAGTCGCACTCTGGCGCGACCGCTTCGAGCCGGCGCCGGGCGACGAGAATGCGGCCGGCGGGCTCCACCCGTATCTCGGCCTGGGCTTCGAGCTCCAGTCGCGCGGCGATACGGGCATGCAAGCGTTGCGCAACATCCACTGCTTCAACATCGCCGCGGCGCTGAGCTTCGGCATTCCGGTGGGCGACGTGCCGAGCATGGTCGACCACCCGCGGCTGGTGACGGCGATCGCGCGCGATCTCTATCGCGAGGGCGTGGACGTGGCCGCCAACCAGCGGTTCATCAACCTCCCGCAGACGGCGCCCGATCCGGCGCCGTATCAGCGCGCCGTCGTCGCGGACGCGGGCCGGCACGGCGAACGGGAAGTGGCCTAGCTCGGCGGCACGTGGCCTTGGCCGTGACTAGAATCTAGCGCCCGAGACCCGCGACTGCGGTCAGGGCGCCGGGAGCACGACGGCGCCTTGCCGTGCACGTGCTCTGCCTCGACGTAGCGGATCGCTTCGACCGCGCTTGCATCGTTCTCCTCGGGATCATGGCCTCGCGGCGCTGCTCGGGGCAGCGGCGGTCGTTCTACGGTTGTCCCCTTGGCACACGAAGTGCATGGCTCGCCGAGCGTCGGCCACGCAGGTGTGGGGCGACCGCCGGCCGGGAGGCCGCGGACACGACGCACTCCGGCTCGGCAAAACGAGGTAAGGATGCCCGTCCAAGTCGTGTTCCTGACCTTCATGGTCACATTGGTGTTCTTGTTGATACTCCGCCCCGTTGCCGCCGCGATGGGCCTCGTCGACGTGCCGGGAGGACGCAAGACGCACGACGTGCCGGTTCCGGTGATCGGCGGCGTTTGCATGAGCATCGGCGTGGGTTTCGGCACGGCGTTGTTCGTGCACCCGGCCTTCTTCAGTCCCGTGCTGCTCGGGCTCTATGTGCTGGTGATCGTCGGCGTAGTCGACGACCGTTTCGACTTGCCGCCGAACGTGCGCTTCGTGGCGCAAGGCTGCGCGGCGTTGCTCGTGGTCTTCGGGGCGGGAATACGAGTCACGAGCTTGGGCTCCCCGCTGTTCTTCGCCGCCCCGCTCGGGGTCTTCTCCATCCCGTTCACGTTGGTGTTCATCGTCACGCTCATCAATGCGTTCAATTTCGCGGACGGGATCGACGGATTGGCGGGCGGGCTCGCTCTGATCTCGTTGGTTTCGATGGCGATTCTCGGCGTCGGCACCGACGTCTTTTCGCTGATTCTCGTGGTCGCCGCGGCGGTCGCGGCGTTCCTCGTGTGCAATTTTCCGTTGCGCGTGGTGCAGCCCATTCGCACCTTCATGGGGGACGCGGGCAGCACGTTCCTGGGTCTCTCGATCGCAACGATCGGCGTGTCGCTATCGCAAGGCGCCGTAGCCGAACGCTCGCCCGTCATCGGCCTGTGGCTCGTCGCGGTTCCCGTGTTCGACCTGTTTTGCTCGATCATCCGCCGGGTGAACGAGGGCAAGTCGCCGCTCGCGCCCGACCACGGCCACCTCCACCACGTGCTCATCGCGGCCGGGCTGTCGCGGAGCGCAACGCTCGGCGTGATTCTCACGCTCGCGGCCGCGTGCGCCGCCATCGGCATCGCCGGAAGCGCGCTGCGGGTCCCCGACGGCGTGATGCTGGCGGTATGGTTCGCCGCCGCCACCGCGTACTACCAGCTGCTGCGCCGGCCGGAGATCGTCGCGGACGCGCTACTGCGGCCGCTGGTAACCGGTCTCCGCCCGAAGGTGCAATCCGCTCCGCCCACTGTCGCCGACTAGCGACGAGGCGCTTCGCAGCGGAGATCGACTCTCCAAGGTTTGGATTCAGCTTCTCGAAACGACTGCCTTTGAGCGTCGTTGACGTCGTGTGGTCTTCGCCACAAGAACCGAAATTCAGGGCCGCGATGCTTCTCCCGCCCTCGGACAGGACACTCACGACTGGGCACTCTTCTTGCACACACAGGGGCCGTTCGACCTGGAGGCTCATGTGGCGACACTCGATTCCTTCGGCCACTTCGCGCCTCCGCGCGAGACGGCGCGGGATCTCCCGCGGCTGCTCGTGCTCGCTCCGCGATATCCCTATCCGATCATCGGCGGGGATCGCTTGCGCATCCATCACGTCTGCGAGCAACTCGCCGAGCGCTATCGGCTCACCTTGCTGTGCCTGTGCGACCGAGCCGACCGCGACTCGCCCGCGCCCCCGGACGGCATCTTCGAGTCCGTCGAAAGAATCGTGCTACCGCGCTGGCAATCGCGGCTGAACTGCCTGCTCGCATTGCCCACCCGCGTGCCGCTGCAGCTCGCCTACTACTGGAGCAAAGCGTTCGAGCGGCGAGTGGCGGAGCTCGCGCCGCAGCACGATGCAATCCTGTGTCACCTGATCCGGCTCGCCGAATACGCGTTGCCGTTCGACATGCCGCGCGTGCTCGAAATGACGGATGCGATCTCGCTCAACTACCGCCGCGTGAAGGAGATCGCTCCGCGAACTCGGCTGCGCTCGCTCATCTACGGGATCGAGCAGTCGCGGCTGGAGACGTTCGAACGGGAGATCGTCGACCGCTTCGATGCGGCCGTGCTCGTCTCTCATGTCGATCGGCAATTTCTCTTCTCCGACGATCCCTCCCGCGAGCGCAAGGTCATGGTCTGCTCGAACGGTGTCGATCCCTACGAGCTCCCCTATCAGTTCTCCGCGCAGTCGAGCGACCGCATCGTCTTCATCGGCAACACCACCACGCTGCAAAACTTCGACGGCGTCGAGTGGTTCGCGCGCGAGGTATTGCCGCGCATACGCGTTCGCCGCCCGCAAGCAGTGCTCGAAATCATCGGTCATTGCGGCGCGGCCGAGCGCGAGCGCCTCGGGGCTCTCGAAGCAGTGCGAGTGGTAGGGCGAGTCGAATCGATGGCCGACGCGGCGGCGGGCGGCGCCGTGGGCGTTTGCCCGATTCGCGTCGGCGCGGGCGTGCAGAACAAGCTTCTCGACTACATGGCTCTCGGCTTGCCGAGCGTTACCACTCCGGTCGGCCTCGAAGGCGTGACGGCGCGCCCCGGCGTGGAAGTGCTGCTCGCCGAATCGGCCAACGCGATGGCGGACGCGGTGGTCAAGCTACTCACCGATCGGCACCGCGCTCGCGTGCTCGCCGAGGCGGCACGGGATTTCGTGGAGCGGCATCACCGCTGGCCGGCGCAGCTCGAGCCGCTCGTCGAACGCCTAGGCCAGCTGCTCGGGGCGGACACAGCCGCGAGCCGCGGCAAGAAGCTGTATGCGGCCGCACCACTCGGCGCGCGCACCGATCATGCGACCCGCACTCATTGACTCAGCGCGGCTCGAACCGCGCGACCGCGGCGAGCGTGCCGAGCGCAAGCCCTATCGCGAGGCCGCTCACGGCGATCAGCACGCGATTGGGGCTGCTGCGGCGATTCGGGACGATCGCCGGATCGATGACGCGAAACGCGTAGTCGCGCTCCACCGACGAGAGCATCGACGTCTGCAGCTCGTTTTCCATCACGCTCGAGATCGCCTCCCGCAGCGGAGCGACCGTGGTCTTCTCGTATTCGTCGCGCAAGAAGTCGAGATTGCGCCGCGACCGCGCCAGCGCATCCGCGCGCATCTTGTCGTTGAGCAGCGCCACCATCTTGTTCGCCCAGCTCGCCGCGAGCTCCGGATCCTTCCATTCGATGGCGAGCAGCACCATGCGGCTCTGCGGATCCTGGCTCACCGTTCGCACCTTGTCGCGCAGCAGCCGATACGCGTCGAGCTCCGTGGGAATTCTTTTCGGGTCGTTCGTTCGCCAGCGGCCGGCCTCCGCGTCCCAGTCCTTCTCGAACAGCACGGGCAGCAGGTTCTCGTTGCGCACGAACTCCATCGAGAACTCTTTCGACTCGAGCAAGGCGCGCGCCTCCGCACTGCGGTCGTCGGTAGGCAACGCGAGGCCGGCGAGCGACGCGAGCCCGCCGACGGCGCCGAGCTGGCCGAGCATGTTGTTGTCGGTTCGCGCGGGCTTGAGCAGCGTCTCCGCGCGGTACTTCACCGGCAGCGCGTACGCGATCGCGACCGCGACGAGCGCACACGTGAAGGCGCATCCGAGCAGCAGCCACTTCCCGGCGAACAGGATCGACCAGAGATCCGCGGCGGCTTGCAGCGAGCGACGAACACTGCGGACGGCGGCCGCCGAACCATGACTCATAGAGAGACCGGCCCAAGAATCACTGCATCGAGAGTACACATCTCAGCACGCGAGAGCCACACCGATTGGAAGTCTATCTGAACGTGTTCGTAGTTCTGTTCGCGCTCGCCGCGCTCGATCTCTATTCGAAACGGGCGGGAGTGAGCCGCCTCATGCTCGCGATCGGCGCCGTGATTCTGGTGCTGCTGATCGGCTTGCGTTGGGAGACCGGCAACGACTGGAGGCCCTATCTGAGCTACTACGAGGCCCTCCAGGAGCCGCCCTTCGGCTTCGAGCCCGGGTACCGAATGCTCGTGCGGATCGCGCAATACGCGGGCCTCGATTACACCGCTTTTCTCACCCTCTCCGCAGCGATCTACATGACCGCGTTCTGTTTCGTGTTCGCGCGCTTTCGTCATCCGGCGGTGCTCCTGCTTCTCTTCTATTGCATTTACGTGCTCGGCTTCATGGGCACGCAGCGCCAGACGCTCGCGCTCGGGTTCACCTCGATCGCGATGCTCCGGTTCTACGATCGCCGGCGTTGGAGCGCGGTCGCGCTCGTGCTCGTCGGCACGCTGTTCCACTACACGGCGATCATCTCGCTGTTGGCGGTTGCCGTTCCCCGTTCGCGCCTATCGCTGCGCGCGCTGGCAGCCGTGTTCCTCGCGGCTACGGCGCTGTATCACTTCGACGTAGTCGGCAGCTTCGTCGAATCCGCCGTGAACGCAGTCTTCGGAGGCGGCTATCTCGCGCGGCGCCTGCTGGCGTACTCGGGCGGCGACTATCTCCAAACCGCGGGCGTCGGGCCGCTCATGGAGTTGCTGTGGCTCGTCAAGCGTATCGCATTGGTCGTCGCCTTCTGGCTGCTGTGCTCGCGAGAGCGGCGCAGCCTCGACAACTATCTCGTGAACCTCTACGCGCTGTCGGTGGCGGTGTTCCTCGTGACCTACAAGGGCGTGCCGATGTTGGCCTTGCGCGGGCCGCTCTACTTCGGGCTCTTCGAGGTCGTGCTCACGTATCTCGCGTTGCAGCGGATCGGCGGCTGGTTTCGGCGCGAGACGCTCTTGGCGATCGGCGGCGCGCTCGCGGCCGCGAGGCTCTACGCCGGGATCATGCTGTACGCGCCGGACCTGTACGTTCCCTACAAGTCCGTGGTGGTCAACAGCGACTACGCGCGGTTCACGTACTGACGAGGATGGATCTCATGGCGCACACATCACGGCGCGAGGACAGCGGCGAAACGTTCGGCGGCTTCGTCGAGCGACTCGTCGCGATGCGCCGGCCACGCGCGCGCCGGCGGCGGGCCCGTGGCCGGATACTCCCGAAACAGCCGCTCGATGGACGCTCGATCGGGCGACACGAGGCGCGCGAGTCCGCCGGTGGCTTCCCGCAGCGCGGCGATATCCGAAGCGATCACCGGAGTGCCGCACAGCAGCGCTTCGCGCGCGGGCATGCCGAATCCTTCGTACAGCGGCAGGAAGACGAACGCTTCGGCCGCGGAATAGAGCGCTGGCATCAGCTCGAGGGGAACGTAGCCCAGGAACCGAACGAAGCCGCGTGCGGCGGCATCGTCCATCGCTGCGCGGATGTCGTCCGCGAGCCAGCCGAGCTTGCCCGCGAGCACGAGCAGCGGCAGCTCGGCGCCGGCTTCCCGCGCGCGCACGTACGCCGACAACAGCACGACCAGGTTCTTGCGCGGCTCGAGCGTGCCGGTGGTGAGCAGGAAGCGGGCCGGCAGCTCGTAGCGGCGGCACACGGCATCGACGTCCGGCGCGCCGGCAGGTTTATAGCTGGGGTCGATCGGCGGCTCGAGCACCGCGTCTGCGGCTCGGCCATGGTGAGCGAGAAGCTCGTCCGCGGTGCTCTGCGACACGCAGACCACGGCGTTCGCTTGGCGGATCGCGAGCGGTTGGAGCACGCGCCGGCTCCAGAGACTGATCCGCGGCAACGTGTGGCCGGCGTGCCGATAGACGAAATCGTGAATCGTCACGACCTGTCGAATGCCGCGCGGCACGACGAGCGGCAGATAGCCGTTGCCGCCCCAGAACACGTCGATGCGATGCTCGCGCAACAGCGCGGGCAGCCCCGTGCTGAGCCACAGCGGGCCCTTGCGCAGCGGAGAGAAGACGCCGTCGACGCAGTCTCCCAATGCGCGCGCTTCGTCGCTCACCCGGCCGTTGGAGAAGAGGACTACGCGTGCCTCTGGCCGCACGCGGCGATAGCGCACGAGCAGATTGAACACGTAATTGCCGATGCCGGTGCGGTCTCGCTCGAGCATGGACGCGTCGATTCCAACGTTCGGCATCGGCGCACGATATTACCGACCTAGAGGAGGGAGCAACGATGCGACTCCTATTCGTGGATTTGGGCTCCGGCTGGGGCGGCTCGGAACGCTATCTGTTCTGGCTGATGAGCGCGCTGCGCGCACGGGGGCACTGGGTGGGTTGCATTGCGCCGCGAACGGAGTTCGAGCCCGCGTGCGATCGCCTCTGGCTCACCGGCAGCCGCTTCAAGAACCTGGGGCGCGCGCGCGCGCTCGTCGAAGCCGCGGGCGAGTTCGTGGATCTCGTGCACTACAACGCGGATCGCGCGATCCACCTGGCGCCGTTCGTTCGCCTCCCGGCGCACGTTGCGACGTTCGCCACCAAGCACCTCACGAAGGCGGCGAAGAAGTACCCGTTCGACCTCCGCACTTCGGTCGAGAATACGCTCACCGACTTGTCGCTACGCCGCGTGCAGCGTTGCATTTGCGTGTCGGCGTCGATGCTGCCCGAGCTCACCGAGGCGGCTCGCGCACGCGCGGTTCTCATCGAGAACGGCGTGCCCGATCATCGTCCGCCGCACTTCGTTCGGCCGGTGACGGATCGCGTCGTGTTCCTCGGGCGCCTGTCGCCGGAGAAGGGAGTCGGCGATTTGCTCGAGCTCGCGCGGCGCAGCGCCGCCCGTCCGCCCGCGCAACGCCGTTGGCGGCTCTGCGTGGCGGGCGCCGGGCCGCTCGCGGCCGACGTGGAACGGGCTGAGCGCGAGCTCCCGCCGGGCGTCTTGACCTACCT
>DASUFK010000046.1:0-9556 GCA_036274615.1 Gammaproteobacteria bacterium | reverse complement strand
AGTCCACCACCTTCAAGGTCACCGCCGCCTATCGCTACGAAGTCGGCGGACGCGAGTACACCGGCAGCCGCGTCGCCATCAGCACGTTCTCCGACAACCTCGGCGACTTCCACCAGCAGCTCTACTCGAAGCTCTACCTCGACCGGAAAAACAACCGCGCCACCGCGTTCGTCGATCCAAACCATCCGGCGAGCGCCACGCTCGACCGCAGCTTTCGCCCGCTCGTGCTGCTGTTCCAAGCCGCGTTCGCGGTCGTGTTCGGCGGCGTCGGCTTCGGCCTCCTGTTCGGCGCGCGCTACGGGGCGCGCAAGCTCGCCGCCGAGCACGAGCTCAAGACGCGCTATCCGAACGAGCCGTGGCGCTGGCGGCAGGACTGGGCCGAAGGCCGGATCAAGAGCGGCAATCGCTTTACGGCTTGGTTCGCCACGGTGTTCGCCGCGATCTGGACGCCGATCTCGATCTTCGTCGCGTTGCAGGTGCTGCCCGCGTTCCGCGAAGGCAACAACGCGGCGCTCGTCGGCTTCGTGTTTCCGCTCGCCGGCGTCTTCGTGATCGTGTGGATGGTGCGCGCGTGGACGGCGGTGAAGCGCTTCGGCGTGTCCACACTCGTGCTTGAGCGCACGCCCGTCGCGCTCGGCGGCCGGCTCGCGGGCGCGGTGCGCGTCGAAGCCGCCGTGCCGGTGGAGCGCGAGCTCACCGTCTCGCTCGCGTGCGTGCAGCGCTACACAACGGCCGGCCGCCAAACGCGCTCCGACGAGCGAATCGTGTGGCAACAGGACTGGACGGTCGCCCGCTCGCAGTGCCAGATCACGCCCTCCTACACCTCGATCCCCGTCGACGCTGAGGTGCCCGCCGACCTGCCGGCCGTGAACCCGGACGACGGTGTCTCGTGGCGTCTCCAGGTCAAAGGCGAGTGCCCCGGCGTGGACTACGCGAGCCGCTTCGAGCTGCCGGTGTTCGCCACGCGCGAGACCGCCGCGCTCGAGACCGCCGCCGTGGCAGCAGCGGACGAATCCGTCGCGCGGGGCGAGCGGCCGGACCGCGCCAAGCTCGACGCGCTCGGCATCGTCTACGAGCAACTGCCGCGCGGCGGCGAGGCGTGGACGTTCCGCCGCGGCCGGCACAAGACCGTGGCCGCGATGCTCACCCTCGTCTGCGCGATCTGGACCGTCGCCATCGTGTTCATGCTGTGGCTGCACGCGCCGCTCCTGTTCCCGATCGTGTTCGGGCTGTTCGAGACGCTGCTCGTGTGGTTCGCGCTCGACCTCTGGGTTACGGAATACCGCGTCACGCTCGAGGACCGGATGCTCACGGTTACACGCCGCGGCGTGCTCGGCCGCGCGTCGCCGGTGGAGATCCCGCGTGCGATGGTCCGCAACATCCTCGCGAAGCGCGGCATGCAGGCGGGCGAGAAGCTCTACTACGACCTCAAGATCGAGACCGACGAGCGCACGCTCACGGCCGCGAGCGCCGTGCCCGACTACCACGTGGCGGCTTGGTTCGCGCGGTACTGGATGAGCGGCGGCCAGCCGGTGCACGCCGCCTGAACGGCGTTCATTTTCCGGTTCTTGAACGGCGCCGGGGCGTGGGTAGACTCGGCGGCTGGAACGTTCGAAGAATCGCGGAGTACTCGATCGATGCGCGCCTCGTTGCTGCTCGTCTTGGTGTGCGCCGCCGCCGCCGCACAAGACTACAAATCGTCCACGGTGCTGGACTCCCACACCTTCCAGCGACAGAAGACCGCGGTGAGCTTGGGCGGCTTCCCCATCGGCGGCACGTCGGTCGACATGAACCGCGTGACGGTGGTGCTCGACGGCTACGACGTCACGGGCGAGTTCCCGTCGGAGACGCCGAGGAGCCCGAAGGCCGGCGACGTGAAAGTGGGCAGCGACATCTTCGCGGCCCTCGACCGCAGCAAGCTGCTGCTCAAGTGGCCGGACGGCAGCATCGTCACCGCGAAGGTCGTAGTCCGTCAAAAGCACAAGCAGCCGCGCGACAGCCAAGCCCGCGACTGACGCGATGCGCGCCTCGTGGCTGGTCGTGTTGGTGTGCGGCGCGGCGGCCGCACAAGACTTCAAGCCGGCAACGGTGCTCGCGACACAGATCTATCAACGTCCGAAAACCTCGTCCACCGCCGAGGGCGTTCAAATCGGCGCCACGTCGGTCGAGATGAATCTGTTGACCGTGGTGCTCGACGGCTACGAGATCACATGCGAGTTCGAGACGACGGCCGACGGCGTCAGTGCCATCGAGCTCGCCGTCGGCGCCGACGTTCCCGCCACCCTCGAGCGCGCCCGGACGCAAAAGGCCGACGACCACTTACTCATAAAGTGGTCCGATAACAGCGTCTTGACGGCGAACGTGATCAGACGCAAGAAGGCGCCGCGCGACCGTCAAGCGGCCGACTGATAGCGCGTGGAGTCCGCGATGCCCGCCGCCGCGAATCCTTCGCAGCGTAGCCGGCACGAGTCGCAGCGGCCGCAGGCGCGGCCTTCCGCGTCCGCCTGATAGCACGACACGGTAAGCGAGTAGTCCACGCCGAGCTCGACGCCGCGGCGGATGATGTCGGCTTTGGACATCCTCACGAGCGGCGCGTCGATCTTGAGCTCCTCACCCTCCACGCCTCGCTTCGTCGCGAGCCGCGCGAGCGTTTGGAACGCGGCGATGAACTCCGGCCGGCAGTCGGGGTAGCCGCTATAGTCGATCGCGTTCACGCCGATCACGATCGCGTCGGCCTTGAGCACTTCCGTCCACGCGAGCGCCAGGCTCAGGAACACGGTGTTGCGCGCCGGCACGTAGGTCACCGGTATGCCGGGGCCGCCGTGCTCGGGCACCGCGATCCGCGTGTCGGTGAGCGCCGAGCCGCCGATCTCGCCGATCGGCAGCGTCATCTCGCGGTGCGCGGCGGCGCCGAGCGCCTTCGACACGAGCTTTGCGGCGGCGAGCTCGGCGCGGTGCCGCTGGCCGTAGTCGAACGACAGCGTGTAGCTCTCGTCGCCGCGAGCGCGCGCGATCGCTAGCGCGGTCGCGGAATCTAGGCCGCCGGAGAGGAGCACCACGGATCTCATGTGCTTAGCATCGGATCAGCAAGCGGCCTGGTGTCAGACACCAAGGGTGTCAGACACCCAGAGTGCCAGACGCCACGGGCGATGTTAGCGGCCCGGCACATCGCCCCAGAGCACCTTGTGGAGCTGCACCTGCAAGCGCACCGGCAGCCGGTCCTCGAGAATCCAGTCGGCGAGCGAGCGCGCCGGGAGTTGCGTGTAGCTCGGCGAGAAGAACACGGGGCAAGGCGCGTGAGGCACGCGATCCGCGAGCACGCGCTTCGACCACTCGTAGTCGGCGCGATCGCAGATCACGAACTTGAGCGCGTCGCGCGGCGTGAGCAGCGCGAGGTTCTCCCAGCGGTTGCGGTGCTCCTCGCGCGAGCCCGGCGTCTTCACGTCCACCACGCGGGAGACGCGCGTGTCGACGTCGGCGATGTCGATCGCGCCGCTCGTCTCGAGCGACACGTCGAAGCCGTCGTCACAGAGCGCCGCGAGCAGCGCGGCGCAACGCGGCTGCGCGAGCGGCTCGCCGCCGGTGACGCAGACGTAGCGCGTGCCGTGCTTGCGGATCTCTGCTGAAATCTCGTCGAAGGAGCGCCACTCGCCGCCGGTGAAGGCGTAAGCGGTGTCGCAGTACTGGCAGCGCAGCGGGCAGCCCGTGAGCCGCACGAACACGGTGGGCCAGCCGCTGAACGAGGCCTCGCCCTGGATCGAGAAGAAGATCTCGGTGATCTTCAGCCGCGGGGCTCCCGCCTCCCGGGGAGCCTCCTCCGGCCTCGCGGTCACCGCACTCAACCGCCCCCTTGCAGACGCTCGAGGCGCTGGGTGGCGAGCCGCGCCGCCGTGGTGTCCGGGTACCGGCGCGTGACTTGCTGGAGCGCGGTGCGCGCCGCGTCGCGGTTGCCGAGCTCGGCCTGGCTATAGCCGATCTTGAGCAGCGCGTCCGGCAGCTTGGCCGACTGCGGATAGCTGTCGATCACCTTCTGGAACTGCGCGAGCGCCGTTTGATACTGCCCGCGCACGTAGTACATCTCGCCGAGCCAGTACTGCGCATTGTCGGCGAGCGGGCTCTGCGGGAAGCCCGTGAGAAAATCGGTGAACGCGTTGCCTGCCTCGTCGTATTTGCGCGCCTGCATGAGGTCGAACGCGGCCTGGTAGTTCTGCTGGTCGGTGCCCACCGGCCGGGCCGGAGCCGGCGGCGGCGCGGCCTGCGTCGGAGCCGCACCGGCGGCACCGGCGACGGCGGCCGGCGGTGCCACTGGCGGCGGCGCGAGCGCCGCGCCGCGCTGCGCTTGCTCGAGCGACTGCAAGCGCTTGTCCACGTCCACGTAGAGCTCGCGTTGCCGGCTCGAGTTGTTCTGATTGTCGTAGCGAACCTTGTCGAGCTCGCCGCGCAGCGCCTTGGTCTCGTTGCGCAGCTGCTCGAGCTCGGTGGCGAGCTGGATCAGGCTCTGGTTCTCGAGGATCTTCTCGATGCGGATCAGACGCGCCTCGATGTCCGTGACCTTGAGCTGGAGGGCTTCCTCTTCCTCGCGGCGCGCCGCCGACGCGGATGGAACCGCGAGCGTGGCGCAGGTGGCGAGCACGATCAACGCAACGGGCTGAAGCAGTCTTGTGTTCATGGGTGTGACCCCTCTTCCAAACGGTAAAACGGCGAGCGCCGCCCCAAGCAGAGGGGTTGGACCCTGTCCTCCGGGACGGCGTTCCGCGCCGCGCTACCTATCAACGATACACGAGCTCCACCCGCCGGTTCAGCCGCCACGACTCCTCGTCGCTGCCGGTGGCCGCGGGCCGCTCCTCGCCGTAGCTCACGGTGCTCACTTGCGCGGCCGTTGCGCCTTGCAACAGCAGCACCCGGCGCACGGACTGGGCCCGCTGCTCGCCGAGACCGATGTTGTACTCGCGGCTGCCGCGCTCGTCGGTGTGCCCTTCGAGCCGCACCTGCGCGTTCGGGTTCATCGCGAGGAAGCGCCCGTGCGCCTCGAGCATCTGGTTGAACTCGGGCTTGATGTCCGCCTGGTCGTAATCGAAGTACACGACCAGCTGCTGCCTCAGGCGCTGCTGCGCGGCCTCTTCCGCGGTGATGGTGATCCCGCCGCCGCCGTTCTGCCCTGCGGTGTTCGCGCCCGTATTGCTCGACACCTCGGTGCCGGTGGCGCCGGCATCCGCAACCGTGTCGGAGCGATGGCACGCGGAGACCGACAGCAAACCGGCCGCGCCCAAGACCAACAAAAGCTTCTTCATGGGTAGTCCTCAATCCTCAGATGGCGTGGAGACGTGAATGACGCGAATCATAAGGCACTTCGAGAATCAGGGCCGCGGAAACGGCCCCCACACGGGCTCCTGAACGTCGCCCGAGACCGATGCAATTCGTTGCTTGATGCGTCCGTCAGTGCTCACCGACGCGAGCACGCCGCGATTGCCGTCGCGGGTCGCGTAGATGATCTGCGCCCCGTTCGGCGCGAAGCTCGGCGACTCGTCGAGCCGGCCGTCGGTGAGCCCGCGGAACTGGCCGTTGGCGACGTCGATCACGCCGATGCGGTACGTGTTGCTGTTGCCGTACACGACGGCGACTTGCTTGCCGTCGGGCGACACGCGCGGCCGCGCGTTGTACGTGTTCTCGTAGCTCACGCGCTCGGGACGCGCGCCGGCGCCCGTGCCCATGCGATAGATCTGCGCGCCGCCGGCCCGGTCAGACGTGAAGTAGATCGTGCGCCCGTCGGGCGACCAGGTGGCCTCGGTGTCGATGCCGGAATCGGTAGTGACCTGACGCAGCATCTGGCTGGCGAGATCGAGCGAGAACACGTCGAGGTTGCCGCGCTCGTCGGAGCGCGTGATCGTGAGCTGCCGGCCGTCGGGCGAGAACTCGGGAGAGCCGTTGACGCCGGGGCGGCCCGACACCTTCTCGCGCGTGCCCGTGCGCAACGTCTGCACGTAGACGGCCGACTGGTCGCCCTCGAACGATACGTACGCGAGCCGGCGCGCGTCCGGCGACCACGCCGGTGACATCAGCGGCTGCGGGGAATCGGCCACGACGTTCGCGTTCTCGCCGTCCGCATCCGACACGATCAGCCGGTAGCGCTTCGTGCCGTCGTTTCGCTTCTCGAGGCTCACGTACGCGATCTGGGTGCTGAACACGCCTTTGATGCCCGTGAGCTTCTCGAAGACCATGTCGGAGATCTGGTGCGACATCGCGCGCAGGTCTTGCTCGCCCGCGTCCAGGCGGAAGCCGAGACGCTGCTCGCCGCTCGCCACGTCGAACAGCTGGAACTGGGCCGTGTAGCGGCCGGGTGCGGTCATCGAAAGCGTGCCGATCACGAGCGCGTCCACGTCGAGCACGCGCCAGTCCTGGAAGTTCACCTGATTGGGCTGGGTCGGCTTCGACACCATGTCGGCCGTCTTGAGCGGCGCAAACCGGCCGCTGCTGCCGAGGTCCGCGGTGACCACGCCCACGACGTCGTAAGGGGCCGCGCCCGTGCCCTGCCAGCCGAACGGCACGATCGCGATCGGTATCGGCCGAACCGCGTAGCCGGTGACCACGATGTTCATCTGCGCGTGCGCCGCGCCGCCGAGCGCAGCGCCCAACAAGAGCATGCCGCGCAAGAACGTGCGCGCGCGGATCGACTTCAACACTCCCAGCATCACCACTCCTTTAAATCGGATTCAATCGAGCCGCCGCGTCAGAGATTCGGCCGGAACGTCACGTTCAAATGGCGCTCCACTTGCAGCGGAGGATCCGGCTTCGGCAGCGGCGAAGCCTTACGCACGGCCTGCAGGATCGAGTCTTTCACAGTCGCATCGCCGTTGCACCGGCCGAGCTCCACGTTCACCACCTCGCCCGTGAGAATCTGCTCCACGCGCACCTCGCATTCGAGGCCGGGCTGCGCCGACAGCGGCTTGTTCCAGTTGCGCTCGATCTTGTCGGTGATCGCCATCGCGTACTTGTCCAGCACGCCGGAGCGGATGGCCTCCTGCTGCGCGGCCTCGGCCGCGAGCGCGTCGGCGAGCTCCTTCTCGCGCTGCTGCTGCGCCTTCGCAGCCGCGGCCTTTTTCGCGGCTTCCTCGCGCTCGCGCTTCTCCTTCGCCTCTTGCTCGCGCTTCTCCTGGGCGACGCGCTCCTGCTCCTTCTTCGCGGCCTCCGCCTTCTCGCGCTCGGCCTGTTCCTTGCGCTCCTGCTCGCGCTTCTGCTCCGCGACCTTGTCGCGCTCGCGCTGCTCGGCCGCGAGCTTCTCCTGCTTCTCGCGCTCCACGGCCGCGCGCTTTTCCTGCTCCACGCGCTGCACGCGCTCGCGCTCGGCGCGCGCCACCTGGGCGCGGCGCTGCTGCTCTTGCTTGAGCACGGACGAGTCCACCACGACGCCTTGGATCGGCGCCGGCTGCACCACCGGCTTCGCCGGCAGCTTGAAGCCGAGCGTGAGTGCCACCGCCACGGCGACGTGCAACGCCGAGGAAAAAACGATCGCCGCTTTGTGCTCGCCGACGAAGGACAACGCGCGCCTCGCTAGCGGCCCCGCCGCCGGTCGTCGGTGGTGGCCGGCGGGTCCGTGAGAAACCCGACCTTGGGCGCACCCGCCTGGGTGAGCAGCGTCATGCCGATCACAATCCTGCCGTACGCCACGCTCTGATCGCCCTTCACGAGCACCGGCGTTTGCGGGTTGCGCCGCAGCACGGCCTGCACGCGCTCGACCACCGTGCTGTCGTCGATCGGCTGGTCGGTGTCCTTGCCGCCGATGTTGAGATAGAAGCGGCCTTCCTTGTCGATGCTGAGCACGAGCGGCTCGTTGTCCTTGAGCAGCTCGGGGTCGAGCGCTTGCGCGGCCGCCTTGGGCAGATCGACGGTAATTCCCTGGGTGAGCAGCGGCGCAGTGATCATGAAGATGATGAGGAGCACGAGCATCACGTCGATGTAGGGCACGACGTTGATCTCGCTCATCAGGCGGCGCTTGCCGCGCGTCGGCGTCATCGCTGCACTCCGAGCTCGAGCGCCTGGCGGCGGCCCGCGGGCGCCGGCGGGTCGGTGGGCAACGGCTCGCGCCGGGCCGCGTTGCGCTGGAGGATCGCCGACAGCTCCTCGCCGAACGTGTCGTAGCGCACCTCGAGGCGGTTCACCTGGTTGGCGTAGCGGTTGAAGAAGATGCCGGCGGGGATCGCGGCGACGAGGCCCATCGCCGTGGCGATCAGCGCCTCGGAGATGTGCGGGGCCACGAGCGCGATGGTGGCACTCTGCACGTTACCGAGCGAGTAGAACGCGGCCATGATGCCCCACACCGTGCCGAACAGCCCGATGTACGGGCTGGTGTTGCTCACCGTGGCGAGGAACGCGAGGTTGTGCTCGATGCGGTCCATCTCGCGCAGGTGCGACACGCGCATCGCGCGCCGTGCGCCCTCCACGATCTGCTCCGACGTCATGCCGGGCTCTTGCTTGAGCCGGCCGAAGTCGCGGAAGCCGGCTTCGAAGATTCCCGCCATGCCGAGCGGCGTAGCCTCGGTGCGGGCGATGTCGCGATAGAGCGAAGAGAGGTCCACGCCCGACCAGAAGCTCGCTTCGAACTCGCTCGCCGCGCGATGCGCCTGCTTGAGCACCCGCGCCTTGTCGATGATCACCGCCCACGACGAGATCGACAGGAGAAGCAGTCCGGCCAGCACGAGCTGCACGACCGGGCTCGCGTCCAGGATCAACCGCAGTACTGACAGGTCGGTGTTCATTTAGAGCTCGCTTATGAGTGTGGGCGGAAAACGGCGCGGCCTGCCCGCCTGCGCGTCCATGCACGCGACTTCGGCGAGACCGTCGCAAACGATCTCGCCGGCGGGCTCGCCGAGCCGAACGTCCTGTGCAAAACGCAAACGGGCGCCGCGCGCCTCGGTGACGGCCGCGGAAACGTAGAGCATGTCGCTGAGCCGCGCCGGCGCGCGAAACCGCGCCTTGATGCTCGCGAGCACGAGCACGAGCCCGTGTTCCGTGCGCAGCTCGTCGTGATCGATGCCTCGAGCGCGCATCCACTCGGTGCGCGCGCGCTCCATCAAGCTGCCGCTCAAGCCGTTCACGCTGGTGGGCGCCACCACGCGCGCGGGGCTGCTCACGTCGCCGCTGCGCGACCGTTTCGGTATCACTCAACATCTCGAGTTCTATGCGAACGCCGAGCTCACGCAGATCGTGCTGCGCACGGCTCGAATTCTCGCGCTGCCGATCGACGACGCCGGCGCGCGCGAGATCGCGTCGCGCTCGCGCGGCACGCCGCGAATCGCCAACCGGCTGCTGCGGCGCGTGCGCGACTTCGCGCAGGTGAAGGGCGACGGCACCGTCGGCCAAACCGTGGCGAAGGACGCCATGGACTTGCTCGAGGTCGATCCGCACGGCTTCGACACGATGGACCGCAGGCTGCTCAGCGCCGTCATCGAGAAATTCGACGGCGGCCCCGTCGGCATCGAGAGCCTCGCCGCGGCCATAGGCGAGGAGCGGGGCACGCTCGAGGACGTGATCGAGCCGTATCTGATCCAGGAAGGATTCT
>DASUFK010000045.1:0-4699 GCA_036274615.1 Gammaproteobacteria bacterium | reverse complement strand
ACGACCGAGGTGGGCCTGAAGGCGACGCTCGCCAACGGCAAGGTGCGGTTGAACACGGCGTTCTTCCACAACGATCAGACCGGCATCCAGCTGAACCAGGCGGCGTGCGAGACGCTGGTGCCGCAGGCGGGCCAGACGCCGTTCCCGGTGACGGTGGGCGGCGTGACCTACAGCGCCTTCATCGGCCCGCCGTGCGCGAAGCCGCAGAACGTGGGTGACGCGAAGACCGACGGCATCGAGGTGGAGATGGACGTGGCGGCCACCGACCGGTTGTCGTTCGACTTCATGGTGTCGTCGATCGACTTCCAGTACACGCGGCTCGACCCGTCGGTGGCGCTGGCGTCGGTGGTGCCGGGCGGACGCGGCCAGATGACGCTCGACATGAAGACGCCGTACAGCCCGGAGCTCACCTGGAGCGCGGGCGTGCAGTACGAGGTGCCGCTGCCGAAGGGCGGCTCGTTCACGGCACGGCTGGATGCCTCGTTCCAAGACGAGGTGTACACGCAGGCGGTGAACTACGCGTCGACGCAGCCGATCAACGACCGCCACACGTCATGGATCGACAACTACACGTTGGCGCACATGCGGCTCACGTGGCGCTCGGCGAGCAACGGCTGGGAGACGGCGCTCGACGTGAGCAACCTCACCGACGAGCTCTACTACCAGAACATCGTCGACGGCGTGTACACCACGATCGGCTACCAGGCCGCCCAGCTGGGTCCGCCCCGGATGTGGACGATGATGTTCCGCAAGAGCTTCGGGCTGCAGTAACGACCTCGGGATCTGTCGTAACGGGCGCCGGCGAGCAATCGCCGGCGCCCTTTTTTCTTTGGAAGGCAGCGGCTGGTAGGTCGCGGCGCGCGTGTCGCGGCGCCCGCGCGATGCTTCTTGCCGGCAATCGCGTATCGTAGGCTCCCGACGGCAAAGCCTTCGCACGAGCCGTCTTCTTCGATGAGCATCAGGTTGCACGGACATTGGCTGAACGCGGCGGGCGGAGCTCGCCCGAGCCCCGCGCCGGGGATCGCGGCATGACGGGCGCACTCGCCGCGGCTGCAGAGCACGACGCGGCCGGCCGCCACGACGCGGCCGTCGACGCGCTCGCCGTTGCCGCGCAGGGCGGCGATCTCGACGCCACGGTGCTGCTCGCGGCGCGGCTGCTCGTGGGCGACCGCGCGCCGTATCTGCCGAGCGACGGCGTGCGGCTGTTGTACGACGCCGTGCGCGCCGGCAGCGCCGAGGCGGCGCTCCGGCTCGCGCCCCTGTCCGCCTTGGGAGCCCACGTTCGGCAGGACTGGGGCGAAGCGCTCGGCTTGCTCGTGCTCGCGGCGGAGCGCGGCTCGGAGAGCGCGCGCGGTCAACTTCGCGCGCTCGCGTCGCGGCCGAATGGGGAGAGCGCCGATGGCGACTGGCGGCAAGTCGCCGCGAGCGTCAATTGGCGCAGATGGCTCGCCGTGCCGGACGGAGTCACGCTCAGCGAGCAGCCGCTCGTGCGCGCGTTTCCGGAGCTCGTCACCGGCCCGGTCTGCGACTGGCTGCTCGGCCGCCCCGCCGGCAAGCTCCGCCGCGCGTTGATCTACGATCCCGGCAAAGGCGGCAACGTCGCGGACCACATGCGCACGAACAGCCTCGCCGTTTTCGATCTGGCGGACGTCGACGTCGTGCAGGTGGCGCTGCAACACCGCATGGCCATCGCCTGCGGCCTGCCGGTGCTGAACGCGGAAGGGCCCACGATTCTCAATTACCAGCCGGGAGAGCAGATCACCAACCACTTCGACTTCGTGAACGTGCGCATGCCGGGCTACGAGCAGCACATCGAGCAGCGCGGCGAGCGGATCATCACGTTCCTCGTCTATCTGAACGACGGCTACGATGGCGGCGAGACGGATTTCCCCAAGATCGGCGTACGTCACAAGGGCAGGCGCGGCGAAGGCCTGTTCTTCACGAACGCCCTGCCGAGCGGCGGGCCCGACTTTCGCATGGTGCACGCCGGCATGCCGCCCACGAGCGGCGAAAAGTGGATCGTGTCGCAGTTCTTTCGGAGCCGCGCGGCGCTCAACATGCGGGCCGAGAACGTCGGCTGAGGCACCGCGCCCGCGCGGCGCTCAACAGCAATCGATGTCGGTGGCGTCGTGCACGCGTTGGTAGCCCATGCCGCCGACGATGCGGCTCACCGCGGTATCGTCCGGGTCGGCATAGAGGTAACAGCCCCGCGCCCCGTTCTGGAATAGCTCTTGGCTCAAGGCCGCGACGGTGGCGGTGCCGTAGCCGTGTCGGCGCAGCGCGGCGGGCGTGTAGAGCACGCCGATCGCGCTCGCCTGCGAGGTGTGCTTGATCGCCGCCGCGAGGCAGCGCGGTTGGCCGTCGTCCCACACGTAGACCTGCCGCGCCCGGATCAGACCCACGAAGAACTCGGCCTGCACGTGCTCGACGCGGGCCTCGCGTACGAACTCGGCGCTCCAGCCGCGGACGAGATCGATATCCCCCTCCGTGGCGAGCCGCAGCGCGCCGACCGGCGGGCGCGCCGGCGGCACGAGCGCGCGCAGCGCGTAGAGCCGTTGACGAAAACGGACCGTTGCCTTGCCTCCGTGCACGCGGCACCACGCCTCGGCGACGACGTTCGCCGTGGGCTCCGGGCCACTGACTCCGGATAGCGTCGAATACACGTCGCCCACGCTCACGAGCAGCCCTGCGATCGCGGTGTCGCTCAAAGCCGTCACGCCCAGCCGATACGGCGGCGTGCGAAACGCGCAGCCCACGATCGCTCCGGCCTCCTCGATGGTGGCCCAGTACACCGGTTGCTCGTAGCGCAACTCGTGTACCCGCGCGTTCCGCGCGCTCGTGAGCGCCATGCCGTAGTCGATCTCGCGCGCGGCGAGCCAGCTCTCCGCGCGTTGCAAAAAGTCGCGCGCATTCGCGTACCTGATCACTCGCAACGTCGGGGCCAAGGGGGCGCTACCGCAGGTTCAGCTTGTGGTGGCCGCCGAAGCTACCTCTGACGAACACGTTGAACGCCAAGCACGCGCGTTCCTCGTCGGATCGGTTGAAGTCGGCGGAGTGCATGACGACCGAGGGAAACAGGCAGATGTCGTTGGTCTTGGGCCGGTAAGCCCAACTCTTGCAGTTGTAGATGTTGAACGAATCCATGTCCAGATCGAGCGCGGGCGGAAACGGAATGAGGCTCAGATCGTTACGGTGGAAAAGTAGATCGCCGGTGGTTTCCGTGACTCTGAGATACAGCACGCCCGAGATCAGCGAGTTGTGGTGCACGTGCGGTCCCGCGGATTGGCCGCGCCGGTGAATGTTGACCCACGAGTTCGTGACGAAAAACTCAATGCCCTTGTTGACCGCCAACACCTCTCTTGCGTAGGCGTTGATCTCCTGCATCACGAGCGCGTGCACGCCCTGCCACTCGGGGCGGTCGAGCACGTTCTTGTCCACGGAGCTCTGGAAGTTGTAGGAAAACTCGCCGAGCGTCGACGAGTACTCCAGGGACTCGAGATCCGGCCTCAGGAACTCGCCCACGTTGTTCACGTACACCGGAGTGGAGAAGAGGGGGAACACCATGCGCTGGCTCATGGTGCCACCGTCGCGGTCCAAACTCGGGGCATGACTTTCCTCGAAGCGTCGTCGAGCGAGCATCCTTACCTTCGCGCGCGGCGACCGCAAGATTTGGGCGGCGAACAACCCGAACGAACCGGCCCGCGGGTTCATGGCCTCGACCAAGAAGCGGAGACCTTGCGGTTCTTGGCACCCGCCGACGCGTTGCGGTAATGCCACCGGATGGTGGCAGAAATACTAGCAACGTAGGTTACTGGTCTGTTTTTCGTGACATAAGGCAGACTCGGGCCCAGGCAGTGTCGTTCCGACGCCGGGACGCTGTCGCTGGGGCGCACCAACGGCTTTTTTGCAACACGCGGCTGCGGCCGCACGTGTCAAATTTGCCAGGTGCGGAACGATTCTTATTGTCAGGGGGCACACATGCAAAACCACAGAATGGCGGCACCTACTGGGCAACAGCTCACGGTACTTGCCTCGGCAGTGTCCGCACTGCTCGGCACGGCAGCGGCGCAGGCGCAGCAGAACGGACCCGAGGAAATCCTCGTCACCGGTTCGCGCATCGTTCGGCGTGACTTGGAGGCCCCGAGCCCCATCATGACGGTCGACGCGCAGCGGCTCGAGAACTCGAGCACCGTCAGCATCGAGAGCGTGCTGAACCAGATGCCGCAGTTCGTGCCCGAAGGCACGCAGTTCGACCAAGGCATTCAGGCAGGTCCGACCGCGTCGCTCGGCATCGGCAGCTTGAACCTGCGCGGTATCGGAGCCAACCGCACGCTGGTGCTCGTCGATGGCCGACGTGCGCAGCCCGCGAACGCGGCACTGCTCATCGACACGGCCACGATCCCCAAGGCCGCGATCGAGCGCGTCGAGACGATCAGCGGCGGCGCCTCCGCCGTGTACGGCGCGGACGCGATGGCCGGCGTCGTGAACTTCGTTCTCAAGAAGGACTTCGAAGGCGTGGACATGGACTTCCA
Organism: Gammaproteobacteria bacterium; assembly: GCA_036274615.1. Classification (GTDB taxonomy): domain Bacteria; phylum Pseudomonadota; class Gammaproteobacteria; order Steroidobacterales; family Rariloculaceae; genus FEN-1219. The sequence continues at coordinate 167 of DASUFK010000045.1, read as the reverse complement.
TACGTCGACCACGCAGGAGGGCGACGGCGCTGAGACCCAATTCACGACCTTGCTCGGCGTGAACACCGCCGACGACAAGGGCAACGTGATGCTCGGCATCGAGTGGTATCACCGCGGCGAAGTGCAGCAGCAGAACCGCGACTTCTACAGGAACGGCTGGTTCGACA
>DASUFK010000044.1:0-2859 GCA_036274615.1 Gammaproteobacteria bacterium | reverse complement strand
TGTTGACCTGCTGGTTCATCATGCCGCGCGTGCGATCGGCGGCCGGAGTGAGATTGAACGTGCGGACCAGATTGGCACCTGCCGCGCGCCCGTCCGTGGCCTCGCGGGGCGGGATGCGTGCGCCTTTGCCTTCGAGCCGGATGTTGGTGCGCTTGGCCGCCGGGGTGAAGGGCGCGGACGGGAGACGGTCTTTCACGTCGCGTTCCACTTCCACGCGCACCGAGCTCAGTACGCCGGCGTGCATCGTGAGCGTTCCCGCCGTGTCGATGACGTCGACGAGCTGGTTGACGTTGTAGCGGGTGGACAGCGCCTTCCACGTGGCGTCGGAGATGAACGAGTCGACGTGCAGCTCGTCGGCGGCGCGCAGCACCGTTTGCTCGAACGGGTCCCAGCCGGGGGCGTCCGGCCCGCGGGCGATGCGCGCGAGGTCGTCGTCGGTGAGGCCGTCCGCTTTGGCGAGCGGCACCAGGTGCCCCCAGAAATAGGCCGAGCGCGTGAGGCCCGCAGTTCGGAGGGCGAGGAGTGCGCGATGTCGCGGCGGGAGGCCCGACTGAGTCGTGACGTAGACCACGTGGCCGAGCAGGCGCGACAACGGCGGGTAGTTGAGCAGCGTGCCCACGTAGTTCGGCATTCCGAGCGAGCCGAATTCCATGACGATCGCTTGCTGCTCGGGCGTGCGCTGGTTTTCCGGGATGGGGGCGAAGCGCGGCTGCGTGTGAGCGGCCGTGCCGAGCAGCATCGACCAGGCTGCGAGGCCTAGGACAACCACGTTCCTCATGATGATCCCCCCGGACCGTTGTTGCTGGTGTGCGCCTGCATGATGGCACTGTTGGCGGGCGCCTGCATGCTGGGCGCCGTCTCGAAGACGCTTACGGTGCGTCTTCACTAATGGAGAATCGGTTGCGGCGGCGAATCTCTCCGGGTGCCGGCGCGATCCTAGACGGCTCCGAGACGTCGACGCCGCGGAGATGTACTTCACGAGGCCGCCGTCGTAGGCTCGTCTCTCTTGAGCCGAAACGTCAAGTGACTGCAGGTGTCCACGGAATCGCCGTGGCCGGCGGCACGAAGATCACTCAATAGAACAAAGGGGACTCGGCACATGACGCGCAACCTTCGAACCGCTGTGTCTTCTTCGTTGCTGGCCGCGGGAGCATGGCTCGCGCTCTGCTTCGCGTCGACAAGTGCTCTCGCGCAGCAAGCCCAGAGACCGACCGGCTTCAACATCGATCCGCGGGCGCAGAGCCGCACTTACCATTTCGCCGATACCGACGAGGACATGCCCTACTGCGTGTTCGTCTCGTCGAAGGTGACCGCCGGCAAAGCGGCGCCGCTGATCGTCTCGCTGCACGGCCTCGGGGCCGGCCCCCAGATCATGTGCAATTCCACGGCCGTCGATCTCGCCGAAGCCGGCGGATACATCCTCGCCTCGCCGATGGGATGCAACGAGGGCGGGTGGTACGGCTCGCCGGTGTTGAGCAGGAACCGCGGCGGCGACGCCCAGCCGGCTCCGGCGCCCAGTGACGGCAAATGCCACCCGGGCTCCGGCGGCTTCGCCCGGGGGGCCGCCCCGGCCCGCAGCCCGCCCGCGAATCTCGCCGAGCTCAGCGAAAAGGACGTCATGAACGTTCTCGCCATGGTCCGCAAGGAGTTCAACGTCGACGCTCGCCGCATTTACCTCACCGGTCACTCGATGGGTGGGGCAGGCACCTATTTCCTCGGCTCCAAGCACGCCGACATCTGGGCGGCTATCGCGCCGGTGGCGCCGGCGGCCTTCAGCATGATGGCGAATCGCGTCGACTTCCTGAAGCCGCTCAAAGCGGCCGGCGTTCCCATCATGGTGGTGCACGGCGATGCGGACGAGGCGGTGCCGGTGGCAACGTCGCGTGACAACTGGGTCCCGAGCATGAAGGAGCTCGGCATCGAGCACGAGTACGTGGAGCTGCCCGGCGTTACCCACGGTCCGGTGATCACTCAAAGCCAGCGATACATCTACGAGTTCTTCGGCAAGCACTCGAAGAAGTAGGTTCGAACGGCGGTTCTAGCCCGCTCGCCGGGGGAGCGCGCGCCGGCGTGCATCTCAGGCTACTCGTTCGCTGGCGACGCTCCGCGCGGAGCGATCGTTGCGGCAGCGGTCAGCGCGCTCAGCGCCGCCAACGCGCCCGCCGTCCACATCGTGACGCGATACGCGTGCGTGATCGCGCCGGCGTCGACGTCCATCGCGCCGCCGCCGATCGCGAAACCGATCGCCGCGATCGCCACGAGCGAGCCGGCGCGTGCCGCCGCGTTGTTGATGCCGGACGCCGTGCCGCTCATTCCGTCCGGAACGGCGTTCAGCACCGTGGTGGTGAGCGGCGCGACGGCGATTGTCATGCCGACGCTCATGATCAGCAGTCCCGGCAACACGCCGCTTGAGTACGACGGGTTGCGAGCAAACAGGCCGAGCACCACGAAGCCGGCCGCCGTGAGCGCCGGGCCGATCACGAGCGGCGCGCGCGACCCGAAGCGGCCGACGAGACCGCCGGAGCGGCGCGACCCGAGCCCCATGATCGCGGCGAACGGCAGAAACGCGGCGCCGGCCGCCATCGCGCTGTAGCCGTGCACGCGGATCAGGAGAAACGGCAACAGGAACAGCGCGCCGCTCAGCGCCGCGTAGAGCAAGACGGTGAGCCCGTTCGCGCCGCTGAAGCTCGAGTTGCGGAAGAGGCCGAGCATCATCGGTGCGCGTGCTCGCCGTTCTGTTCGGACGAACAACCATGCGAGCGGGGCGGCTGCCACGAGCGCGATCGCGCCGTTGCGTGTCGCGCCCTCGCCGAGTGCGATCAGGCCGTACGACAGCGCGCCGAGCGTGAGCACCGCGAG
>DASUFK010000043.1:0-22204 GCA_036274615.1 Gammaproteobacteria bacterium | reverse complement strand
CGGCAGCGCCGGCACGCCGAGCCGGTACGAATCCACCTGGAACATCAGCGTGGCCTGATTGCGCCAGTCGATCTTCGTCATGATGCCGGCGGGCAGTTGCACGCCGTCGACGAGCATGTAGCCCGTGAAATAGCTCGTGTTCGTGAGATCGCCGAGCGTGGTGCTCGCGCTCACCCAGCGCGCCCAGTACGGCAGGTGCGTCTGCGGATCGAGCGCGATCCAGGCGGGATTGCCGTCCGCGAGCTTGAACGCGACCACCGCCATGCCGTCCTCCACCGTGACGGGGCCGAGCTGCGCGGGCCGCGCGAGCGCCGCCCGCAGCGCCGGCAGCGGATGGTCGAGCAGCGCCGTGCCGGTTTGCACGCGCTCGCGCACGTCCAACGACATGCCGGTCGGAGCCGCGAACGGGAACATGTTGCTCGCGCGCTCGCGCACGAGCGCGCGCTCGCCGCGCAGGTCGAAGTAGCGCTCGCTCGTGGCCACGGCCTGCCACTTCGGCGGCGAGTTCGGGTCGGCGCTGATGTTGCCGTTGAAGTTGTAGCGCTGGCCGAAGCCCGTCATCACGAAGTTGTCGAGCTGCTGGACGCGCTGGCCGCCCATCGCGGCCACGGCCGCATCGAGCAGCGCGCGCGCTTGGGTCGTCGCATCCTGGGCGTGGGCCTGCGCGAAGGTGAGCAAGAGCGCGGCGATCGTGGAGAGCACGCGGATCGGCGTTTTCATGAGGTCCCCCCGGACGTTGTCCATGGCGACGTCGCTCGTGCGTTGGGCTCGAGCGCCCGGTGCGTTGGAAGACGTCGCCAAAGTCTGTCGGATGATACAAGGTGTGCCGGCCGGCGGAAGTATGGCGCGAGGAACCCGGTGAGGCGTCCGCCGGCGCAGTGCAGTATCCCTTGGCGCGGCCGCTCGGCCGGCCGGTCAGCGCTCTTTCGTCGCCACGGTCTATGATCGGCACGAAGACCGTAGGAGACCCCCGTGACCGAGCCCTTGACCTCCGAGCAGATTCTCGCGAACGCCCGCGCGCTCGCGCCCGAGATCGGTGCGCGCGCGCCGGAGGCCGTGGCGCTCCGGCGGCTGCCGCGGGACCTCGTGGACAAGCTCAAGGCCGCGGGCTGCTTCCGCGTGATGTTCCCAAAGAGCTGGGGTGGGCCCGAGATGCCGCTGCCGCTCCAGCTCGAGCTCGTCGAGCTGCTCGCGCACGCCGATGCCGCGGCGGCGTGGTGCGTGAAGATCGGCAGCGACAGCGGGCTCTTCGCGGCGTGGCTCGACGAGCGCGCCGCGCGCGAGCTCTATCCGGACATCGATTACGTCACCGCGGGGCAGGCGCCGCCGAACGGACGTGCGCTCCCGGTCGACGGGGGATACCGCGTGACCGGGCGCTGGGGCTTCGGCTCGGGCTCGACGCACGCGGACGTCATGGTCGGCGGCTGCGTCGTCGAGGGCCGCACCGGGCCGGGCGGCATCCCTCAGGTCATCCACGTGCTCGCGCCCGCGAGCGGCTGGCAGATCGAGGACACCTGGTTCGCGCACGGCCTCGCGGGCAGCGGCAGCCATCACTACTCCACCAAGGACCTGTTCGTGCCGGCCGGGCACGTGCTCGATCTCAACGCGCCGTCGCGGCGCGACGAGCCGCTCTACCGGCTGCCGATCACGGCGTCGGTGTCGATCCCCATGGCCGGCGTGCCGCTCGGCGTCGCGCGGCGCGCGATCGACGAGCTCGTCGCGCTCGCGGGCAAGAAGGTGGTGGCGCTGCCGCCGCCGCCCGTGCTGCTCAAGAACCTGCCGCGCGTGCGGCTCGCGGTTGCGCGCGCGGAGACCCTGCTCGGTGCCGCGCGCGCCTACGTCTACGACACGGTGCAACGTCTGTGGGACGAGGTCGAGAAGAACGGCGCCGGCTCGACCAAGGCGCGGCGCGACGTGGGCCTCGCGCGCATCCACGCGCACCGAGCGGCGTGCGAGATCGTGCAGCTCGCGTTCGACACGGCGGGGCCCGCTGCCGTCTATGCCAGCTCGCCGCTCGACCGGCTGCTGCGCGACGCCGTCACGATCAACCAGCACCTGCTGTTCAACGACGGCGTTCTCGAGGAGCTCGGCGCGATGGCGCTTGGCGACGACGTGGCGACGCGGTTCGTGTAGGCCTGCGCTGCGGCTTATCGCCTCCGGCCCGACGGTGACGGTGCAGCTCACGATGGCGTGAGCCGGCCATCGTTCGGCGCCGGGCTCGCCCTGCAATTGCGCCCGGTGCCGCTCGACGGCGGCTTCCCCTGTCGGCGAGTCGTGCGCGCGTTCTGTCCGCTTGTAAGAAAACGACGACGCTCGCCGACTAACTTTGCCAAAGAGAGCAGAGCGATGGGATTTTCCGGGCGAAAAGCGATCTTCGATTCGTGGCTCAGCGCACACCGGGGCGTGCTGTTCAAGGTCATCCGGGCGTACGCATTCACGCGCCACGACCAGGAGGATCTCTTTCAGGAGATCGCCACGCAGCTTTGGATCTCGGTTCCGAGCTTCCGGGGCGGCTCCGCGCCGTCGACCTGGATCTATCGCGTGGCGTTGAACACGGCGATTTCGTGGTCGCGCAAGGAGATCAGGCGCCGCGACCAGGCCGACATGCTCGGTTCCGCCGAAGCAGCCCTTCGGCCCGGCGACTCTCGGATCGACCCGAGGCTCGACTGGCTTTACGAGCAGATCGCCCAACTGAACGAAATCGACCGATCGCTGACACTGCTGCTGCTCGACGGCTTTACTTACAAGGAAATGGCGGATGCGCTCGGCTTGAGCGAGACCAATGTCGGAGTCCGCATACACCGCATCAAGACATATCTCACCGCGCGATCGATGAAGGAGCCCACTCATGCAGCTTGAAGAACTGAAGGCAATCTGGGACACGCAAACGAAGCGGCCGGTCTTCGCCGTCAACGATTTCGGGTTGCACATGGAGCTGTATCGATCCAGAGAGCGGGCGCGGCGGCGGCTCTTCTGGGGACGTTATCTCCCGTTCTTCGTATTCGCGCCGTTCGTGTTCGGGATGTTGGCTATAGCGCTCGCGACTCTCTTTCTCCAGGGTCCCGCGGAAAACGGCGCATTGAACGCCTGGGACGGGTTGGCGTGTCTCGTCGGCATGATCGCCGTCTCGTTCGCGGCGTCATCGATGTACGTGAGTCGGCGGAAGAACGAGAAAGAGCAGGAGGTGTTCGCTCCTTCGCTCCGCGAAGAAATCGAGCGCAGCATCGCTCTCTTGAACTTCGACGTGTTTACGGCAACGAGCGGCATCGCTTGGCGAAACATCGCGCTCATCATGGTTGCCACGACGCTGATGTGTTGGGAGGTGGACCGCCTGAACGGCAATTCGCTGTCGTGGCGGAGCGCATGGATCTTCGTCCCGTTGGTGCTCGCGCTGGTCACGGTGCCTGCGAGCAAGCGCAAGCACGAGAAGCAGGCGTTGCTAGGGAAACGCGCGCTCGAAGCGTTGCGCGCGAAACTCGACGAGAACCCCGCTGGATCGTGACGTCGCCCCTCGGCTGATCGGTTTCGGACGCGCGAATCATGCACGGGTATTCGTGGTCTGCCGTTGTAGGGTCGGCGGATCAGGTGGCTCTGTTGAGCCCGGCCACCTTGGCAACGCCGCTCGTCCGAGGTAGGCGCCCTCTCGATCGGCACTGCGCTTGCGGGAGCCACTTGGCGTCGGCAATGATGGCCGCTCGACAGCGCAACTCGCCGCGACCGGGCGAGGGCTCGCCGCGGACGAACTACCAGGGGGTGCCGTGCTACGCCACTACGTTGCTCTCGCGCTCCGCAACTCGCGCCGCACGCCGGTGGCGGCGGCCGTCAACGTGCTCACGCTCGCGCTCGGCCTCGCGTGCTTCGTGATCGTGTACGCGTTCGTGGCGTTCTGGCAGAACGCCGAGGGTCACTTCGCCAAGGCCGACCGCATCGCCGTGCTCACGATGAGCATGCGCCTGCCGGACGGCGGCTTTGCCTTCGACGACGAGCCGCGGGTCGCCGACGTGGTAGCGCAGTACTTGAAGGCCGACTTCCCGCAGATCGAGCGAGTCGCGCGCGCAACGCGTATCGCCGCCAAGACGTCGGCGGTGAGCGGCGACCGGTCCCAGCGCCTCTCCGCTGTGGCGGCGGATCCCGAGTTCCTCGATCTCTTCGAGCTGCCGTTCGCGGCCGGCGACGCCCGCACCGCGCTCGCGACGCCGCGCAGCGCCGTGATGACGAAGGCGGCGGCCGCGCAGCTCTTCGGCAACGCCGCCGCGCTAGGCAAGAGCGTGCGGCTGGAGAACGCGGTGGACGTTACGATCACCGGCGTGATCGACGCGGTTCCCGAACCGTCGCACCTGGGTGGATCGAGCTCGGCTCCGATGCACTTCGACCTGCTAACCTCGCGGGACGTTCTCGACACCATTGAGGCCAGCAAAGCGGCGCCGGGCGCGCAGCCCCCGCCCGAGGACTGGTTGCGTTCGCGGGGCATCACCTACGCGCTGTTGCCGGCGGACGGCTCGTTCACCCTCGGAACGCTGCGCGCGCGTCTCCCCGAATTCGTGGAGCGCCACGTGCCGAAGGCGACGCTCGATTTCGCGAGCTTGCGCTACGGTGCGGTGCCGCTGCGATCGCTGTTGCCCCGCAGCGTCGACGGCGAGTTCTTCTTGACCGACCTGGGTTTGTCGGCGACCGGCGTGCTGCTGCTGCTCGCCGGCGTCGTGCTCGGCGTGGCGTGCGTGAACTATGCCAATCTCGCCACGGCGCGGGCGGCGGCGCGTTTGCGCGAGGTGGGTCTCCGCAAGGCGCTCGGCGCACAGCCGCGGCAGCTGATGCTCCAGCACCTCGCGGAAGCCGCGCTCGCAACGGGTACGGCAGCCGTGCTCGCGTTCGCGATCTTCCGCGCGGCGCTGCCGGTGCTGGCGGAGGTCTCGGGGACGGACGTCGGCGTGTCGCTGTTGAGCCTGCGGTTCTGGGCGGGGCTCGGCGCGGCAATCGTGGCCGTGACGCTCCTTGCCGGCGCGTATCCCGCGTTCGCGCTGTCGCGCTTCGACCCGGCGATCGCGATTCGCGCCTCGCGTGCCACGCTCGGGCCTCGCCGGCTCGCAACCTTGCTGATCGGCTCGCAGTTCGCCGTCGCGAGTTTTCTCTTGATCGCCGCGACGGTGGTCACGCTACAGAATGCGAAGCTCCGCCGCACGGGCCTGAACGCGGCCGCCGATCCGCTCGTGCTCATCGACATCACGAGCGGCGCGCCTGCCGTCGACCGCGACACGCTGCGCGCCGAGCTGCTGCGATCCCCGGAGATCAAGAGCGTCACCGCGATCTCCAACTCCCCGTGGAATTCGCTCTCGGCCACGCTCGTGCGCAAGACCCCGGACACGAACGCGCCGTCGCAGACCGTGATCACGCAGAACGTGGGCTTCGACTTCTTCTCCACGTTCGACCTCACGCTGCTCGCCGGCCGCGTGTTCGACCGCGGCGCCGATCGCGACGTCCGGCCCGCGGACGACGCGGAAGATCAGCCCGTGGTCGTCGACCGGGCGTTCACGAAGGCGTTCGGCTTCGAATCGCCGGCTGCGGCCGTGGGCGCGGTCGTGTACCAGCCGAACGACAAGGCGCCCACTCCGCTCAGGATCGTCGGCGTCATCGAGGACAAGGCTTGGATATTCTTCGACGTAGGCAACACGCGCGCCTCGCTGTACCAATTGCGCGCCGTGCTGCCTTACACCGTCGTGAAGGTGGACCGCGCCAACGTCGCGCACGGCCTCGAGCGCATCGACGCGGCGTGGAAGGCGGTGGTGCCGAACGTGGCGATCGAGCGGCAGTTCCTCGACGAGATCTTCGGCGAGGTCTACGAGTCGTTCCTGCGGCTCAGCCAGGCGTTCACGGCGCTCTCGGCCGTGGCGTTCGCGATCTCGGTGGCGGGCTTGTTCGGCACGGCGACGCTCGTCACCGGCCGGCGGCGGCGCGAGATCGGCGTGCGCAAGACCCACGGCGCCAGCGTCGCGCGGATCGTGAGCATGCTGCTCGCGAGCTTCTCGAAGCCCGTGGTGATCGCGAACGTGCTCGTGTGGCCGCTCGCGTTCGTGGCGGCACGCGCGTACCTCAAGACGTTCCGCGACCCGATCGAGCTCGGGCCGCTGCCGTTCGTGGCGTCGCTCGCGATCGTGTGCGCGATCGCCTGGCTCGCGGTGGGCACGCAGACGCTGCGCTCGGCGCGCACGCGGCCCGCGGACGTGCTGCGGAGCGAGTGAAGGCGGGCTTGCAGCAGCGTGTTCTCCCGCGGACCTGCTGCCGCGTTAGCGCGGGCGCCTTACGCTAACTTGCACCGCCCGCCTGCGGCTGCCAAGTCCAGCCCGTGACGCTGGTGAGCGGCACGAAGCCGAGCCGGCGCAAAATCGGAAGACTGGTCGGACGGGCCTCCACGGTGGCGTAGCGATAGCCACGCGCCTGAGCGGCGCGCACCCGCGCCCCGACCAGCGCGCGATAGATGCCGCGGCCGCGATGCTCCGGCACCGTGCCGCCGCCGAACAGCCACGCGAACTCGCGGGATTGCGCCATCTCGAGGCGAGCAGCGGCCACCGGCTCGGCATTTACATAGGCAACGTAGAAGAAGACGGTGCCGTGCTCCACGCGCGCGAGAAAATCGTCCGTCATGGACGAGTAGTCTTCGCCGAAGGCGCGCAAGCCGACGGCGGCCACGTCCCCGAGTCCGGCTCGATCGGCAACGCTGCGGATCGCGACGCCCGCCGGCAGCGGCGTGTCGGGAAACGTTGCGGCGAGATCGAGGAGAACGAGGGTCTCGCTGTCCTCGGGCGCGAACCCGGCTCTACGGAGTCGCTCGCCGAGATCGCTCGGCCGGTCGTGCCCGTACACCTTCCATTCGAGCTTGCGACCGGGAGGTAGCGGTCGAGCCATCTCGAGCCTGATGGCGTCATCCGCCGTGGCCTCCGTGAGGTTGGAATGAATGACGAGGTCCCACAGTCCGGACATACGCACGGTCAAGCCGCTTCGCTCGACGCAGAGGCCAGGCTCTGACGAAATTCCGGCACGGAGCTGTGCGTCGAAGCGCTCGAGCAAGCCGGCAACATCGGTCACGGCGCGCCGAGCGAAACCGTGAGCCCCGTGATCGGCTGATCGCTCGCGTCGAGGAAGCGGGCGCAGAAGTCCGTCGCGCCGCCGCCGTTGACGATGGCCGCGCGGATCACGTTGCGGCCCTTGCGCAGCGTGAGCCGCTTCGAGACGCCGTCGTCGATCACCGCCTGGCGGTCGTCGTTCAGCGCGATCACCGGCGCGTCGTTGAGCCACCAGCGCGAAGCGGCGTTCGAGCCGATGGCCAGGCGAACGCCCTGCATCTCCTCCGGAGAATCGACGACGGTCGTCACCCAGAACAGCACGTTCGAGGTCGGCTTCGAGAGCGACCAGGCGAAGTGGTACAGGTTGAAGTTGTAGAGCCGCGTGTCGAGCGTGTGCCAGCGCGCGTCATCGGCCGCCGGCACGGGCGCGGCCCGCAAGGCGTCTTCCACCGCCGATTCGGTGAGGCGGCCGGGCACCGGGATCGGCTCGAGCACGCGCCAGCGATGGATGAAGCCACGCGCATCGACGCGCAGCGTCGATGCCTTGGGCGGCGCGAGCGTCGTCGGGGCGGGGCGGGGCGCGGAGTCCTCGGCGTTCACGAAACTGCCGAGCGCCAGCCAGGTCACTGCAATGCAGATTCGCTTCATCACGGTGCTCCCAACCACCAACGCTGGCGATCGCTCGCCGGATCGAATTTCGCGAGTGTCGGCATGCTGCTGCCGACGGCCGACAGCGACAACGTGTCGCTCGTGCCGGGCACGGATTGCGGACCGATGCGGTAGTAGCCGTCCGTGAGCTGGTCGATGCGCCAGAGTTGCTCGGGCTTGCCGCTGAAGACAGCGGCCGTGAGCTCGGCGTCGGCGGTCGCGGTGAGGGATCGCTCCGTGCCCTCGATGCTGATCCGGAACCAAGGCGCGCCGGGCGTGGCGCCGGCGCCGGGTACCGGCACGATCGCCCACTTCTGCTGCGCCTGGAGCATGGCCGGCGCGAGGCGCACATCGGTGGTCGCGGGCCAATTCGCGGCCACGTCGACAGCGGTCTGATCCGGAATCGCCGGATCCGGGCCCGGGCGTGGCTCGGGCGGACGGCGCTGACGGTAACCGCCGACCGGATAGCCCTGCACGGCGAGCTCGAGCACCGTGCCGGTGCGCGCGGACTCGATGGTGTACGTGCCGGCGACGAGGTTGTCACCGGCGACGGGCCAGCCTTCGCGCCACAGCAGCGGCCGGATGTCGAGCACGCTGATGCCGCCCCCATCGAGATCGGCTTCGTAGTGCAGCGAGAACTTCTGCACGCCCTCGCCCAAGTCGAGCAGCCCGAAGTGGCCGGGCCCGACGTGCCGGCCGCGTGACGCGGCGAACAACTTGCCGCCGCCCTCGAGCATGTCCACGCCCATGTTGTCGAGGTACGGCCCGGTGATCTTGCGCGCGCGCCCCACGCGGATGTTGTACGTGGAGCTCGCGCCCTGGCAGCACGAGCCGTGCGTGACCAGCAGGTAGTACCAGCCGTCGTGGTAGATGGGGATCGACGCCTCCGAGTTGATGGCGATGTCGAGCGGCGGCTTGCGAGGATCGAGGCGCTTGCCGGTTTTCGGGTTGAGCTCCACCAGCCGGATGTAGCCGAAGTACGAGCCGTACGTGAGCCACAGCCGGCCGTCGGGCGCGAGCAGCACGCCGGGATCGATGGCGTTGCTGTCCTCGACGCCGTCCGACCAGGCCACCGGACCGCCGTCTTCCCAGCGATAGTCGGGTGAATCCGGATCGAGCGTGCGCCCGATGAGCAGCCCGATCGCCGACTTGGGCTGCGTGCCCGGCGCGGAGTAGTACACGAAGAACTTGTCGCCGATGTGGATGACGTCGGGCGCCCAGCTGTTGTCGCCGCCGCGCGCGATCACTTCGGGACCGGGCTTGCCGCCGGGCAGCGCCGACAGCAGCGTGCCGCGCCGTTGCCAGGTCCAGCCGTCCTCGGAGGTCAGCATCGGCAGGCCGTTGCCGGTGCCGTAGGTGTAGTAGCGGCCGGCGTGCAGTATCACGGTCGAGGGATCGTGGATGGCGACGTCGCCGTCGAGCGCCAGGGCGGGCAGCGTGAAACAGGTGGCCGCGCACAGCAGCAGTGGTTTCATCATGAGGTTCATCCGTCAGGGAGTCTTCGACCGGCAAGTGTAGTCGGACGCGTCGCGCGGATCGCCGCTGGCGCGCCAGCTCCTCGCGAGCAATCTCGGCCCTGCACATCGTGTCCTTCAAACTGGGTGATCGCGGTTAGGTGGGGCCGAGCCTTGGCGTATAGTCGGCCAAGCCAACCGCTCAATCAGAAATTCGGGGGAACGAACGATGGCTTCACGGCAGGGCAAGGACGGCTTGGGGCTCGACCGCAGAACCTTCTTGGGCACCGGCGTCGCAGCGGGCGTGACGCTCGCATTCGGCGGGCTCACGCTGCGCGCGACCGCGCAAGATCGGCGCCTCGCGACGGTCGGTAGCACGGCGAAGACGCAGTACGGCCAGGTGCGCGGCTTGTTGAAAGACGGCGTGCAGCAAATCTGGTGCGTGCCGTACGGCGCGCCGACGGGCGGCGCGAACCGCTTCATGCCGCCGCAGAAGCCGGCCCCGTGGTCGGGCGTCAAGGACCACTTCGAGATCACGTGGGCCGCGCCGATGGAGCCGAACGGGGAGGAGCCGTCGCCCGTCGTCACGGCGTTGAACCGCAAGACGCCGCAGAGCGAAGACTGCCTCACCGTGAATGTGTTCACTCCGGGCGTCGACAACAAGGCGCGGCCGGTCATGGTGTGGATGCACGGCGGCGGTTTCTCGGCGGGATCCGGCAACTACTTGCTCTACGACGGCACGAATCTCGCGAAGAAAGAGGACGTCGTCGTCGTCTCCGTGAATCACCGCCTCAACATCTTCGGCTACCTGCACCTGGCCGGTGTCGGCGGCGCCAAGTGGGCCGGCGCGACGAACGTCGGTGTGCAAGACCTCGTCGCCTCGTTGCAGTGGGTCAAGGACAACATCGCGAATTTCGGCGGCGACCCCGGTCGCGTCACGATCTTCGGCCAGTCGGGCGGCGGCGGCAAGACGACGACGGTCATGGCCATGCCGTCCGCGAAGGGGCTGTTCCATCGCTCGATTGCGCAGAGCGGCTCGGCGATTCGCGGCCAGACGGCCGACGACGCGACGGACGCGGCCGAGCGGTTCATCGCGAAGCTCGGTATCGCGAAGAACCAGCTCGAGAAAATCCAGCAGCTCGATTGGAAGGCGATTCAAGCTGCGTACTACGGCGAACCGCGCATCGCACGACTTGGGCAGGGCCCCGTCATCGACGGCACGATCATTCCGCGTCATCAGTGGGACCCGACGGCGCCGTCGTACTCGGCGAATGTGCCGTTCATGGCGGGCTCCGTCGAGAACGAGAACGGCTGGGTCGGCCCGCCGCCGTACGAGCTGCCCGAGGACGAGATGCTGCAGCTCTTCACGAACGAGCTCGCCAACAAAGACCCGGGCGAAGGCCAGAAGCTGCTCGCTCTCTACCAACGCCTGCATCCGCAGACGCGTAACCGGATGCTCTGGCTCATGGCGGAAGCGGACGACTCGCGGCGCTGGAACGCGCAGCTCCTGTGCCGCTTGAAGTACGAGCAGGGCGCGGCGCCCGCGTATCTCTACTTCTTCGACTGGCAATCGCCGGTCCACAACAATCGCATGGGCTCGTATCACACGCTCGACATTCCGTTCGTGTTCTACAACATGGATCTCGGCGCCTCGATGACGGGCTCGTCGAACGCTCGCTACCAGCTCGGTCACGTCATGAGCGCCGCCTGGGCTGCGTTCGCGCGCACGGGCGATCCGAATCACGCCGACATGCCCACGTGGCCGAAGTTCGACCCGACCACCTTGCCGACGATGATGTTCGGCGCGACCGTGCGCGTCGCGAACGACCCCAACAAGGAAGAGCGGTTGGCTCTTGCAGAGCTTCACAAGAAGCGGCCTTCGTAGCATGGGTGCTTCAGTAGCGCGGTGCCTTGCAGTCGAACGGCAATACCTCTTCGCCGTCGCGCGCGACCCATGCGCGCATGGCCTCGGCGGGCACGGCGAACGTCGCCGGGCCGGTCACCGTCAGGTTGTAAACCGAGCTCGGCGAAGCGTGCGCTGGATTGCGCGCTTATTGGCAGGGGTCGACGAGCAGGGCGTTCGTCTGCTCCACGAACTCTGTCAACGCTGCGTTCGACTGGGTGGCGTCGCGTCCCCTTTGGTCGCACCAGATCTTGCGCGCCTCGCGATTCGCGTTCAGCTTCTCGATCCACGACTCTCTCGGCTCGTGGGAGCTGCGCATGCACTCGCCGATGGATCCATAGGGTTCCCACACTCGCATTGCGCCGCCCGTGGCCAGGAGTAGGTGTCCCAGAATGAGCCGGGGCGACGCGCCCTCGGCAGTCGTCGCTTCCAACCGTCGCAGAATCGAATCGTCGAGGTAGGGCACGAGGCGCGGGTCGCTGGCGATCTCTGCGACCGGCCTGTACGGGTAGGCGCAGACCTCGAGCGTGTCGCCGACCTTCGGCAAGTATTCGTCGCTGCCGCCGCGGCGATTGAGCTCGGTTTGGGACGGGCCCTCGACGGTCCACACTACCACCTGCCCGTTTTCGGTCCTGCCCTCTAACGTCGTGATCGCATGAGGATTCTTGAGCTCGAAACGTGTCACGGTGCCGCTTATCCAGATCGGCGTGGTCTGATAGCCCAGGTGGGAGTGGTGCGCCTGAACCGAACCGGCGCAAACGAGCGCGAGGGCTGCCGCCGTGGTAGCTGGTCTCGATCTCATCGTAATCTCCATCTCTACGTCCGTAGTTATATAGTACGACAGATGTAGAGATGCAAGCCGGCTTTTCTCAAGAACACCCAATGGTCGCGTTGCTCACTCGTATCGCAGGGTCTGCACCGGCCGTGCGCGCGCCATCATCCAGGTGTGCACGAGCACCGAGGCCACGGCCACCACGAGCGTGGCGGCCGCAGCGGCCACGAACACGCGCCAATCGAGCTCGACGCGGCGCGCAAATCCGTTGAGCCAGGCGCTCATGGCCCAATACGCGGCCGGTCCGGCCGATCGCTCGGCGCGAAGAACGCCGTAGCGCGAAACAGGCGAGTGACCGCTTCGAGCTCCGGGTAGTCGCTCGCAAGCCATTGGCCCACGTCCGACGGCACCACGCCCGACGTTACGCCGTTCGCTTGAACCGTGGATATCTGATAGATGCGGTCGTGATTCGGGGGCCAGCGCTCGAACGTGAGCTCGTCGTTTACGTAGAGGCCGATCAGCGCGGCGGCGCCGGGCCCCGCTCCCCGTTGCTGTCTACTTCGTCGGCACGTCCTTCTTGTACCGGGCGGCGACCTCGGGATCGCACTTCCCCGTGTTCTGCGAGAACTCGAGGTCGGGCCGGTGATCCCACTGCTGCGTCAACGTGGCCGGCCCCGTGAGGTACTCGGGGTCTTCGACGGTGACCTCGTAGCGCAGGCGCACGCGATCGTCGGCGAGCGTCAGCCGCTCGACCGTGTGCTTGCGCGCGCTCGACGGCACATTCAAACCGAGGCCGGACGGGTTCGGCTCGAACCCGATCGTATCGATCACGAGCGTCTCACCCTCCCACCGGCCGATGGAATGACCATGCCGGGCGGGTTTGAGGTCGGCGGGATGCGACGCACCCATGTGGACGACGCGGTCGACATGATCGCCGGTGTTGTCGAACTTGAGCACGACCTGCTTCTCGCCGAGGTCGATCGTGCGGAGCTCGTCGAGTATCGAGAGCACCGGCGTGGGCTCCGGATAGCAGAGGCCGTCGGCCACGAGCTTGGCTTGAGCGGCACGGCCTTCGGGGGTCACCGGCCAGCGCGCCATCGCCCCGAATGCGGCGCCTAACGCCGCGCGATTCGGCGCCCAATGTCCCTCGAGGCTCCCGGCGGGCGTGAGCACGCGGGTGCGACGATTGGCGGCGTAGAACGGATGAATCTCGCCGTCCTGCGTCGTGACGTCTTGGATGCGCACCTGCTTGCCCCAGCCGCCGCGATTGGGATTGGCGCGCATGACGACGTGCGTCCCGGGCTTCAGCGCGTCGCGATCGAGGCCGTCCACCAGCGCCTGCGTGACCCCGAGGCCTTCGCCTTCGATCAGCGCGGGCTTGCCGTCCGGCCCCGTGGTCCTCACGACCAAGTACATATGCGGGTTCACCCAGTCGAACCGATCCACCGTGCCTTCGATCAGGATCTCCTGCGTCGTGTCGAACATGGACACGCTGTGATGGGCGGACGCAGGGGCGCTCAAGGCGAAGGCCGCGATGAGAATTGGTGTGGCGGTGGTCAGGCGGTTCATGGTGTGGGTCTCATGGGTGTCCGATGTAGGTTACTTCACCGGCCAGTTGCCGTCGAACGGCGGCCAGTTCGGCACCGCGCCTCCGCGTCAGCGGAAGCCGTGAAGGGTCCGGTGACCGACCTCATGGGCGGCCGCTAGGCTTTCGCACACCGGCCACCCACGGTCACGAAGGGCCGCGGCGGCGCTCACATCCAGCGCAGCGCGGCCGCGACGATCCCGCTTACGCCGCCGGTGGCGCACTCGCCGTGCGCGATCACGAGCCGCTCGGGCTTCCAATCGAGCACGGTCCGCCGGGCTGCGCGCGCCGCGCCGCGCGAGACGAACGACAGCCGCCAGTCGATCGGCGTGCTTCCCTCGGGTCCGACGACGCCGCCGAGCCGCAGCACGAGACCTTTCCAGCCGGTCGCGGATCGTTCCGGAAAGCGCTGGATCAGGTCGCCGAAGATCACGCTGCGCGACGCGCGATGGAAGAACACGGCCTCTTCCATGAATGGCGACCCGCGAAAGATCGTCTGTTCGATCTCGCCTCGCCAGGCGCTCGCATTCTCCTTGGCCAGCTCGGATGCGAAGCGAAGCTCGGGCTTCTTGCGCGCGAGGCCCGGCGGTGCGTGGAGGCGCGCGTCGGGCCAGCGCCGGCTCCACTCCCCGAGAAAGAGATGGTGCAGCTTGTTCGGCGAGACGATGTCGCCGACCGGCCCGAGCGCGTCAATGTCCGCGGCGAGCGCGTCCGTGAGGGCGATCGGCGACCACACCCAGAGCCGACCGGTCGACAACCGGGCGACGGCCATCCGCGTCGGGTACGGAAAGCCATGGAACGAGACGTCCGATCCGTCC
The DNA here is from genome assembly GCA_036274615.1 of Gammaproteobacteria bacterium. Classification (GTDB taxonomy): domain Bacteria; phylum Pseudomonadota; class Gammaproteobacteria; order Steroidobacterales; family Rariloculaceae; genus FEN-1219. The sequence goes on along the minus strand of DASUFK010000043.1, from coordinate 7,966 downwards.
GCCAGCCAGAGGTCTGGGCCGAACTGGGCGAGCATGCGCTCAGCGCGTCTGCATCGCCGCGCCCGTCGTCTGCTCGGGGTGCTCGTGCGCCATAACCTTGTGGCGGGCGCGGTCGGTGCTCTGTGCGGCGAAGCAATCGAGCAAGTGCAGCTTCATGTCCATCGAGCTCTTCGGATCGTCAGAGAGTGGGAACCTCGGCGTGCGGCGGAGTTCCGAGCCACTCACGACGACTCGAATCGAGCATGATAAGGTCTGCAACGCGTAGAACTAAAACTCCAACCGGCGTTCACCGAAGACATGGCGAGACATACCGCAGCGGCCTACGGTAGCGTCGCAAAGTTCCTGCACTGGTTGATGGCCGCCTGGATCGCGACCGCGTACGCGGTCATCGTCTGGCTCACGTGGGGCCATACCGAGGGACTGATTCCCGGGCTGAACTACCACAAGGTTGTAGGCTTCACGATACTCGTGCCGTTCATCGTCCGAGTGGTGTGGCGTTTGGTCAGCGGAGCGCCCGCGTTGCCCGACGGCATGCCCCGTTGGCAAGCGCGGCTCTCCCGGCTCACTCACGTTGCGCTCTATTTTTTGATGATCGCGATGCCCGTGACCGGTTATCTCGGCAACTTCGGCGGCGTCGATTACGGCGTCTTCCGGGTTCCGCCGTTCGCGCGAACGGACGTTGCGCGCTGGATGTTCGCCACGTTCGGTATCACCCCGGAGCAGTGGGACGTGTTCTTCGATACGTTCCACTACCGGATCGTCGGACCGTACATATTCCCGACGGTCGTCGCCCTGCACGTCGGCGCCGCCGTCTATCATCACGTCGTGCTGAAAGACACCGTGCTGCGGCGCATGTTGCCCGGCAAGAGAGCACCATCGACCGCCCTGTCGCGAGCTCACACATGACCCAGCTGCACCGTCTCGCTCTGTGGGCTTCGCTCGTTCTGCTGGCGGCAGCGATCGTGCTGTTTCTTGCCGGTCGGCCCCAGATGGCGGGGCCGGTGTCGGTGGCGTTCTTCGCGTTGGCGGCCTACGGTGCGCGCGGCAACGAGAAGCTCCGCGGTATCTCGTTCAGCCTGCTGATTTTCGCGTGCGTCTCGTTCGCGATGTGCTGGCCCGCGCCGCTCGTTAGCTGGGGCCGGTTCCAGTCGAGCGCGCTGATCGTACCGTTGCTGCAAGTCATCATGTTCGGCATGGGCACCGCGATGAGCGCCCGCGATTTCGTCGGCGTCGTGACGGCGCCGAAGGCCGTGCTGATCGGGATCGTCTTGCAGTTCACCGTCATGCCTTTCGTCGGCGCCGGTCTCGCGTCGGCATTCGATTTCGATCCCGAGATAGCGGCCGGCATCATCTTGATCGGAGCGGCGCCGAGCGGCCTCGCATCGAACGTGATGGCTTACATCGCCAAGGCAAACCTCGCACTGTCGGTCACGTTGACGACGGCCTCGACGATGCTCGCGCCACTCATCACGCCGTTCTACATGCAGTGGCTCGCCGGCCAATACATCCCGATCGACACGTGGGGAATGATGTGGAGCATCATTCAGATCACGATCTTGCCGATCGTCGCGGGGCTCGCCTTCAACCACTTTTTGCACGGCAAGACGGGCTGGCTCGATCGACTGATGCCGAAGGTGTCGATGGTGGGCATCGCGCTGATATTGATGATCATGACGGCCGGCGGCCGCGACAACCTGCTCGAGATCGGCCTGTTCCTGATCGTCGTGGCGCTGATCCACAATCTCGCGGGCTATCTATTCGGCTACTGGGGTTGCCGCGCGCTGAAGCTCGACGAGAGGTCCTGCCGGACGATTGCATTCGAGGTCGGGCTGCAGAATGCAGGGCTCGCCACCGGTCTCGCGCAGACGATGGGCAAGATGGCCACCGTCGGGCTCGTGCCCACCGTGTTCGGCTCGCTGATGAACGTCACAGGTGCTGCGCTCGCGACCTGGTGGCGCGACCGGCCGCCGCGTGACGACGTCGCGGCCGCGGAGGCGATAGAGTTGCGCCGCTAGCTCGGCGTTACCGCCGCGGAGCGATCCCCGCCTAGCCGAAGGCCGAGAGCGATGGGACGGCTCAATCCACCCAGTGCAGCACGTCGCCGACGATCGACCAGCGCGGCGGCCGCGGCTCGGCGTTGCGGCCGAGGATCCAGTAGTCGTAGAGCTCGTCGAGCGTGCCGTCCTTGCGCTTCAAGTCGATCCAGAGGTCGACGAAGTCGTGCCAGCGCTCGTCGCTCTGCGCGAGCGGATAGGCGAGCGGGATCCTCGCCACGCCGGGCTTGGGCACGACCACGGAGAACTGCGGGTAGAGCAGGGTCCACGTGGAGCCGCGCTCGGCGGTGAGCGCGATGGCGTCGGCATCGAACGTGCGCGCGGCGAGCAGCGGCTCGATGTCGGCGAACGTCTCGACGTCGGCGCCCGGCACCCGCGCGCGCAGCTTGTCCAAGTAGTAGGCCACGTCCGGCGCGAGGACCTTCAAGTGCGGCCGCGCGCGAATCGACTCCCAGTCGGCGAACTCGTTGCGGCGATGATCCGGAACGACGAACGCGAACGTCTCGTCCAGGTAAGAGGTGGAAAAGCCGACGCGCTCCGCGCGCTCGGTCGTCTCGGCGACGCCGGCCATCACGATGTCACAGCCCTGCTCGCCGAGCGCGTCCGCGAGCCGCTCGCGGTCCACGGGCACGAGCTCGAGCTTCACGTCGAGGTCGGCCGCGAGCCGGTGCGCGAGGTCCACGTCGTAGCCCACGAGCTCGCCGCGCCGGTTGAAGAACGAGAACGGCAGGCCGTCCGTGAGATAGCCCACGCGCAACACGCCGCGCTCCCGAATCCGCTCGAGCGTCCCGCCGGAGGCCGCGGGTGCCGGTGGGGGCGGCGCCTCGCGGAACACCGTGGTGACGACGCTGTCGGCGGGGAGCCGCATCGACATCAGCACGTCGTCTTGCGTGTACGCGGGCGTGAGCACGGTCTCGAACAGCAGTCGCGATCCGCCGAACACCGCTACGGCGAGCGTAACCGTCACCGCGGCGTAGCGCAGCACGCGCGCGGGCCTGAAGCGCAGCGCGCCCGTGACGGCGAAGCTCGCGAGCAGTGCGAGGCAGGCCGTGTGCACGGCCGAGACGAGGGCGCCCAAGTGCGAATTGACCACGCCGGTGGCGAGGAACAGCTGAAAGGTGTCGGCCGGAACCCGAAACGCGTCGAGCAAAAACGGCACCGACGCGTTCAAGCTGCCGAAGAAGGCGAGCAGGCCGGCGACCGCGAGGCTCGGGTACTCGCGCAGCGGGATGGGCGCGTCGGCAAACCAGCCCGCGAACAGCACGAACGAGATCGTCATCACCTTGCTGGTGGACGGGAAGTTGTACGACGCCGACACGAGCACGTCGGGCAAGCGCGCCTCGCGCTCGCTGTCGAGCCCGTGGCGTTGAATCAACTCCTTGGTGGCCTCGATGAGCATCGGCAGCACGATGAAGAGGTCGCCGGCCATGAACGCCGTGAGCAACGCGTCGCGGCAGCGCCCGAGGACCTCGCGTGCAGGAATCGGTGTGAGCGCTGCGACGATGCCGGGCAGCACCCAGAAGCAGAGGAGCGCGGTGACGGCCGCGTAGGTCAGGAGATACACCTGGAGCCGGCCGAGCTGCTCCACGTCGAGCGTGCCGGCGGTGGTGGCGCCGATCGCGAAGAGGCCGTACGGCATCAGCCGCGTGATGAGCTTGGTGGCGCGCGACAGCGCGCTCGAGGCGCTCGAGAGCACGTCGAGCAGCAGCGCCTTGTTGTCGAGGCCGATCACGGCGATGCCGATCAGCACGGAGAACAGCACGACGGCCGGCACCACGTTGTTGGCGAGGGAGAAGAACGGGTTCGCCGGGATGTAGAGAGCGATGAAGTCGAACGGCGTGCGCGGCTCCACGATCGTGGTGCTGAAGAAGCGGGCGCTCTCCGCCATGGGAAACGCGAGCGGGAACAGGAACGCGAAGCCGATCCCGATCGCCCAGAAGCCGAGGAGCACGGCGCCGGCCTTGAGCCCCATCGTTCGCGCCTGAGCGTAGTCGAGCCGCCCGAGATTCAGCACGATCGACACCGTCATGTACGGCAGAACGGTGACCTGCAGCAGCTTGACGAACGCGGTCGCGAAGAAATCGAGCGGCGCGGCGCGCTCGCCCAGGAACAGCCCCACGGCGATCCCCGCGAGCACGCCCACGAGGATTCGTTTCGAGGAGCTCACTCGCGGGCTTCCGTCAATCCGCTTCGGTGAGCGGACGGCAGGCGCCGACGATGTCGCGCTGCCGCCGCTCCGGCGAGTCGAGGATGGCGAAGAAGCCGGCGACGTATTTCCGGGCCGACTCACGCTGCGCCGGCAGGAGCGTGTCGACCTCGGTGTCGATCGCGGCCTCGATGGCGGCGCGCCGGCTCCGGAAGCGGTCGAACACCGCGGGCCAGTCGACGTCCGGGTAGCAGAATCCCCGGAACACGCGTTGCGTGACGTGGCGGATTCGCAGTTGCGGCGGCGGTTCCGCATAGAACGCAGCCACGATTCCGGAAAAGTCGAAGTCGTAAGCGATGGGGCTCACGGATCCCTCAGGTGTGCGAATGAGCGCGATGTTGTGCCCGGCTACCGCGGACCAGTCGGTGTTGCCGATCAGGAACTCGAAGAGGTCCACCGTGGCGAGCTCGAGGGCGTTGCCCTCGCGCGGATCGAACGCATCGGGTTGAAAGTACGTTGCGCCGTTGCGCGCCGCCACCGAATCGAAATGCTCGGTGAAGAACGCGAAGCGCTCCACCGTGTGACCGCGGCGCGTGTCGCGATAGGTGATCCGTGCGAGCCGGGTGCGCGGGCTCTTCGCGGTGAGCGCGTTGTAGATCCCATAGGCGATGTGCTCCTTGAGCACGTATTGCTCGTAGGCGGCCGGCTTGTCGCGGCAGTGCGTGGTGAGGGGCAACATCGTTTCACCGGCGAACGGCGTGCCCGCCGCGGCGGCGTCGAAGAACACGGCGAGCGGCGGCACCGAGCAGTTGCTCGCGTCGTTGCGCCAGCGGCCGCGCGTGCGCAACCCCACCGCAATCTGCCGCTCGGTACCGCCCGCCGTGAAAGCGAGCGTCGCGGGCGTGGGGGCACAGTCGTCGCTGCGGCAGAGGTCGCCGAAGTCGAGCGTGAGCGAGAGCGCCAACGGTTCAGGCTCGTCGAACAAGTCTGCCGACGCCGGGCCCGCCGCAATGGCAGCCGCGGCGCCGATCACCCGCACCCAACGGAGAGAGAGTCCACACAGCCTGCTCATGGAGCCCGACCGCCCCGATATGCCCCACCGTAGCCTAGCCAGTGCGATCAAGGCGTTGCATTGGCCCAGGGGCTCATTTCGGGCGCCGGAGGCTCGGCACTCCGGCGTGTGGTGGCGCGACAGCCCGGCGCGTCGAAACTCCACGTAAGGGCAGCCATCGAACCCATTGAAGGACCTCGCACAAGGATCGGCTCGCCAAGGAGGATCGATGAGCAAAACCCAAGTGTTGATCGTGGGCGGCAGCTTGAACGGCCTCACCGCCGCGCTGCTGCTCGCCCGCCACGGCGTCCGCTGCACGGTGGTGGAGCGGCACGCCACGACCACGGCGCAGTACAAGCTGCGCGGCCTGTCGCCGCGGTCCATGGAGATCTACCGAAGCGCCGGAGTGGAGGACGAGATCCGCGCGCACCGCACCGGCGACCAGAAGGGCGGCGAGATCGCGCGGGCCCCGAACCTCGCGTCGCCCGACGTGCGATTCCTCGGCATGCCCTGGGCCGACATGTCCGACTTGTCGGCGGCCACCGCCGAAACCTGCGACCAGGACGTGCTCGAGCCGATCCTGCGCGCCCACGCCGAGCGGCACGGCGCCGAGATGCGATTCGGCAGCGAGGTGGTGTCGCTGCGCGTGAGCGACCGAGAAGTCGTCTGCCGCGTGCGCGACGTCCGCACCGGGGATGAGCAGTCGATCGCCGCCGACTACCTGATCGCGTGTGACGGCGTGGCGGGCAAGAGCCGCGAGTCGCTCGGCATCGGGCGGCACGGTCCCGGCATCCTTCAGCACTGGATGAATCTGATCTTCTCCTGCGACCTCGAGCCGTACCTGCAGGGCAAGCGGTTCACATCGTGCTTCGTCACCGACGTCAACGGCTCGCTCGTGCCGCGCGAAGATCACTGGCTGCTCGCGCTGCAATACGATCCCAAGCGCGGCGAGCGGCCCGAGGACTTCGACGCCGCGCGCACACGCGCGCTCGTGCGCCAGGCCGCCGGCCGCGACGACGTGCGCGTGGAGCTCTACGACGCGCGCTCATGGGACGTCGGTGCCTACGTGGCGGACCGCTTCGGGCGCGGCCGCGCATTCCTCGCCGGCGACGCCGCGCACGCGATGCCGCCCACCGGCGGCTTCGGCGGCAACACCGGGATTCAAGACGTGCACAACCTCGCGTGGAAGCTCGCGCTGGTGCTGCGCGGCGCGGCATCGCCCGAGCTGCTCGACACGTACGACGCCGAGCGGCGCCCGATCGCCGAAGCCACGCTCGGCCAGGCGCTCGCGCGGCTCGCGGCCTGGTTCAAGGACCTCGGCCGCGAGCTGCCGAAGCCGGACGCGATCGCGGCGGACGACGCGGTGACGTTCGGCGCGACCTACCGTGACGGCGCCCTCGTCGACGACCGCGACGGCGGCGACGCCCCGTTCGAGGACCCGCGCGCGCCGTCGGGCCGGCCCGGCACGCGAGCGCCGCACGTGACGCTGACGCGCCGCGGCCGGCAAGTGGCCGTGCACGATCTCGTGGACGACGGGTTCTTGCTGCTCGGCAACGCGGGCGCGCGCGTTTGGGAAGCCGCGGCGCGCGGCATCGCCCCGACCTTCAAGGCGAGGCTCGACACGTGCATCGTGAAGCCCGGCGACGGCGCGGCGACTGCGCGGCTCGAGCAGGCCTATGGCCTGGACAAGGACGGCGCCGTGCTGATTCGCCCCGACGGCGTGATCGCGTGGCGCGCGCGCGGCGCTCGCCGCGATCCCGAGCGCGAGCTGCGCGACGTGTTGCACGACCTGCTCGGCCGTCCCCCGAGCCCACGGCCGCGCGGCCGACCGATCGAGCACCGGCTTTGAGGTGAGACGGCGAAGCCGCGCGACCTACAGCTCCGCTTCGCGCTGCGGCGTGGCGTACGCCGGCGCGCCCGCGCCGCCGCCCGGGGCGAGCGGCGTGGTCGCGCGCCGCCGCCGCGCGACTCGCATGCGCCACATGATGAAGCCGGTGACGAACAGCACCGCGGGAATCAAGCCGATCGTCACCCAGATCAGCCGGCCGGTCATTCCGCCGAAGCGGCCGAAGTGCCAACCCACTAGCGTGCGCAGCGCCACGTCGCCGCGGCCGGTCTGCGCATCGCCGCCGACGAGCTCGATGGTGCGGATGAACACGTCGGGGAACGCGAAGTAGATTCCCGTGAAGCCCCAGACGAGCACCATCGGTAGCGCCCAGAAGCCGAACGCGACGTGCACGCGGTGAACGAAGCGCCGCGTCTTCTCGGGCCAGCCGGTGTGCAGGTGCTCGGTCCAGCGGGACTTGCCCGGCCACCAGAGCAGCACGCCGCTCAAGGCGAGCAGGAAGAACAACGTGGCACCGATGCCGTTGACGGTGCGGCCGCGGTCACCCGTGAGAAGGTCGTCGTGCAGCTTCACCACCCACTCGACCACGTCGAGCACCGGCGGGTACGCGAGGCCGATGTCGTGCAGCGTGTAGGGATCGAACAGGCGGTCGGTGGCGACGCCGTCGCGCGTGAGCGTTAGGCGCACCACGCTCTCGGGGCGCCGGCCCTCGCGCACGTCGCTGATCGCGAAGCCCGGGTAGCTGCGGCCGAGCGCCTCGCGGAGCTCGTCGCCCTTGAGACGCTCGCCCACCACCGGCACGGCGCGCGGCGCCGCCCAGAGATGAAATTGCGGACGCAGCACGCTCGCGCTGCCGGTGATGCTGAGGA
>DASUFK010000042.1:0-7816 GCA_036274615.1 Gammaproteobacteria bacterium | reverse complement strand
TCATGAACGTGCACAAGGCTCCCTACAGCGGAACCTTCACTCCCTACGTCGCGGGATTGGACGGCTGGGTGCCGATGGTGCAGGCGATCCTGGCGTTCTGAACGAAGGGGGCTAATCCTTCCGCGCCCGAAGGGCGCTAGTCTCTCAAATACCGGCGCGCAATCTCGACGTCGCACGGCACGCCCGACGGCTCGAGCTCCGGGCTGTACTCCCACCGGGCCGTGTGACTCGCGGGCTGCGTGAGGTACACCGGATCCTCGACGGTGATCTCGTAGTCCAGGTGGCGGCGATCGGCATCGAGCTTGAATCGCTCGACGAGGTGCTTGCGCTCGCTCGACGGCATGCCGAAGCCGATGCCCTCGGCGTGCGGCGCGAAGGCGGCCGTGTCGACGACGAGCGTATCGCCCTCCCAGCGCCCGATCGAATGACCCTGAAGGCTCGGAGCGAGATTCGCGGGATGCGCCGCGGCGTCGAGGTGCACCACGCGCTGCGCCTCGAGCCAATCGATGTCGAACACCACGGTCTTCGCGTCCACCTTCACGCTCAAGGCTACCGGATAGACCATGAGCTGCGGCGCGCCTGACGGCACGCACTCGGACTGCGTCGTCGTGTTCGCGGTGCGCGCCGCCGTGAGCTCCCGGCGCCCGGCGTCGGTCAACGGCCATCCCGGGATCGCGAGATTGAGCGCGCGGAAGTCCTTGGGCGTAGGGTGCCACATGCCCGCGATGCTCGTCGCGAGCGCGGTGCTCGCGGGCCGTACGCTGGCGGACTGGATGAACAGCGGAAACGTCTTGCCGTCGGCGCGCGTCACGTCGAGCCCGAGCACAGTGCGGCCCGGGCCGAGCCGGCTCGGAACGGCGCGCACGACGACGCGCTCGCCGACGGTCAGCGCGTCGCGCGTGAGCCCCAGGGGTTGAATCGTGGAGATCGGCCCGGCCTCGACTTCCTGCGCCACCACCGCGCCGTCGGGACCCACGACCTCGACCGTGAGATAGGTGTGGGGATTGTTGAACGCGTACTTCGTGAGCTTGCCCTCGATGCGCACTTCCTTCGTCTGATCGAACGCGGCAGGGCTGTGATGCGCGGCCGCGGCGCCGGCGAGGAGTGCGCACGCGATCGCGGCGGCGGCGCGGACGCAGGTCATGGCTTCTTGTAGGCCCACACGAAGTTGTCGCGGTTCGGCATCGCGACCTTCGGCAGCGTCGTCGCGCTCATCACGGCGCGCTCGTCGATCACGCCGTTCAACGACAGCAGATAGGCCGTGAGCGCGTACACCTCGTCGTTCGAGAGCGACTGCGGCGCCACCAACGGCATCGCGCGGCGAATGTAGTCGAACAGCGTGGTGGCGTACGGCCAGTAGCTGCCGACGGTGCGCACCGCGTTCGGCGTGGCGATCGTGCCCTGCCCGCCCACGAGCTGGTCGTTCGGCCGGCCGGCGCCCTTCTCGCCGTGACATGCGACGCACTTGGCGGCGTAGACCGCGGCGCCCTGCGCGGCGGTGCCCGAGCCCGCCGGCAAGCCGGCGCCGTCGGGGCCGATGCTCACGTCCCAACCGGCGACCTGCTCCGCCGTGGCCGGCACGCCGAGATTCGGGCCGGCTGGGTGCTTCTTCGCGGGCTGCGCCGCCGCGACGCCGCTCAGGCCGCAGAGCAGCGCGACGAGCAGCGCGCTACGCATACACATTGCTCACGCCGCCCGCGGCGGCGACGCTCCAGCTCTGGATCGCGTTGTAGTGATAGCGGAACGCCGGGCCGCGCTTCGCGAGCAACGCCGCGCGCGTGGGCTGCACCGTGCCGTGCTCGTCCACCGCGCGGCTCTGCAGCACGGACGGACTCCCGTCCCAGCGCCACGCCATGCGAAAGCGCACGAGCGCCTTATCGAGCACCGGAGCGTCGAGCGCTGCCTGGCCCCAGGTCTTGCCGCCGTCCGCCGACACTTCGACACGCCGGATCTTGCCGAAGCCCGACCACGCCAGCCCCGAGATCTGATAGAGCCCCGCGCCGCGCATCTGCTGCTGGCCCGACGGCGACGTGATCACCGACTTCACCTCCATCGGGAAGGTGAACAGGAGCGCCTTGCCGTCGGGTTGGAGGTCGGAGTACTTCGACGTCTCGTCCTTGGTCATCGTGGGCTCGGCCGTGACCTTGATCCGCCGCAGCCATTTGACGTTCATGTTGCCTTCGTAGCCCGGCAGGAACAGCCGCACGGGATAGCCGTTCGACGGCCTCAAGCGCTCGCCGTTTTGATAGAGCGCGAGGATCGCGTCGTCGTAGGCCTTCGCGAGCGGCACGCTGCGGCTCATGCCGGCCGCGTCCGCGCCTTCGGCGAGCAGCCACTTACCTTCCGGCTTCACGCCGGCCTCGTCGAGCAGGATCGCGAGCGGCACGCCGGTCCAATCGCTGCAGGACACGAGGCCGTGCAATCCGCCGGCCGTCTGCTGCGGCGGGTCGGCGCCGTTCAGCGCCGCGCTGTTGCCGGAGCACTCGAGAAACTGGATGCGCGACACGAGCGGATAGCGCGACAACGCATCGAGATCGAAGATCAGCGGCCGCTCCACGAGCCCGTGGATCAGCACGCGGTGCTGGGCGGGATCGATGTCGGGCACGCCGTTGTGGCTGCGCTCGAAGTGCAGCGAGCTCGGCGTGATGACGCCCTCGAGGCTTTCGAGCGGCGTGCGTGAGCTGCCGGTGCCGGGGGCGCCGGGCTGGCCCTGCGCCGCACGCTGCACCTTTGCTTCGTGCGGCGACCGTTCGCCGTAGCCCGACAGCGCCGCGCCCGGCGTCTTCATCGACGCGGGGACCTCGGGCGGCGCGGCGGGCGCCGGCGCCGCGGTGAGCAGAGCACCGCCCGCGCCGAGCAGCGCCGCGCCCTGCGACAGGAACAGCCGGCGGTGCAGCAAGCCGTTGCCGGCGACGGACTCATGGGCGTCGAGCTCGGCAGGTTTCGCCATCGTCACTGCCCGACCGAAACCGTCGGCGCCGGGCCGATGCCCTTGATCTCGACCACCGCCTCGACCTCCTTCGCGCCGTCGTAATGCACCTTGCCGGCGGGATGCAGCATGTAGCTACCGGGGCCGAGCGGCGTGGTCTTGTTCGGGTCGCCCGACGCGTCCCTGCCGGCCCACCAGGTGCCGGAGATCACCGTCACGTGGCGGTCGGTGGGATGGTAGTGCGGCTTCGACATCACGCCGGGCTTGAAGCGGGCGCGGATGATATACAGGCCGGGTTTGGTGGGATCGCCGTAGACCACGGCGATGTCGGGCCCCGAGCCCGTCTCGTTCGGCTCGTATTTGAGCTCGTCCGGCTTCGTGATGACGAAACCTTGGGCGTCCTTCTCGGCGAACGCGCTCGGCAGTGCGACGACCGCGATCCCGCCCACCACCGCTGCCAACAACAGCCAACGTCGACGTTGCATCGGCGACCCCCCGGTCGTGTTCGAACGCGGAGAACGCTACGCGCCAAAGCCGGCCGAGGCAAGCGACGGCGAAAAGCGTCTATCATGGCTCGCCCCGAGCGGGGCGTCGGACGGCAAGCGGACGGAGCACCAAGCGATGCGAATCGGATTCATCGGGCTAGGCGTCATGGGCACGCCGATGGCAGGCCACCTCGCGAAAGCGGGCCACACGCTCACGGTGCTCGACATCGACGCGGCCAAGGCAGAACGGCTGGCGGTCGCACACGCGGGCGTGCGAATTGCCGCGACGCCGCGCGATGTCGCGCGCGCGTCCGAGCTCGTGATCACGATGCTGCCGTCGGGCTCCTACGTCCGCGACGTGGCGCTCGGCGCGAACGGGCTCATCGAGGGCTTCAAGGGCGGCGAGCTGCTGATCGACACGTCGTCGTGCGAGCCGTGGCTCACCGTGGAGACCGCGAAAGCGCTCGCGGCTCGCGGCGTGGCGATGGTCGACTCGGCCACGTCGGGCGCGGAGATGGGTGCCAAGGCCGCGACGCTCGTGTTCATGGTGGGCGGCCCGGCCGCGGACGTGGCGCGCGCCAAGCCGGTGCTCGAGGTCCTCGGCAAGCACGTGTTCCACCTCGGTCCCGTGGGCGCCGGCCACGCGATGAAGTCGATCAACAACACGATCACTGCGATGACGTTGGTCGCCACGGCCGAGGGGCTCGTGGTGGGCAAGATGTTCGGGCTCGACCCGAACGTGATGACCGACGTGCTCAACGTGTCCACCGGCATGTCGTGGATCACCCAGACCCACATCAAGCAGCGGATCACCAACCGCGCCTTCGACGACCCGTTCAAGCTCGAGCTCATGGTCAAGGACATCGGCATTGCGCTCGAGCTCGCGGCGCGGCAGCAGGCCAACGTGCCGTTCTGGGACAAGGGCAGCGAGCTCTGGCGGAGCGCCGACGAGGCCGCCGAGCGCGGCGCGAGCGTGAGCGAGCTCGTTCGCTACGTCGAGCGCGAAGGCGGGGCCGAGATCAGCTGATCGCGGGCCGCAAAAAGAGGAACGGGCCGAAGTGGCCCGCCCCGTTTTTGCCGCTCGACGTTCGAGACGCCGCCGGACGCGACTCAGCGCAAGACGCTGGTCTTCTGCGGCGTGTCCTCGTCGTACTGGAACTCCGGCATTTGCTTGAGCGCGTCGGTCGTCGAGGCGATGTGCACCTCCGGCGACTTCGGCGAGCCCTCGGCTTCCGTCACCGAGCGCGCGATCTGGAGATCCTCGAACGGCACGGCCACGAGCTTCGAGCCCAACCCGGCCACGCCGCCCACGTCGAGCACTGCTCGGTTCTTGGCGCCGGTCTTCATGCCGATCAGGATATCGTCGATCTCGCCGATGCCCTTGCCCGCGGTGTCCGTGACGTTCGCGCCAACCAGGCCCGCGAGCCGCGTGCCCGCGCCGGTTTGCGCGGTGCGCGACGCCGCCCCGGTCTCGCTCTGACCGTATTTGAATGCCGGCTCGGCGCTCAGCTGATTGGTGGTCTGGGCGATGTAGAGGTCATGATCGCCGGAGACCTTGAGGTCGTCGAGCGGCATCGCGACGAGCTTGTCGCCCACGCCGAGCGTGCCGCCGGCGGAGATCACCACCATCGGCTTGGCCGACGGCGAGCTCGACAGGAGCACGTCGTCGATCTCACCGACCTTGTCGCCGCCCATCGCGTGGACGTCGGTACCTACGAGCTTGCTCACGCGCGCGTCGTGGCCTTGCATGTACTCGCGATAGCTCTGCAACGCCGCGTTCGTGCGGTCGCTACGCGCAATCTCGATCCCGCCCTCCGGCGCCGTGCGCCGCGCGCCGGGTGTTTGGTCGCGCTCCTGCGCGCCCGCGCTGGCGGCGATCGCTCCGGTGAGAAGTGCCGCAGAGATCGCGGCCGTCAATCGTTTGAGCTTGATGGTTTGCATTTCGCACCTCCGTGTCGCAAACAGCAACCGGAAGAGTGCAAGACATATGCCAGCGCGGCGCGCGTCCGCGGCACGTGCGGCACGGCTACCGCTCGCAGTTTTTGCGATGCATGCCCAAGCCTTGGGCCGGTGCTTCAGCGCTTGGAAAGGCTCGCGTACGCGCGGTTCAAGAACGTGGCCGGATCGCCCTTCTTGTCGTCCCACTCGGCCGTGGGCTGCGCGGCCACGACCTGCGCCAGCGTGGCGCCGCTCTTGATGAGCGCCGACATGCGGTCGCGGATCGTGGTGAGCATCGCCACGTAGTCCACGAGGTCTCGATAGCGCGCCACGGGACCGTGGCCCGGCACGACCAGCGTGTTCTCGTCGATCTGCTCGATCATCTTCTCGCAGAACTCGATCGTGCCGTTCAGGCTGCCGCCGTTCCCGGCGTCGATGAACGGATAACCCGCGTTGTTGTAGACGTCGCCCATGTGCACGACGTTGTGCGTGCGGAACACCACGGCCGTGTCGCCCGTGGTGTGCGCGGGCCCGAAGTGCAGGAGATCGATGCGCTCGCCGTTGAAGTGCATCTGCATCGCGTGGTCGTAGACGATCACGGGCAAGGCGGCGTCGGGATACGCCGGCTGGTCGATGGTGCGGGTAACGAGGTTCACCACGTTGTGCTTCGTGAGCATCGTGCGCGCATTCTCGTGAGCGATGAACCAGGTGCCCTCGGGGCCGAGCGCCTGATTCGCGTTCGAATGGTCGAAGTGCCAGTGGGTGTTGATCACGAAGTCGATCTTGCCGCCGCCGAGCTCGCCGATCTTGGCCTTGTACTTCGGGGTCATCTGCGTGAACTGGTCGTCCACGAGCAGCACGCCGTTGTCGCCGATCGATAGCAGGATGTTGCCGCCGACGCCGAACAGCACGTAGAAGTTCTCCGCCAGCTTGTCGGCGCGGATCGGGGTGGTGCGGAGCTGCTCGTCGAGGTCTTGGAGCTGGGCGAACGCGGGTGCGGCCGCACAGAGAAACGTGGCTACCGGCAGGAGGCGGGCAGGATTCATCGAGGGTTCCTTGGGAAGGCTAGGAAATTTTTCTCGCGGTTCTCATCGAGCGGTCGGGCGGCAGTATAAACAGTCCAGCCAAGCGGCGCTCTCGCGGCGAGCAGGTCTGTCAAGCATCAGTCAAGTTGTGTGTCAACGTCGGACCGCGCCCCCCGTGGGTTGCCGTCCCCATGGATCGCTACAATCTTCTGTATAACCGCAGAGCTTCGAGGTGGTCGAACCATGAGCGCCGCTACGCAACCGTCACTCCCCATCGTGCTCGTGCCCGGGCTCCTGTGCACGGCGCGGCTCTACGTCGAGCAGCTGCCGGCGCTCTGGCGCTTCGGGCCCGTGATCGTCGCCGACCACACTCGCGATTCCAGCGTCTCCGCGATAGCGCACCGGATCTTGACGCAAGTGCAAGGACCGTTCGCGCTCGTCGGGCTGTCGATGGGCGGCTACGTGGCGTTCGAAGTCTGGCGGCAGGCGTCCGAGCGCGTGGCGAAGCTCGCGCTGCTCGACACCACGGCGCGGCCCGATGCGCCGGAACAGTCGGAGGCGCGGCAACGGCAGATCGACATCGCGAAGAGCGGCCGCTTCGACACGATCGCCGACTTGCTCTTCCCCAAATTCGTGGCCGCGGCTCGCCACGGCGACGAGGCGCTGCGCACAACGGTGCGCACGATGGCGCGCGACGTGGGCGCCGATGCTTTCGTGCGCCAGCAAACGGCGATCATGCACCGCCCGGACTCGCGGCCGAACCTTCCCGCCATTCGCTGCCCCGCGCTCGTGCTCGTGGGCGAGGACGACACGCTCACGCCGCCCGACCGCGCGCAGGAGATCGCCGCGAACGTGCAGGATCCTCACCTCGTGAAGGTGCCGCGCTGCGGTCACCTCTCGACGATCGAGCAGCCGGAGGCGGTGACGCGCGCGCTCGTGGAGTTTTTGGACGCTTAAAGCTCCGAGGCTAGTCGAGCCCGGCGGCCCGCGCCTGCTCGCGGCCGAGCACCGCCTGGTCGCGGCCGCCGTCGCCGTGCGCCACGGCGCCGATCAACCGGTCGCGATACACGTTGTGGCTCGGCATCGGCACGCGCGCGATGTCGGCGGCCGCGGCGATCAGGTTCGCGTCCTTGAGCCCCACCGTGATCGGCGAGCCCACCTGGTCCCAGCTGCGGTCCACCATCTTCTGGCCGTAGATCTTGTAGGCGGGCGCCGCGAACAGGCCCTCGGTCATCACGTCTTGAAACACCTGCGGCGCCACACCGTACTTGCGCACGAGCGCGAAGCCCTCCGCCATTGCCACCATCGCGCAGCCGAGCACCGCGTTGTTCGCGAGCTTGATGGCGGTGGCGGACTCCGGCTTAACGCCGGCCACGAAGATTCGCCGGCCAATGACTTCGAGCAGCACTTTCGCGCGGCCGAGCGCGGCCTCGGGGCCT